>JAOTYM010000219.1 GCA_029861845.1 Gammaproteobacteria bacterium | reverse complement strand
TCCGGTACCGTATTCAAAACTGAAATAACCGTGCGCTCATAACGCGTCAGAGTTCGACGTGGGGAAAGTCGTGTTTCTCTTCGCCCGAACCCTTCAGCACCCTGTGGGGGAGTTTCTGCCGCCGCTAGGCCATCATCTGGTGTTATCTGTGCTCGGCGATGTGGCGTCGCCTCCTATCCTGGAACTGTCGCCGCTGGTAGCCCGGGCACGAGCTACAGCCTGTTGCACCAGCGTGTTTCCGTCTACCTTCGCGGCCTCAAGATAAGACCTCGCTAACGGGCTGTCCTGCTGGCCCAACGCCCACACTGCCAAAAGACGAGTGCGTGTGTCCGGATGGCTGAACAGCAGATCGGCAAGCACTTGGGTCGACTGATCGCTCTTGATCGGGGCCAGGGCGCGGATGGAACGCATACGCACGAGCTGCTCGCTGTCCTCCACGCCCATCTGCAGGGCCGAGATGGCGGCAGCGTCACCAATCTCACCAAGGGCGCCGGCAGCCTGGCTGCGGACCGCCGGATCAACGTCCTCACGCAGCAAGCGGGTGAGTTCTTGTATGGCCTGCAGCTCTCCCGCCCGGGCGCGCTCACGGATGGCAGTGATGAGCGTGGCACGCTCGGTATCCAAGGCCTGCACGATAACAGTGGCTTCCGGCGTTTCGAAGGATGGCGCAGCAGAGGTACGTCCGGAGATCGTGTGTCCGTAAAGCCATACCTGGGTCAGCCGCGGAGCCTGCGATTCTTCGAACAACATTACGTTGGAGACATCTTTGAGCAATTGGCGCAGTGCCTGTTCCAGTGGCAAGGCGATCAGCGAGCGGGTGAGCACATCATCCAGTTCGCCGTGAACCAAGGTTTCAAAGCCAGCCTCCTTGCCGATCGCACGGATAATCTCGACGAGTGGAGCACTCGAGGCGTGCAGCGTCAACAACCCGTCATGCAATTCTACCTCAACGGTTGCGCCGGAGGCTTCGGGACCAGTCGCGTCCCCTAATGCGGTGGCGGTAATCGTTCCGATGCAGACTATCGCAAGCAACGCACTCCACATGCGTTGTCGCGAAAGATCCGCGTATGTTTGTCGCCAGGGCATTATGAATTCGATCGGGCTAGTGGTTCTCAATTCACTGTACGAGCTGAAGACCCTTATACGCTCAGTGCAAATCGGACCGCATCGGCGTAGTCGACCGATTAACATCGTTTCCGACTCCAGCGTCAGATTCGCTTGAAATTGTAGTCGCCACCGCACAGACCGACAACCGTGTATCTGGATAAACTAAGGTTGAGGGTGCAAAGGACGAATTTATCCATGATGATAAATCTTGACGTTTCCTCCGTAAATCCAGCCAAGGCGATTGAGAGTTCGCCGAGGTAAACTGGCAGGCATAGGAGAACCGACAATGTCGAGAAAGCGTTATAGCGAGGAGCAGATTGTCCACCTGATATCTCCCACTCTTGTTCCGGATTCAACACCATCTGACTTTGTAAGGTTGCTACTTGTTCTTTGGTGTAGGCTTCTGGGTCGGCCACAATCGAATCTACATCGTACAACGCTTCGGCGATACAGATTTGCAGTTCTTGGTTCAAGTCATCTTGTTTGGGTTTGAGGTAGAAGCAGGGCATGGGGGTCTGCTGTTGGTGCCCGCTTGTCGGAATTCTGTTGACCCCTCATCAGAAAGGAGCATCATAAGCACCCTCTCAAGAAGAACCGGCGTCAACAAGGTTCGTTGCAAGGCCACCATGGAGGAGGCAGCCATGAAAAAGTCACCCACCTAGTTTTAGCACGCTCTTAGCATTCACATTCGTCCAGGAAAGGCATTTCGGATACCTGGTCATGACCCCGCCCATGTCTTTACGGGCAATACAATTGCGGAAGGAGTGACCGCAGCCCTTCAGCACGGTGAATTCCGAGTGGGCGCTGCATCAGACACCGTATCGCTACGGCACCACCCACATCATCCTCGAACCGCTGGAATTCATCGCCCGCCTGGCTGCCCCATCATCAACTCCACGGTAATCTAGACGAAACTGGAAAATCGTCGATTCGACTGACTCTGGCGCGCTTGGGAGACCCACGACTAATGACCGCTCAACCCGAAGCGCGGACGAGAATCAGTTCGCTGTGCCGCGCAGCACATCCGGCGGGAATCGACTTCGCAGCCGACTGTCAGGACCAGAGCTTGGTAGGGCAGTCGACGACCCGGTTTTGCGAGTGAGGGGCGTTGGGCCAATTATGGCGAAGCACGGTCTAAAACATATACCTTAAGCCAGCGGTCACGAACCAATCGGCCTCCATCTGCGGGCCGTCGAGGTCTTGATCGACCGGTACCCCGAACTCGACCGCCCCACGCCACCCGCGCCATGCACCGCGCTGTCCCGACAAATTAAGGCCCAGGCCGATGTCTATACGGTCACCACCCTGAAAGTCCGGGTTGGCGGTTTGCACCGGAGCGACGATTTTGAGGATCTCAAGGCAACCGCCTTGCGCTTGATGCCGCATCTCGGCGACGTGGCACTTAGCGATATCCACGATGGAACACTGAAACCGTACATCGCGTGGCGCAGACAGGAAGGCATCAAGACAAGGAGGCGAAACCCCAAGACAGGTGAGTTCTACGTTGTGCGTCGAGACATCAAGCACTCGACCATCAACCGAGAGCTCGAGGTGGTACGAACCATCCTGTTGTCGGCGTGGCGCAGGTGGCGTTGTGACTTTACAGGCAGGCCCTGGATTGACGCGGCCCCAATCATCACCATGCTGCCGACCAAACCCCGCAAGGGTGACCCGGCTCAGGAACACAGTGCCCAGGCTTATTCTCTGTCTTGGGAAGAACAGGACAAGCTTCTTTCGCAGCTGTCCCCGCGATTGCAGGCCATGGCCTTGTTCAAGGTGAACACCGGGACGCGTGAGCAGGAGGTTTGCCAGCTCCGGTGGGAGTGGGAGCACGCCGTGCCGGTGCTTGGCACATCCGTGTTTATCGTGCCTGAGGGTTATGTGAAAAATGGTGAGGCGCGGCTGATCGTGCTCAATCGGATTGCCCGCTTCGTCATCGCCGAGCAACGACGGCGGTGGGTTGGCAAGAGCGCCTACGTCTTTCCCAATCCGCGCACGGGCAAGTCTTACCGTGCCCTGCATACCAATACGTGGAAACGGGCGTGGAAAGTGGCCGGACTCCCCACGGGGCCTTGGGTGCGACAGGGCGTGCATAACCTGAAGCACACGTGTGGCAGACGGTTGCCGGTATCGCGCTTGAGACCCGCAAGGTCTGCCTGGGCCATTCAAACGGCGACATCACGACGCACTATTCGGCGGCGGAGATAAGTGAACTCCTCCACGCCTTTGAGCTTTTGTGTCAGCGCAAGGAGGGCATCGTGGTCAAGCCACACCTGCAGGTGGTAGGCGGACGGGATCTTGACGACGCGCCAGAAAAGTCACGCAGATCTCACACGGGATGTGATGAGAGCGATAAGAGAGTGGTCACTCACGATGAGTAACCGCTTATCAATACTAAAGTGTCCTTCCTGAGACATAGGTTACACAATATACCGGAGACATAGGTTACACAATGAGGTGATTTGGAGGGGTCCAAATGCCTTGGCAAGAGCGTAACCTAGTGGATGAAAGATTAAAGTTTGTAGCA
>JAOTYM010000102.1 GCA_029861845.1 Gammaproteobacteria bacterium | reverse complement strand
CTGCTCGAAGTCCGTCACGGTGGTCCCCTTATCGACGCTACCAGGGGTATTAATCGCACCGCCCTTGTGCAACAGGGCTTCGGTAAGCGTGGTCTTACCGGCTAGGGCGTGACCAACCAGCGCGATATTGCGGATGTCCGCAGTTTTATAGTTGGGCATGGATGTTGCCTCCTCCATTTGACCGCCACGAATGGCGGGAACGCAAAAGCATTGTAGGCCGCTCCTCGACCGCTGTTCCCGACACGATTCTACCTCGGCAACCGCTGCCGGCGTCGCTCTCTACCTCCGGCATCCCTGCCGTCGTCCTCCAGCCCTGGAGTCGTGCGCATCTGACCTCCAGGGACGGAGGAAATGCAAAAGGATTGTAAGAACAATCCTTGCCCTGCGCCCGCGGCATGAGTCCGTCCGTGCATGCCAGAACCATCCCTGCCTTGTAGATCGCATACACGTCAGAACAATCCCGGCCAAAGATTCGTCACGAATACCGTACGTGAAGAGCAACAGTATTAGAAATCGCGCTCGAAGACGCAAGCAGGTCAGGGCCTCAGCCGGCCTAGTGGCAGGGTGCCGGAGGCCCGCTAGCACTATCCCAAGTGGGCGCTTCGCCTATGTGGCGATGCGCCAGAGCCAGCTGATAAAGCCCGCCGGCGGCTCAAGCCGTGGCCAATACCTGACCACGTCCATGACTCTTCAAGCAAAAACCACTTTTTTTATATGGTTTTAACGCCTTAGTGGACCGTTCGTCCTCAAAAAACGACCGTTCATCCCAGCTAACCGTGGTGCAACCCCTCAATTGTGGTAACGTCTAATTCCTGCTGAAAGGCGAGCATACCAAATCACAAGGAACGCGAACTTGCTGGAGCGCTTGCAGCGATGGGCAGCTTCGCGTTAGCCGAGGAATATGCACGGATTTCTAGTGATTAACGGAGGTGAATGCAGTAGAAACTGAGTTGAGGTAGTAGTTATGAAGTACCACACATCCGGTTGCCGTATTGTCATCATCGATCCCCAGAGTTGTAGAGTAACTTTCCTCCAATCACCAATCTATTCCAACGGGCCCCCACGAGCACCGCTCGAGTCATCTAGTTTCCCGGAGTAGCACAGCTCCCACGCCCAGCTGAAGGCGGTAGTTTCGGTGTAGCCGAAATGAATCACCGTTTGCACGCGGTGCGTAGGTAGCCGGCAAGTGTAGTAACGCCCCCTCCCTTCGTTATGAAACCTGGCCGGGGTTTCGGAGGATAGGAAAATGCAGTACGCGCGATTTCTGAGCAGAATCCTATGGTTCAAGTTCGCTTTGGTGATTATTGTATGCACATTCCCGCCGTCAGTTCATGCACGGCAGTCCCGGTATGCAGACACTGATGCCTTCATACGCCCGCAGCATTTGCCGACGCTACCTTTGCACGGCGTTGTGTTCTTGGACCGCGTTAGCAACCTGGGATTTGGGGCTGAGGCCACTAAAGGCATATCTCCTAAGGTCGATGTGCGCATGAGTTTCGACCAGTTTCGAGATTTCGCTCGATCCCGGGAAACAGATGTAGATTACAGACTCGAAGCGAAACTGCGATCTACGTCGTTGTTGCTTGACTGGCATCCGTTTGGCGGGTCGTTTCGCACCAGTGTTGGTGTCTTGATCAATAGACACACGCTTCATCTCGATGCCGTGCCTAATCAAAGCTTTAATCTCAGCAACGAGGATATAACAATGCTATCCGTGTTCAGTCAAAGCGATATGACTGACGCGGCGCTCGATAGCATTAGCCTCAGCGTTATTAGGCTGAGTGAGAATATCCTCAGTACACTCGACCTCAACGATATTACCGTTAAGGCGAGTGATTTGCTTACGGCCAAAGGCCAGCTTGAGTTCGAAGAACTCGCGACGTATGTGGGTATCGGCTGGGGCAACGCAACCCGCACTAACGGTCGTCTTCACTACAGCTTTGATCTCGGTATGATCTTCCTCGGCTCGCCAAAGGTCGACCTGAGCGTACAGGGCATGATCCCCGATGCGGTACGGCCCTATGCGGGAGCAGAACTCCAGGCCATTCTAGTCGCTGAGGAAAAACGAGTTGAAGAAGAGCTTGAGGGTTTAGAGATATTGCCGCTGGTATCTTTCGGCCTGTCTTATCGCTTTTAGTCTTTGCGCGCCGATCACTATTGCCGCTTCCGGCGCTGGTTGAAACCATCATCGCCGTAAGAAAATACGTAGCCGCTGCCCTGTACATTGGTTTCCAACAAAACCTCGCGACCCCATAGTTGGTACACATAGGCAAGCGTTTTTTCAGCGTAACCGAAGTCTAGATCGCGCCCATCGTGCGCGTGAGTAAGGTAGAGTATTCGATTCTGCTTATAGTCCGCATCGTCGATGCGAATCACCGGAAACGACCCCATACCGGTACTCGCGATTAAAGTGTCCTTCACCCGTTGCCAATTCTCCTCATCTGAGACTTGGCTGATAACTATATCGTCGCCCCGTTTTTCATACTCGAACATATCCATTTCACGCATCAGCTCTTCCGTGAGAAATCGACGTAAGAACGACACGTCACGGTCTACCTCACGCACTTCAAAGATCTTTTCGGAGCCGCTTTTGTCAGGCTCACCGTATTTTTCGATCTCCTCGGGTGTTGGTTCATCGTAACTACGACGGATCTCATGCCAAAGTTTGAACCCTAAATAATAAGGATTAATACTGCCTGGATGAGGTCGCACCACCTGATTGTGATGAACCAAGAACTCCATGTACAGACTCTCGGGCAGATCGAGGCTGTTCATCAGATAGTGGTGCCAGTAACTGGCCCAACCTTCGTTCATGATCTTGGTCTCGATCTGGGGAATAAAGTACTGCGCCTGCTCGTGGGAAATGGTAAGCAGATCTTTCTGCCACTCACTCAGATACGGGTTGTGATCGCGAATGAATAACACAAGGTCTTCTTCTGGCTGCAACGGTATCTTCGTCAAATCGGGCGGCACATACTCGGCCGGCTTGTGAATGCTATGGAACGGATCCGCCTGGGGTTGCGCCGCTGCCAGCACGTACTCCTCTTGCTCCTCACGCGAGAGTTTGCGGATCGCCATGTTGCGTCGACATTGATACGACAGCGCATGTGCAGCATCCAAAATCTCTTCAACCTTGTCCATACCTATTGAAGGGTCCTCACTATAGGCGCGCACACGATCCGCACGTACTTTGAAATTACTAATTGTGAACTCGGGGCGTGTGTCTCGGAATGTAAAGTTGTTCTTGAAGAAATCGTTGTGGCCATAGACATGTGCGATGGTCAAAATCTGCAAACACAACGAGTTGCCGTGCATTAAATACGCCAGCGACGGATCGGCGTTTATCACCATCTCATACGGCAACCCACTCACGCCATAGTCGTAAAGCGTCTTTAGTTTTTCGTAGCTCTTTCCGTAGGACCAGTGAGGATAGTGGGCCGGCATACCAGAATAAGCCATATAGCCCAGCATCTGTTCATGATCGCACACTTCGAATTCTTGGGGAAAGCAGGATAGGCCGACTTCTTCGACCTTCTCTCGAATCTTTTCATCCCAGTACTTGAGATCCTCGACCGCCCAGGGTTTGCCCATGATCGTTCCTCAGAGAACGCTGTGCTAGAAACTTTACGACTCTGTCTTCTCACGCGCGAGGAATGCCTTGAAACTCGGCCAGATATCCTCTTTGCGCTCTATCAGCATGGTGTGAAAGTTAGGCATGTTTATCGACTTAAAGAGTTGCAGCATAGAGTCTTCGTAGTGGCTTGAGCTCAGCGGCTTAATCTCTCCGTACCCGAAAAGGTTGGCGATCTCACACAGCGCTTTTGCCGATTTTAATGCGGCGTCATTATCGTTGGGAAAATTATCACCATCTGAACAATGAAAAGCATAGATATTCCATAACGTCGGATGGTAACGGGCGTGAACGATCTCCAGGGCCTTTAAATAACCAGAGGAAATGTAAGTCCCACCAGACTCTCCTTTGTTAAAAAACTCATCCTCTGTTACTTCCTTAGCCGCCGTATGATGACCTACGAACACTACCTCCACATTGCTGTAACGGGCGCGAACGAATTGGTACAAGAGAAAAAAGAAACTACGCGCTAGATATTTCTTAACCGTATCCATGGAACCAGATGTATCCATAATACAGAACACCACAGCATTGGATTGCGGCTTCATATCCTGGCGCAACCGCCGGAAGGTTACATCCTCGCGATGAAATGGGAATCGTTCTTCTTCAGTCTCGACCGCCGCGTTCCGGCTAGCCACCCTGCGACGAATGCGGGCGATAGCGGTTCGACGCTTGTCCATATGGATGTGGATGCCGACTCGACGATATCCCTTGCGCTTAGTGGTGCGCTCTGCCAACACTTCACGCAGCTTCTTACGCTCCATGTCAGGTAACTGGAGATCTTCGAACATGATCTCCACCAGTTCCTCCAGAGTCACATCGGTTTCGTAATAATCGACGCCGGGCTGATCGCCGCCAGGACCACCCGCTTGCCCCTTGCCTTGCCCTTGTCCTTGGCCAATTACCTGGCCCGGTTGCGAGGTACCGTCGCCGGTACCGACGCCGGGGGCATTATCGCCATATACAAAACGATACTCTTTAATACCACGTATCGGTACTTTAATGATTCGATCACGGCTTTGCCCAATGATCGATTCTTCGGAAATGATGTCAGAAATGTTCTCGCGGATCGCCTGACGCACCTTTTGTCGGTGACGAAAACGATCGCCGGCGCTGCGGTCGGACCGCAGCGCATCAGAAGAGGAGTAAGGACGGAAGATGGTGGTCATGGCTGCAGTTGTTGCCACCCCATACCAAGGGCCCACCGAGTAAATTCAGCTTCCCGGATTTGAAGCCAAAGTCGGACCTGTGACACGCCTATATAATTAATCCTTCCATAGATTGTTAGCTGCGTACCTCAATATCATTTCGGCCGAATACTCATTATAGCCACGTTCGATCAAAGCCTGCACCAGGTCGGTATACTTCTTCGCTTGTTCTTCATCGCGGGTTCGGGCCTTGGTAATCACGCGACTCATGTCGCGCACCGAGCTCATGAGCTTTTTCTCAATCGCTTCTTTCAACGGCTCATAGGACTGATGAGTTACTTTGGTACCGCGACGTGTCGCCGCCCACAAGTAGGCCATAACTTCCTGACGGAAGCCATCGGCAGCGGAACCGATAATGGCTATTTGTTCCTCGACGGATTTTAGGAAACCTTCGTCAGGCTGCAGCTCTTCACCGGTATTGCGGTCCTTGAGACGGGTCTTGTTCACATAGGCCTCAGCGTGATCCAGATAATTCTGGAAAAGCGCTTCCGCCTGCTCCTCGAACGAATACACAAAGGCTTTGGTAATCTCCCTCTCGAGGATTTCGAGATAGGCCTTGTGCAGCGTGTCCTGTAAAAACTCCAGATATTGCTTACGCGTATCATCCGACAAATCAGCTGCCTTAACCATGTTAATCAAGGCCTCGCGCACGTTGATGGGATTGATTCCTTCCGGACTATCTGCCAACGCGTTATCTAAGGCCTTCATAATGAAACGCGTAGAGATTCCAGACATGCCTTCGTGCCGAGCTTCGTCTTGAAGCTCGCGCACATTGATCTTGAGTGTCTTACCCTTCTCGATGACTTCTTCGCCATCGTAGAGATGCAGCTTGGTCATCAGATCGCATTTAGCAGTAGGTTCGAGTCGAGTTAGGATTGCGAACATACTAACGATCTCTAAAGTATGCGGCGCGATGTGCTCACGGAAATCGGAATTCTGCAACATCTTCTGATAGATCTTGACCTCTTCCGAAAGCCGCAGGTTGTAGGGCACCTTAACGACCACGATGCGATCAAGAATGGCCTCGTTAGTGTGATCACCTCGGAACTTCTGCCATTCGGCTTCATTCGAGTGAGCGACTATCACCGCATCGACATACACGGTACCGTGACGCCCAGGTGCGGGGATAAACTTTTCCTGGGTCGCCGTAATCATGGTATGCAAGTATTCCGCTTCGTTCTTGAATACTTCGATGAACTCCACCATACCGCGATTACCAACATTAAATGCGCCGTTGAGGTCAAGCACCCGAGGATCGCCCTCGGAATACATGTCTAGCTTTGAAATATCTTCTGAACCAATCAATACCGATGTGTCTTGGTTGTTAGGGTCGACGGGCGGCACAATTCCGATTCCGCGGCGGTCGTGCTTGGAGAAGCGCATGGTAACCACCGGGACGTCCTCATAGCGTCCTTTGAAATCTTCCTTAAGACGATAACGACACACCGGACACAACTGTCCCTCGATATGTACGTCTAACATTTTTTCGAATTCTTTACGCAAATTGTGGGGGATCAAATGCAGCGGCTCTTCTGCCATTGGGCAGCCCTCAATAGCATAAACCGGATCGCTTTGCTCAAGCCCGCGCGCCAGCTTCTCCATCAACGAGCTTTTTCCAGCGCCGACCGGGCCCATGAGGTACAGCACTTGACGACTTTCTTCGCCATGTAGCGCCGCAGAATGAAAGTATCGAACGATCTGCGCGATCGTCGGTTCGATACCAAAGAATTCGGCTCTGAAGAAGTTATAAACCTTGACGGGCTCGTCGCCAAAAAACCGCGCTGCCTTCGGATCACCAGCCTCCGCCGTGTCGCTGCTACCTTTGTCCATCAGCACGCCGTAAAGTCTTGCGTGTGCTAGCTTCGCGATGGCTGGATCTTGCTTAGCCTTTTCCAGATACTCGATGAAAGTACCGCGCCAATCGGTATTGGCCTGTTGGGCCCGGTCTTTCTCAATAATCTCAGTGAACTTCCTTTGAACTTCTGCCATAGCCGTAACCCCCGCTTGCTGGTTGCCGACTGCATGAGTCGTTTAACTAGGACCTAAGATGGAAGACTTCTTCATCTCAATATAGTTCCTTTGATCTTTCATGATTCGTGCATATAACGTGCCAGCACGGACATCCCCAAAACCGGGCTGATTGGGCCTACTTTTAGGACAGATGGCCTCATCCAAGCTGCGAAAGAAGCAGCGAATAAGCCCCAACTGCCGTTATCGGCAACCTAAATGCCGCAGCAATAGGCCAATTACGTAACGCCCACAAGACGTCAGAATCTCGTGGCCGGTCAATTCTGACGCAAGGCACAGATGCTTGCATCGCAAACGCCTGAATCTCCTAGTTAAGTTTAGTCATTACTGCCAATAACGCGAATAAATACCATCCTACCGCAGCAAGAATCACGTGCTATAAGTAATCGTGGGATCAGACGACATTATCGCAGCCGATGCGCAGCCCAAGGCGCGCCTCCTCAGCAGTCGTTGGGTTCGCCGACATGAAGAAATGCTCAGATAAAAGCTATGCGTACGCGGTTTGCCTCTCAGGCATCTTTGGCTTCATCGGTATTCAGCATTTCTATATGGGTCGTTATCTGGAAGGACTAGTAGATGTCTGGTTAACGGCAGTGTGGGTCTACTGCTTCTTTTTCGGCGGTAGCGTCGTATTGGGGGTCATCGCCTTGGCAGCAGATCTCATTCACACCTTCATCGTTACTATCATGCTGTTGACAGGGAGTTTTAAAGATGGCGAAGGCAAGATTATCTGCTATCCTGGTCAACAGTTGCATTGACCTTATCCAGAGAGGCAGTTATGGAAAAGAGTAAGAAAGGTTTTGTACCCGCGATCTTGTTGTGTTTCTTTCTTGGTGCGCTGGGTGTCCACAGATTCTACGTCGGCAAGATCGGCACCGGCATCCTCCAGCTTATTACCCTAGGTGGATTGGGTATCTGGGCGCTTATCGACTTCATAATGATTGTGACGGGTAATTTCAAGGATAAGCAAGGTATGGCAATTAAATCCGCTTAAATCCGTCTTGTCGTACTACAGATCGACGGCGCCGTTTACGGCGCCGTCGCTTTTTGTGATTGCCCATAGGCAACAGCATGTGACAGAAGCGCCACCGCTGCCGTCTCAATTCGCAAGATGGACTTACCGAGGCTAATCATTTGTCCCCCCGCTCCCAGCAAATGGGCTAGCTCGTTTTCACTAAATCCGCCTTCGGGTCCTATCATCAGCAACAAGCGGTCACTCGCCTTGCCAGTATCCAACTCTGCAATCCTAACGCCGGTGGGATCCGCCACCCATATATCGCATCCATTGGTATCCGCGAGCACTTGTGCGGGCGTGGCTGGCGAATGAATAATGGGTAGGCGGGGGCGACGACTTTGCTTACACGCTTCTGCGCAAATTCGTTGCCACCGCGCATGCACGGTGGATCCCGACTTAACGACACTACGTTCACACTCAAGCGGCCTAAATGCTGCCATCCCGAGCTGTGTGGTCATATCTAAAAGTATGACTAGACGTTCGCCTTTGGGTAGCGCGCAGGCCAATTCGATGCTAGGTGTCGGCGCCGGCACAGTCTGGCATTCTTCGATCTTTGCCACGATCGTTTTCGCACGACGATCAATGCTTTCTATGGTGGCACGGCCGACAGTCCCACAGCCGTCAAATAAACATATACCGTCACCAACCTTAAGTCTGCGCGATCCAGCTACATGACGGGCCTCCGGTCCCTGCAAGGTTACAGCGTCACCGACCCCAGTGAGTTCTGTGCAATAGAACATCGGATCGGACATATCGGGCGCCTATTAGTCAGGGCTTAACGAAATAGACATCGTATCTCACCAGCTTGCCTCGGTGATTTGCGGAGGGTGCCGGCTTCAATGGGTCGGCATAACTCGGGCGTTTGACAACAACACGATTAGCAGCGTGTCGCAGACATACCGCTAGCAACTCCACGGCATCGTCATCGTCACCAACCAAATCACGCAGGGTTCGAACCGATTTTTTCGCAAGCGCCGAACGCTTGCGTTTAGGTGGAAACATGGGATCCAGATACACGGTATCGGGGGCGGGGCGCATGCTCGGCAAGACCTCGCGCGTATCACCGAAAATCACATCTACGCGACCAGCGAGCGAATCACCCGCCCGCGACACCCCATCTTGTAACAGGGCAGCGATGATTGCCGAACGCTCAATTGCGGTTACGCGATAACCCATGAGCGCTAGCAAAAAGGCGTCTTGGCCGATGCCCGCGGTGGCATCAACGACGGTATTCGTGTGAGGGCCGATGGCACGCGCTAGCGGTTGGCGCCGTGAAAGATTAAGCGTCGATCGGCGTCTTCGGAAGACGGTTGTGTCAACACAGATGGGTCGCGTCATACCTCGACGATTTTCGCGCAACTCCAGCCGTTTTGGGGTGACCACTAATAAATACGAGAACGACTGCGCTGTGTCAGCAGTAACTAGCGGTAACTTGAGCCTGCCCGCTAGCTTAGCAGCCGTCCGGTCACAGCTGTCGTCGAATCCAGTCATCACCGCGATCCCCTTACAAACGGGCTTGGCCAGTCTGGGTTCTGTCCTTACGCCAGGGGCTTCACAGATGCTTTTCATCATTTGATCATCATACGCTACCATCACAAGTCGACCATAGAGATGCGCTTTATCTCTTGGCGTAAGTCCTAGGCGACACGCGATTACGGATTAACGCACTTGTAAACGTCAAACTTCTGCTTACCGTCCGTTACGGCTGAGATAACCACAATCGTATCTCCAGCCTCAAAGTCTGCGGCAGCGCTATTACGGGCTTGGTACTCAAGATCTCTCTTGACCTTCTTCTCGTTTCGCTTGATGCCGATTAGTTTCGCTCTGACGGACACCGTCGTCTTCCCAAGTTTTCTGCAACTAGCGACCTCAGTGGCCTCCAATACCCGAACCTTTTCTCCTTCAGGGGTCAACTTAACCCATTTAAAGCCCATAACCAGGATCGCGACAATGGGCACAAACACAACAAGGCTCCTTTTCATTCCACCCTCTCTTTAATTTCTGCTCTAGAAACCTAAATCGATAGGAACTCGAGGCATTATAACCAACTGACTAACGACTTTGTAAATTGATGATTATCTTGCTTTCTAGCTGTTAGAGTAGACATGTGCCAACTTGAATGTGGCTCATATCTTCGCTTGTGTTCGGTGCATTGAAGGGGAGTGTGCGCATGGCCGCCGACAATCAATTTTCACTCCTGCGGCAACGGCGTTTTAGGCCGTTTTTTGTCACCCAGTTTCTAGGGGCCTTCAACGATAACGTATTCAAGAATGCGTTAGTTACGCTTATCGCCTTTCACGGTGTGAGTATCTTGTCTGCGAACGCGGATACGGTCATTAACATCAGTGCTGGCATATTTATCGTGCCCTTTTTTATTTTCTCAGCCACGGCCGGGCAACTCGCCGATAAGTATGAAAAGTCTCGGCTGATCAGATGGATCAAACTTTTGGAAGTCGCGATTATGGTAGGCGCAGCTGCCGCCTTTTATTTGAACAATGCGGCATTATTGATTGGCCTGTTATTTCTTATGGGGACACAGTCTACGCTGTTTGCACCGATTAAGTATGGAATTCTGCCGCAGATCTTGCGTGACCGAGAACTTGTCGGCGGTAACGCACTTGTGGAGATGGGTACGTTCGTGGCAATCCTGTTAGGGACAATGGTAGGCACAGCAACGATAAGTCAGCCAGTGATTGGTGCCACACTGATTTCGATTGTTATCGTCTCGGTAGCCGCTGTCGGCTACATTGCGAGCCACTGGATCCCACCGGTGGCGCCGGTAGACAGGGGCGTCCGCATAAACTGGAATCCCGTTACCGAGACTTGGCGAATTATTCAATTTGCTCGGCGCAACCGCACTGTGTTTTTGTCTATCCTTGGCATCTCTTGGTTTTGGTTCTTCGGCTTCGTCTATACCGCGCAATTACCAAACTACACCAAGCTTACGCTCGGTGGTAATCAGAACGTACTGATCATGTTGATCACCCTTTTCACGGTAGGCATCGGCGCCGGTTCCTTATTATGTGAACGTTTATCCGATGGGCGGGTGGAGCTGGGGCTTGTACCTTTCGGTTCTATCGGTCTAACGGTTTTTAGCATTGATTTATTCTTCGCCGCATCGAATCCAATCGGCGAAGAACTCATCGGTGCCACCGCGTTTATCCAATCGGCGACAAGCTGGCGAGTGTTGACCGACATCGTGTTAATCGGTTTGTTCGGCGGCTTCTACATTGTTCCGTTATACGCCCTAGTACAACAACGCAGTGAACCGAGTCACAGATCCCGCATCATTGCCGGTAACAATATCATTAACGCCTTGTTTATGGTGATATCGGCAGTCATGGCCATCGCCTCGCTACGTGCGGGTCTTACAATCCCACAATTGTTTCTCGTCACGTCTGCGCTGAATGCATTGGTGGCCATCTATATCTATACACTGGTACCTGAGTTTCTTATGCGATTCATCGTGTGGATGCTGGTCCACACTGTCTACCGTGTCGATAAACAAGGGCTAGAACGCATACCGGAGGAAGGTCCAGCATTACTCGTATGTAACCACGTAAGTCTCGCGGACGCCTTGGTCATTGGCGGCTGTGTGCGCCGTCCCGTACGCTTCGTGATGTACCACAAGATCTTCAAACTGCCGGTATTGAATTTTGTCTTTCGCACCGCCGGCGCCATCCCCATCGCCTCAGCTAAAGAAGACGCGAAGATGCTCGAGGAAGCCTACGAGCGGATTGCCGACGCTCTCCAAGCCGGTGATCTGCTCTGTATATTTCCCGAAGGTAAGATTAGCGAAGATGGTAAGTTGAATCCGTTTCGGCCTGGCATCGAACGTATTCTTGAACGCAATCCCGTGCCAGTCGTGCCGATGGCGCTGCGCGGTCTTTGGGGAAGCTTCTTTAGTCGTCGCGGTGGACCGGCCATGCGTAAATGGCCGACCCGCTTTTGGTCAAGAATTGCCTTGATTGTTGGTGCACCCGTGTCCCCGGAAGCGGCAACTGCCGACGGACTCGAGGAACATGTACGTGAGTTGCGCGGCGAGACGAGATAGGCGTGGTGGGTTATCCTCGTCCGATAGGCCTCCCGCGCGGTGCTCATATAACTTCAACCAACAGAATCGTACATGATGGACATCGAAAAACTCATTGCGGATGCCGGCAAATCGAAGTTTGCGCTATGGAAGCTCAATTTCGCCTTGTTGCGCGGTATTCCCTTCAATAAACCCCACAACCTCAAGGTCATCGGCATCTCTAGAGACGAAACGGTACTGAGATATCCCTACAAAAGATCCAACCTGAATCACATAAAGGGATTACATGCATGCGGTTTGGCAACGGCGGCGGAATATGCGGCGGGTTTAACGCTATTGGCCAAACTGGGTGCATCTAAATACCGCTTCATCCTGGAATCGCTGGAGATGAAATATCATTATCAGGGAAAGAAGGACGCGATTTCCAAATGCATGGTCGATGAGGAGAGCTTGCGCAAAGAAGTGATTGAACCACTAGCAACCGATGACGCCGCCTACATCAAATGTGAGGCCAAGGTCTATGATGTGGACGGCAATCACTTATGCACTGGGATTTCGACCTGGCAGATAAAAAGATGGGAGAAAGTGAAGACCGAGGTAGGAAGTAGTATCAGGCACTGAATCCCAGTATCGCACCAGGGCTAGCTAGCCTCCCTTTTCTACCAGTAGCGGCCGGTCGCGATCGGCCGGCACCACACAGAGGAATCCGAAGGGCTCGCGAGCGTCTGGATTGTGGAATTGATGGACCTCCCAAGGCGCAATGTAGACAACGTCACCAAAGGACACCGTTTCTTGACGATCACCGAGGGTCACCTTGCCCTGACCACGGACCACGACAACGATGTGTTGGTGCGCATGCTTTTCGTGACTCGAAAATCCGCCGACCTCGACTTCGAAGTAGCGCAGATGAAATGGTGTAGGTACATCGTCAGCGCCACCTATTAGTGAAGTACGCGTAACACCACGCCAACTGCCGGGCTCATCCTTATAGATCTTCTTGATCGCGCCCTGCCAGGAGAACCCGTCCTTATACTTGACGACTTTACTCTCGTCAGT
The DNA here is from genome assembly GCA_029861845.1 of Gammaproteobacteria bacterium. GTDB lineage: Bacteria > Pseudomonadota > Gammaproteobacteria > Acidiferrobacterales > SPGG2 > SPGG2. The sequence continues at coordinate 646 of JAOTYM010000102.1, read as the reverse complement.
CGGCATCAGATCGTTTAGCTGTTCTTGCTTCATTGATCGAAAACAACAAGCACTTTCAGTGCCTCACCGCCCCCTTTGGCGGTGTCGTAGGCGGTTTGAATTTTATCGATCTTGAATCGACTGGTTATCAACGGCATTACATCCACCGCTCCCATCCTCAACAGCTCATAGGCACGCCGCGTGTCCTGCGGACCACAGGAGTACGAGGGTACCAAGCTCACTTCACGAAAGTACAAATCATCGAAATCCAGCGCAGTCGGTGAGTCGCTTGGCGTCGGCGCAAACAATACAACGGTACCGCCATTTCGTACATAGGCCAACGACTGCAAGATAATCGCGGGATTTCCAGGCCCGACGATTACATAGTCGGCGCCCTCAAAATCATCTGCCCTCGCCTTACCCGCCAACTGCTCTGGGCTAAAGACCTCATCCGCCCCGAATCGTCGTGCGTATCCCTGCCGTACTGGATCGGGTTCAACTGCCCACAGCAGCTTAGTGCCCGCTGCTTTAGCGGCAGCCAGGTTCAACAGACCCATAACGCCACAACCGACAATAACACCATGATCGTGTGGGCACGCCCCAAGTCGCGCGATCGCCTTTACTGAGCAAGCAAGTGGCTCGATAAATGCACCGACCTCTGGCGTCA
>JAOTYM010000218.1 GCA_029861845.1 Gammaproteobacteria bacterium | reverse complement strand
TGGACTCCTTCTCTTCTTGTGACTGGTAGACGATTCTCCAGTCTGGCACGTAGATGCCGTTAAAGGGAGGAGGAGTCCATCCCATTGCTTTCGGTTGTGTGAGATTCTCTTGCCAACCTCTTCACTATCTGCAATACAAGTGTCCATGGGGGAACAAGAAAAAGCACCGACGCTAGGCAGCGCTATTCGTGACTTCATGAAGCTGGAATCGGCAGGGGGGATCCTTTTGCTGGTTTCTGCCGTGGCAGCAATGCTGGTCGCCAATTCGCCGTTGTCGGGCGTCTATGGAGCACTTCTTGATACGACAGTTGCGATCCAAGTCGGCACATTGGCCATCAACAAGCCCCTTCTTCTGTGGGTAAACGACGGCCTCATGGCAGTGTTTTTCTTCCTGATCGGACTCGAGGTCAAGCGCGAGATCACGGAGGGCGAATTGTCGTCTTTTGCACAAATTGTTTTGCCAGGATTGGGCGCTCTTGGCGGCATGATCGTACCCGCCTCGATCTACGCATGGCTCAACTGGGGAGACGCCGTCGCCTTAGATGGTTGGGCAATACCAGTTGCCACAGACATTGCTTTCGCACTCGCGCTACTAGGCCTCTTCGGCAGTCGTGTACCGACCGCGCTCAAGGTTTTCTTACTGACGCTAGCGATATTCGATGACTTGGCCGCGATCGTGATCATCGCCCTGTTCTATTCAGGAGATCTATCACTTACCGCGCTCCTTGTCGGCGCAGTCGCTCTGATCATTGCAGCCGTGATGAATCGAATGGGCGTGACACGAACCTCAAGCTACGTTTTGCTCGGCATCGTAATGTGGGTCGCTGTATTGAAATCGGGCGTACATGCAACACTCGCAGGGGTGCTGATTGCTTTTTGTGTGCCAATGCGCGATGAACAAGGGAAATCGCCGCTTCAAGAGCTAGAGCACAATCTACACGGGCCAGTCGCCTTTGCGATTCTGCCGATTTTTGCCTTTGCAAACGCAGGGCTCTCACTTACAGGCATATCGCTCGATGACCTGATACACCCCGTAACGATGGGAGTTGTGCTCGGTTTGCTTATTGGCAAACCACTCGGAATACTGCTTTTTGCTGGTATCGCCGTAGCCTTGGGAATAGCCCAACTACCAACAAACGTAAGCTGGCCCCAACTTCTCGGAGTGGCCTTTGCCTGCGGCATTGGTTTCACAATGAGTTTTTTTATAGCTGGGTTGGCCTTCGAGCACGGGAGCGGTGATTACTTTAGTGGGGATCGGCTAGGTATTCTGGCTGGTTCGATCTCGTCTGCGCTGGTCGCCTATGGCCTCCTACACCTTAGCCTACCAAAAGCTGCTCCGGACTGAACGACTGGATTGGGTTCCTACAAACAGCCGGTCAGGTGATAGAATTGCGACAGATAGAAAACGAGCAGTACAAACATTTGAACAGTAATTGCTCGCTTCATCCAGGTGACGCGGTCGTGGTGCGTGCAAAGTGGTGACATGCTGATCGACGATTTTTCCGGGAAGAATTTCATCTCGAAGCTGGGCACGCAATGGCGTGCTGTCAGCGATCAAGTCATGGGCGGGATCTCTGAAGTCTCCGTCGCCCATGACATCATCGATGGCCGTCGATGCTTGCGCCTCACTGGCGATGTCCGTCTCGAGAACCACGGCGGCTTCATGCAAGCAGCACTCGACCTGACGCCCTCGGGCGATACCCTCGATGTGTCCGACTACACCGGCATGCGCCTCATCGTGCGCGGCAATGGCGAGAAATATTCGGTTCACCTCCGCACCCCGGACAATGTCCGTCCTTGGCAGTCCTACCGGGCTCATCTCACCGCAGGCGTGAGCTGGGAGACGATCGATCTTTCTTTCGATGCCTTTACGCCCTATCGCCTCGAGGCGCCCCTGGATATCACGCGGCTGCGGCGTATCGGCGTGGTCGCCATTGGACGCGCCTTTCATGCCGACCTCGCGGTCTCCGAACTCGGCTTCTTTCGCTAGGTTTAGTTGAGCCGCCAAAGCGAGGCGTTGAGCACGGTCGCGTAGACGACCCAGAGCACGTACGGCACGAAAAGCGCACCCGCCAATCGGTCGATGCGCCAGAACAAAATAGTGTTGGCGATAATGGCATACGATTCAAGAAAACTTTGAAACTCCAGTACTACGAGACTCGATGTTAAGTCTGTAATATGTGGAGTGAGACGAAGCAGGCGATGAATCCGGATCACATTCAGAAGATCGCGCCAATGGCGATACTCGAGGCGGCCGTGGAAAGCATTCTGGTCACCACAGCGGATCTCGAATCGCCCGGCCCAACCATCATTTACACGAACCCGGCCTTCGAACGGATGACCGGCTGGTCGAAGGAAGAGATCGTCGGACAGTCACCCCGTGTCCTGCAAGGGCCGAGCACGGACAGATCGGTATTCAACGACCTTAAGCGAAAGCTCCGTCACGGCGAAATATGGGAAGCGCGGACCATAAACTACCGCAAGGACGGGCAGGAGTTCGTTATGGAGTGGTCTATCGCGCCGATCCGTGACGAAGGTGGTGCAATCTACCAGTATGTCGCCGTGCAGCGCGATGTCACTGAACGCGTTGAGACCGAGCGCAAGCTCGAACAGGCCAAAGAGGTTGCAATCGACAGCTTGAGGAAGCGGGAGCTTATGCATGAGACGTTTGGGAAATTTATTCCGAACGCAATTGTAGACCGAGTTATCGCTGACGCCGGGATACTCGAGCCCGATCTGCGAGAAGCCACAGTGTTTTTCTCCGACATCGTGGGCTTCACCACGTTAACTGAACACATGGATCCCCGGTCAATCATGCTCTTACTCAATGAGTACTTCTCGCTCGTGACGGCACTGATCGAAAGCAAGGGCGGAGTTATTAATCAGTTTCAGGGTGATGCTATTCTCGCTACCTTCAATCTTCCCGTGCAGGACCCCCGTCATGCCGCCAACGCGGTCGAGGCCGCGCTTGAGATTCAGGATACGCTGAGCACCTACCGCTTCGGTAATGGTTCTACCTTGAGCACGCGTATCGGAATCAATACCGGCACCGTGGTTGCGGGCACCGTAGGTAGCTCCGGCCGCCTCGGGTATACGGTACACGGCGACGCCGTAAACCTGGCTGCTCGCATCGAGCAAGAGAACAAGCGCTTTGGAACCCAGATACTGATTACCGAAGCTACGGCGCGGGAAATCGGTGACGAATTCGATTCTCGAACGGTGGACACGATTTCGGTGCCCGGTCGGGGCCGACCAGTTACTGTCTGTACTGTCAAGTGACCTCACTGGCGTTTCTGCCCAATCGTTAAGCCAATTCACTACTGTGTACACACCACGTTCGTTGTCCTCGTCATGGTGTCGTTGGACGGGTCACTGTTTCCCGGCGCACTGATTGTCGCAGTCCAATCGGTGAATACGCATTCGCGAATGTCGCCTTCGGGTCGTTCTCTGCCTGACAGAAAGCCAAAACCGGCCGGTTGGTACACACCCTTATCTAACGGATTTCAATCGAGTTCCCGATCGCAAGACTCGGCCCGTGCCTTAAGCCGATGTTGACAACGAGCGTGTCCGATAGATATTTTTGGGAGAATGTTGGGTCACGTTTCATTACAAAAATAATTGGAGGTGAGATTATGAAATCAGCTGTATCGGCTATCTACAAGGTTTCCGCTGACAAACTCTGGGA
>JAOTYM010000217.1 GCA_029861845.1 Gammaproteobacteria bacterium | reverse complement strand
GTCGTTGCCGGTGTGACTGTGGCGGCTGCCATGTCCTGGGCCGCGTTCGCGAATGCACAGTTGGCCGGCGCGGATAACGAGTCGGAATCCGACGAACCTGGCGCACCTGCGGAAACCGATGCGAAAGCACCGACCGGAATTCCGGAGGAGCAGTCCCAAAGCCGAGTCATGGATGAAATCAAGGTCATTGCCGACCCCCAGGGCCGAACCGCATTCGAGCTCGAGATGCATCGCCAGGCACTTATGAGAGAGGCCGTCTACGCCGAGATGCGCATGCGGGAGCGTCGTGAGGAAGAGTCGGCTTGGCGGCAGGCAGACCGTGACCTTAAGAACCCGGAGTCACGTATCAAATGGGGTTACAGCCCGCAGGCCGAGCAACGCATGCGTCGCGAAAACGACTACATGTACGACTTGCCGATCGACGAGACCAAGCCCGCGTCGATATTTCGAGTCGAGTTCTGAATTCGCGAAACGGCCCAAGAAATCAGGCGACTTCGTTCAACGCTGAGACGATGTGCGCTTTGCCGCAGTGAACGGATATTCGGCTAACATCAGCAGCCGTGCGCGTCAATCAGACCGCGGCGTGAACGGACGCATTTCGTCCTGGCCCGGCTGCACGATAGCGCAAGTGGAATCCGGCACCTCGTTCCAGACGCCAGCGAGGTCCCCGAGCGGCTCCGAGACGACCAGCCGTGCCTCGTCGGATAGACTTTGCAGTACGGGATGGTCCGGGTATTGGGCACGCAGCGTCTCGACGTCGGTGCTGTAGAAAAGCGAGCGGGAATTGTGTTCGCTGGAGTAACGAAAGGCCCACAGGCTGGCACCGTCGGTGGTCGCCACCGTCATCTGGATGGGGTGCTTCACCCCGTGCGCGTGTCCAGTTGCCTCGATCAAGCCGACCGCGCGCTCGACGGCTGACGGCGGATCGTCTTCCAGACCCAGGCTTAGTGCAAGGTAGAAAAACAACTCCGTGTCGGTAGAACCCTCGATCAAGTGGTACAGCGATGGGTCGACGGCGAACGCCAGCTCGCGCTTCACCGCATTGAACTCTCGTATTGCGCCATTGTGCATCCATAGCCAGCGCCCATGCCGGAACGGGTGGCAGTTCGTTCGCTGAACCGCAGTGCCGGTCGAGGCGCGGATATGGGCGAACACCAGCGGTGCAGTAATGTGCTGCGCCAGTTCTCTGAGGTTGTGATTATTCCACGCCGGCTCGACGCTGTGGAAGACTCCGGGTGTATCCTCATCGCCGTACCAGCCGATTCCGAAACCATCTCCATTCGTGGTCGTCGCGCCGAGTTTGGAATGCAGGCTCTGATCAATTAGTGAGTGAGCAGGTTTGAGCAGCAGCTCTTCGAGCTTTATGGGAGATCCTGAGTACGTAAGCCAACGACACATTTTCTATCCTCACCGATTTGGTCTGTTTCGATGGCAGGCGTTCTTCTGTCATTGGAAACAGGCCTTAGAAGCGAACGTAAGATTATAGTACTTCGATGCAAGAGCTCACATATAGCTGCCGGTCGATTTTGCCAATCTTAGCGTGACCGAATGATCGCTATTGAAAAATAGGGCTTTCGCGGGCGCTAAAATGTGCCCAATAAGCAGCAATGAGCTATTTCAAGCGAAGGCGTGTAGGGATTGTCGGAACAGGGCACTCGGAGGCCGGTGCAGCCGGCCGACATAACTGAGCAGCGTAGCGCCGAGGGCAATCCTGCCCCCGCTAACATTGCAAAAGAAGCCGGGCCGTTGTGGTCCGGCAGTCGCTCTGTATCGGAAATTCGTCTAACCTCACAACGGGGCCCAAGATAGGAACTGGCGTCGTGGCTGAGCATAAAGACACTAATGCGGGACCGGAGCATCACGAGCCGGCGGACCACTCTAGTGGCCTCGTTCGGTGGCTCTTCAATCCAAAGAAGCGGCGATTCATGCTCCCCGCCACAGGCGCGTGGATCCTTGCATTGGACTGGCTGCTGTTCTCTTCGAACGTTCTCTCGGCTTGGCTAGCGACACCTGTCGTGATGGTCGCCGGCTTCGTGCTTGGTGGCGCAGGGGCCTACCTGGCCCAGATGAGAGGAGCGAACGATGCACCGTGGAGTGCAGTCCTGAAGGCAATCTTGGCCGGGATCGTGGTCGGCCTTCCCTGGCCCATCGGTGGGACACTCGTCGGAGGCTGGGTGCTGCTGTCCTCGGGGCTGGGGGACGCGAGAAAGGAGATCATGGGCAAGTGAACTTGCCGCAGCCGTGGTGGACACGGCGAAAATGAAGATCAAGCCATGAGGAAATCAAGTCTGGTGCAGACTAGAATAGGCCTATCTCAGGCGTATACGCGTCGTGACTGTCGGAACAGGGCAAATCATGCCCCCGCCACCAAAATAAAAAGGGCCGGCCCTCTTCGAGGGCCGGCCCTTTTTATTTTTGCTATTGAGGCAGGGTTGGGTTCTGCGAAGCAGGTTCATTCCGAGGCCGGCTTCGCCGGCCGACATAACTGAGCCCCGCAGGGGCGAAGGCAATCCTGCCCCCAGTAAACAGCAACCAGAAATACGTCACCGTTCCATATTGGTGACGGCGTATCATCGGAGTATGAGCGAGGACAACACACCCAGGACAACCGCGGAGCCTGATGAGCACGAAACCCCCAGCGTGCTGATGCGGTCGATGCTGCGCTCCGTTGTAAAGGTTATGACGACATCGGATGCGCCCGACTATGAGCAGCCGTGGCAGACCGAGGGGCCTGACGCAGCGGTTGGCTCGGGTGCAATCGTAATGACGTCGCGTGGGGCACGGGTCTTGACCAATGCCCATGTGGTGGAGAACCAGGTATTTATCGAGGTTCGCCGCTACGGTAAGTCGCGTAAGTTCGAGGCTGTGGTCGAAGGTGTCGGTCACGTATGCGACCTGGCGCTTCTGAAAATCAAGGATTCGGGATTTGCGAAGGGCGCGCCGGCGTTCCCAATCGGTGATCTGCCATCACTGGGCGACCGCGTTGCAGCGCTCGGTTTTCCAATTGGCGGCGACCGATTGTCGATTACCGAGGGAATCGTTTCCAGGATCGAGATGTATCCGTACGCCCACAGCCAGCGTAACTTGTTAGCCGTTCAGATCGACGCGGCAATCAACTCGGGTAACAGTGGCGGGCCGGTGGTCAAGGACGGCGCGATTGTCGGCATTGCATTCGAGGCGATGGACGAAGCCGAGAATGTCGGTTATATGATCGGCGCATCGGTGGTAAAGCACTTTCTGCGTGATATGGAACAAGGCGTCAATGACGGCTTTCCGGACCTGGGTATTGTTACTCAGGCGCTCGAATCCAAAGCGCACCGTCGATCGTTGGGCTTGAGCCCAAAGAGTCACAGCGGCGTTCTCATAACTGGCGTGGTGCACGGCGGCTCGGCCCACGGTATCCTCGAAGAGGGCGATGTGCTGCTGATGCTCGACGGGAAACATGTTGCGGCCGACGGGAGCATCAGTTTTCGCAAGGGTGAACGCATCGATATGGCTCACCAGGTCGCCAAACGCCATGTTGGTGAATCCATGCCGGTGAAAGTGTATCGCGATGGCGGGGAGCAGAATTTCGAGCTGCCGATGAAACCACCACGTTTTTTGGTTGCAGAGGATTCCTATGACGTTAAGCCGACCTATTATCTTTACGGTGGCCTACTGTTTGTGCCACTGAGTCGTGATCTTTTGATGACATGGGGATCC
>JAOTYM010000101.1 GCA_029861845.1 Gammaproteobacteria bacterium | reverse complement strand
CGATGCAACGCGTCTCAAGGATGCTTCTCATCACGGCCGGCTTTTGGTGGCTAGGAATGATAACCATACAGGAATTGACCTACTCTAATATGACGTAAGCTGTACTCTGGTACAGGATTAAAGGCATTAAATATTGTACTCTGGTACAGTACCAAAGATACAGATATTAGGAAAATTTTCCCTAAACACATTTGATCTATGTCAAAGTCAAAGAATATGAATAGGTCATTCAACGCCCTCTGCATCAGCCCGATGCGAGGCTCAGGGGAAGTCAATACTGGTGCTGAGGGGCTTGCGCAGGGGCGATTCTCGCAGCATTTCGTGTTCGGGGAGACGTTTGCCAGTCGCGGCGCCAGGCACGGTGGGGTCTGATGGGCGCACGGGCAGCGTGCGCCCGAGACACCGCGTTGCCGCGACCCGGAGCAGGGCCGGTCACAGTCGAATTCCGATAGCGGGGGGCACGCTCGGTTCGCGGGTTGGAGTTGGATCGAGGGTGCCGCCGCACGGGGCGCGCGCCGGTGCACCGCACGGAGGCGATTCAGGGTCTTCGAAGCAAGCGCGATGTCGAAAAACATGAGGAAAAACCTTAGCATCTCGCCGTGTCAACTCTGCTGGCCCAGGTAAAACTCGCGACACTGCTGCTCCAGTCGGCGCCGCACGCGTTGTAGGTAAGCATCGAGCGGCTCATCGGCGGTGCGCGGCACCAGAAATGTCAGCTTGGCGGCTACGATGTAATTGCGACGAGACTCCTCCCCGGCTGGCCTACGCTCGCTCATAATCACCGCGAGGCGTCGTAACGCAAGCTCGGGTTGTTGGCAGTAACGTGGTAGAGAGACCTGTCGTGCGTACCAACTGCTTGCCAAGGAGATAAGCAGTAACACCACAAGCACAACTAACACGACGCATAGGGGCTGAAACCTTGACCCACTCTGCTCGGCAAGCACAGTTGCGTTGCGCATCGAGGTACTCAGCGAATCGTGGCCGACGCCGGGGTCATATCTTGCATGCCTGCCGGTACGCGTGCCCGGGTGTTATTCGACAACACACTATTTCTGTGCCGCAGGATTCGGGTCGCCATGAGATCGGCACGCAATATCCGATCACGCACCGAAACACCGCCTTTGTAGTTAGCTTCAAGGTAAAGGCCAGGCAAAGCCGCCAGGCGCCGATCTATGGCCGCCAGTCGTTGCGAATAGGCGCCGTGGTAAAGGGGTAATGCGCGTGCGTGAGATACAATATGCAGCATCTCGGGCCCCACTTTTATACCCAGCAGGACACGTAGCATATGCATGACCGTGTCGAGAGTGCGTGTAGCGTCCCAATTTGCGGCGGCCGGATCGCGCGCGCCCCCGAGGTAGGTGCTCAATAAAACTTGGCCTTCTGGGGCATGGTCGGGAAATAGTTTGCTCATCCACAAACACCCGTTTGGCGCAAAACCACTACAGCGAGGCACCAAGAACCCGCTGCCATTGAGCGGGTGCGTGATCGTTGTACGATCGAATCCCGTATGCACGACATTGACGGGCGCATACTCAATGGTGCGTAATAGCCGGGCGAGCTCGGCATCCAGATGATCAACCAGACTCGCGGCAGCGTCGGCCGGTGTGCTCAAGATCAATTGTTTGGAAAATGTGGCACGGCTTGAATCGCCCATCACGCCACTGGCCATCCAGCCGTTACTGACCGGCCACACTTGGCTAACCCGAAGATCGCGCCGCACGCGGAAGCCGCCTTCGCGCGCAAGCGTCTCGACCAACGTCGCCATACCGCCACGGAAGGAGAATACGTCCGGGCGCGCCCCGTTGCCGCGGCGGCAGACCTTCTTGAGTATTGCGCCGAGCGCCAGGCTGCCGTACCGCTCCTCGAGCGCGGTGAGCCTTGGCATTGTCGCGCGCGCTTCAGCGAGGTCCACGTCGCTGGCGAGCAGCCCCGCCACGTAAGGTTCGAAAATTTTCTCAAGAAACTCTTTGCCTAACCGGCGGGTCACGAACTCGGTAACGCTCTCGTGGGGATTCCAGCCGCGCGGCACTAGCGGCTCTGCCAGCAACCGCAGCTTGCCAAACCTGCTGAATAACGATAATCCCAGCATGTCGCGGAGCCCGGATGGCAGCTCGCACAAACGGTCAGCATCGAGCACGTAACGCTTGGCGTGCGACGCACGTGCGCGCTTGCTTGCCTGGAGTCCGGCGGTAAGCAAGAACTGATCCACTTCCGAGCGAAAATTTACCACCATTGAGGCGGCGCTTTCCAAGCGGTAACCCTGCTTTACAACGGTGTCTATTTTCCCGCCGACGCGTGTGTCGCTTTCCCATACCTCCACCGTGAGTCCCGAGCGTGTTAGACAGTGGGCGATAGCAAGCCCGGAAATACCGCCACCGACTACTAATACATCTAACTCGCTCATACCTTTCCCGGTACGCATTTGGACGTAGCGCCTTTTTCGTTCTCGGACAACTTCGGCGGCCCCGCCGACCCGAAACGCGCGGCTACCAGGTGTGACAAATGCCGGCAAGTGACGCGGTCTTCACCTAATCCGGTCACGTAGGCTTCGGCGCGCTTTTTTACCATTGCGCGCAGAAAAGCGGGCACCCGGGAAAGTCGCTGCTGAGCATCTGGACTCCATCGCGGTGCACCGTCACCGAGGCTGCCTATGGGGTGCACGAGCATCCGCTCTTGCGGTTCGTGCGTGCACAGATCATCGGCATCCATTAACCCTCCACCCTTGGCGAGCGGACGCGCACGGCAGCCGCCACAAAGCATTCGATATTCGCAGGCACCACATTTGCCGCCGAGTGTAGGCGATCGTAATCGCGCGAAATCCTCGGCGTCTATCCAAAGCGAGCTGAAAGCAGTATTGCGGATATTGCCCACTTCCTGCTCGATGTAAGGGCAGGCAGTCACGCCCCCACGATGGTTCACGCGCGCATAGTGGATGCCCGCAATGCACCCATCGCCTTCGCGGCCACTAATTCGGTTTATCGCCGCCTGCGACTGTAGCTGATACGCAATGCGCTTGTAGTGTGGTGCGCAGCGTGGGCGCACGATGAGATCCGGGTAGTTAGCCTGCGCCTCTACCAACTCAATGAGCATCGTTTCGTAACGCTCTGGCGTAAGATCGAGTACCGACTTTGCGCGTCCCACGCAAACCAGGAAAAAAACGTTAAGTGAACGAGCACCGCAACTCTGCGCAAACCCGATCATCGAGGGCAACTCATGCGCGTTGCCATCAGTCACCGAAAAATGTAACTGGAAATCGACTCCATCACGACGGCAGTGCTCGATACCAGCCATGGTTTTCGCCCACGCGCCAGCATAGCCGCGGAAGCGGTCGTGATAGCGTGGGTCGAGCGAATCCAGGCTGATACCCAACCCTAATACTCCAGCGCTTTTCAGTGAGCGTACCCGGCGTTCGCTGAGCAACATAGCGTTGGTCCCAATCACCATGGGCAGGCCCAACCCAGATCCATGCCGAATGAGTGTCTCAAGATCCCTACGCAGCAACGGTTCGCCACCGGTGAGCACCACCATGGTGCCTTGCCCCAGTGCTGCAACATCGTCGAGCAGCGTTTGCACTTCTGTGGTGCTCAGTTCGTCGGCATCACCTTGGTGTAAGGTCTTGGCGTCAAGATAGCAATGCGCACAGGCAAGGTTGCAGCGCCGCGTCAGATTGATCGCGAGCAGAGAAAGCTCTGTCGTGATGCTGTCCTTGAACTCAAGCGTCACTTCGCGGATCCTTGGGATCGAGGTGGAACACGCCACGCTCCTGCCATTCTCGCTTGATGGCACGCACCGCGCCTTCATCTACCTCCGCGAGCCCGCGGCGTTGCGCCCAGCTCTCGATCTCCTTGACGAGCATGCCGCGCACCACCCCGGGTGCGCGCTCGATACGCCGGCGGGCGTCTGCCGCCCAAGGCATGCGGGTCTCGACAGATCGAGAACCGTTCTTGAAGATCTGCAAGACACTCTCGACGAAATCGATATCAACCTGCCGCATATTGTTCTGTACGGCCAGGGTATTGGCCGCACGCTCCGTGAGCGTGCGGCAGAAGCCTGCCGGCACCGACTGCAGTCGCGCTGCCGCCTCCGCAGTCCACACGGGAGTGGAGGCACGCGCGTTTTCGGCAGAGAACGGATTTGCCACTCCGGAAAAGGGACATTTGTTCGGTTGCACCTTCGGTGCGACACCACCATGATTCACGGCGACCGCCTCGGTCATTGCAGCACGGGCCATAGCGAGTCCGGCCTCGACGAGATCGAGGGTTACGGTGTCCGCGCCCCGTTTCCTGGCGTGGTTTTCGATACGCTGCCGCGAAGCATCGCGCATGAAGCCTTCGGGCATTCGCGCTAGACGGGCGAGAGCACCCGCTTCCCAATGGAGCTCACTCTGATTGGATATCGGAACGCCATCGGGTCCGCTAGCACGCGACGCGGCATCGGCATCGAGAAAAACTGCTACGTGCGCGGGCGTAACCACCGTCCCGTGCTCGCTGAGTGCTTTCTTCTCCACGCGTAGGCGCAGGTTGTCACGCAGTGACGGGTCGCCAATCTCGTTAAGTCGCGCTAAGGCCGCCTCGGACCAATCCAAGACGGCTGAGGATTCACCCTGGTCGAGTTCGCCCGCGTCGCGCGCGGCGACAATCTCGACCATCGCCTGCTCTACACGCCCCGGCATCAACGCGGCAGTAGCCTCCTCGACGATGCGCTCTGTGATCACCGTGTGACCACGCTCTTGGGCGTAACGCAGGATGGCCATGCGCGCCACGTTTTGCACGAAACTCGGCACGCGTTGCATACGACTCTCAGCCTCGCGCGTCCAGGAGATGGTCACGTCCGCGACGCGTTCCGCTTGCGGTTGAAACTTGCGCTGGCTAAGCAGCACCGCGCAGCTTACGCTACGTAATAAGTTCTCGGCATTACCGCCGATGTCGAGCTCGGGATCGGCGTGAATACCAAGCTTGCCGAGCACCAGCAAAGACGGATGAAGATCGCACAGGTAGCGCTTGATTGCATCGTGGGGTTTACCATCGAGCAGCTTGGTCTCTATCTGGATCGCATAGTCGGCGGCGATATCACGCGCTATTGCCAAATGGCCTGCGTAGATTTTTGCAAGCCCTGAATCGATAATCTCTTCGTGAAGCTGTTCTTGCTCCTTGAAGCGAAACACCTTGCCAGCTTCCTCAGACAGCATGTCGGCTATACGATTGAATGCGACATAGTGGTAATAGGGATCGAAGGCAGAGACCACATGCAGCGGCACTTGCCATTCGCGGGCCAGAGATAATGCAGTGAGCAACCCGCCGTAGGCTCGCGCGGAACCATCGACAGCGACAACGACGGGGCCTTCGGCAATGGAACGCTGGGGTGTCTTGATCACCAGAGTGTCGATGTCGGCTCTTCGTACCACCCGCTCGCATACAGTACCTAGACGTGATTCGGCGACCGCGCCCAGGCCCAACGCGCCCAGCACCAACAGATCGTAGTTGCCGCTGTTGGCTTCCTTGACCAGTTGGCGATAGTTCTTGCCTTCTAGGGCACGTCGGGCAAATCTTAGGCCCGTGGCGTTGCAGGTACGATCTGCTTGATCCAGATAGGAATCAGTGATGATCGACAACCCACGCGTTATCAGGTCATCGTGCACATCGCGTTGACGTTCGAGCTCTTGCTCCTCGCGAAACTGCTCGGGTAAACCACCCTCCATCTGGCGAAATCGCCAATCGTGCATCTTCGCCGCGTAAACATGGGCTGCGGTAACCCGGGCGTCCCACAGCTTCGCGAGCGCAGTACCGTCCTCGACACCGCGGTTGGCGTGATCGGAGGAATCAACTGCAAGCAGAATCTCACGATATCTTGGCAGCGGTGCGATGCCTGTTGCGGCCTGTTCTACGCTCGTAGTCACTTTCCAAGCCCTACGCTAAGTCCGCCGCGGCAAACACTCAGCCGGCCACGAGCCAATTACCGATCAGGTACCCGACAATCAGCAGATTCATGGCTGCCCCGGCGAGCACGAAATAGTCGAACCCGCTAAGGCGGATCCGTAACGGATGTTTACGGCGATCCATGGATATGCTCAATCAATTCGAAATTTGAAAAGTATTCGCATCCTCCAGGTTTTTCTTAGCATGCCGCAGTGACACTCTGGTGACAAAGCGTGGTAAATCAGTCCGAAGTCCACCGTCATCGCCGGGTTCGCCTTTTGGATCGACCACCACGAGAGCAAGGCCTTGCGCAGCTGGCAGGTGCAGGACAGAATGGTTGACCTGCCTTGAGCACCCCCGCAGATGACGAAAGCGAGCGACCCACAAGCCGAGATACTCCGACTGGCGCTACACGCCGCACCATCCGGCATCATGGTCGTTGGTGAGGGCGGCGAAATCGTCTTTGCGAATCAAACGCTAGCGGACATGTTCGGCCACCGCTTACAAGAACTCCTGGGTCAGCCGGTGGAGATCCTGCTGCCCGAACAACACGGAGCCGCGCACCGGCGCCACGTCGAGAGCTATGCACGCCATCCCGAGCCACGGCCGATGGGCGCCGGAAAAGACTTCGAGGCCATCAGCAAGGATGGCCGGCGGTTTCCCGTGGAAATCGGCCTGCGACCCGCACCAACCAATGCGGGACGGACGGTGGTTGCAACTGTCATCGATATCTCGCAGCGAAAGGCCATCGAAGAGAGATTGCGTAAACATGAAGAGCAACTCGAACAGCTGGTCGCGGAGCGCACCCGGGAGTTGCGGCAGGCGCAGCTCGAAAAGGAGCGCGTCCTGGAACACCTTATCCAGGCCGAGAAGATGACTGCTATCGGCACGTTAGTCAGCGGTATCGGCCACGAGATCAACAATCCCTTGTACGTGTTATCGGCCACGGCGGAGGCGCTCACGGAGGAGGAGGACCTCGCCCGGTGTCACGCGTACGGCCATGAAATCCTCAAACAGGCCAGAAACATTGCAGAGACCGTGAAGAACCTGTCACGGTATGCTCAACCAAGTGCTCGGTACGACCTTCAGCACGTGGACGTCAACGCGTCCATTTCTGGCGCCGTTCGACTCGCCAAGCGTTCGTTTCGCAGTGACGGAATCGAGATCAAGGCCACGGCGAGCCCAGCCCCCCCCATTCTGGCGAAGCCCGAGGAGATCCAGCAGGTCGTATTCAACATTATTCGAAACGGCATTCAGGCCATCGGTGACAAGGGGCTGATCGAGATTCGAACAGGGCAGGAAGCAGGCTGGGTCACGGTGCGTATCCGGGATACCGGCGCAGGAATTCCAGAAGAACACCTGAAACAGGTATTCGACCCGTTTTTCACGACCAAGGGGCCACACGAGGGTGAAGGGCTCGGGCTTTATATTGTCCGGCAGATTGTCACCCAGTACGGCGGCATGATTGATGCGGAGAACGCCGTCGGTGGTGGAGCCGTCTTTGTAATCCGGTTTCCGCTCGCCGGCCAGCGAAACGCCGAGGGGAGGCACATATGAAACACCATGTTCTAGTTTTGGATGATGAGGCAGAGGTCCGCGCTGCCGTGCGGCTGCAACTCAAGGACACTCGCTTCGAAATACTGGAGGCTGAGAATGCTCAGCAGGCCATCGACCTGCTCGCCGACAACGCCATCACCGTCGATGTCATCATCTGCGACGTTCGAATGCCGGGAATCAGCGGGGTGGAGGCCGTCGCCTACTTTCAGCGTAAGTACCCGTCGACGCCGGTGATCGTTCTGACCGGCTTTCCAGACACCGCGCTTGCCGTGGATTTCATGAAGAAGAAAGACGTAGTCGATTATCTGACCAAGCCGGTGGAAAAAGAGAGGCTGATCGCGGCGGTCGAAAATGCTGCGAAAGGGCGCAAGCTATTCGAGTGAGATTAGGTGGCGTGCTCGTCGAGGCCGTCCACGCGTCAGCGGTACCAGCACGCTTGAGAGGAATGCATTGTAGAAACCATCTAAAATGGTCTCATTGCTCCAGAGGGCTTCACTGAGAGCAACGGCGGTGGCGTGTAGGTTTGTACCTCGTAAAGAGCATCTGCGACCGTTACGGATAAAAGATGGCCCTGGGCAGCACGCAAGGCAAAGGCACAACCGCTGTTCTCAGTTTCTAAACTCACAAAAATCACCACCGGGAGACCAGGATGGAAAACCAGCGCCATCTGGCAGTCGTGATATGAAACACGCGAAGCAGCTAATATTCTAGATTTTTCTGAATACCGCTTTCGCGCTTTAGGGAGTTCGAAAACACACCGTTCGAGATGCGCCGGAAGTCGCCGATATGAAAATCACTAAACTCGATATTTACATCCTGCGCGCGCCCGACACGGGGCGGCCTCATTGGGTAAGCAATTTCATCGTACCCAGAGCCAACGAAATTCTCGTGCGCATGCACACCGATGAGGGCGTCGAGGGTGTCGGGATCGCAACGAGCTACACGCCGATCGAGCCTGCCATCAAGGCTTTCCGCGGCGGCATCGCCGAACTCGTGGTCGGCGCCGATCCGCTCGCGCCCGAGCGCCTCTACCAGAAGATTTTTGTGCTCACGTCGCAACGGATCGCAAGCGAGAAAGGCTGGACGCGGGAGGCGATCGTGCGTATTTCCGCCGCTTTGGATATCGCCGCCTGGGACATCGTCGGCAAAGTGGCCGGATTACCCTTATATCGGCTGTTCGGCGGCTACCGCAACGAGGTGCCGTGCTATGTCACCTGCGCCTACTATCGTGACGGGAAGGACATGGCGGAACTGCGTGACGAGATGCAGATGCTGAAAGCCCAGGGTCACACCGGCTTCAAGGGCAAAGTCGGCGGCCTCTCACTCAAGGAGGACATCGAACGGATGGCGCTGGTGCGTGAAGTGATCGGCGACGACAAGGAACTGATGATTGACGTGAATCGCGGTTGGGACCTCGCGACCGCCATCGACGGTGCGCGCCTGCTGGAACCGCTTTGTCCGCGCTGGCTGGAGGAGCCGATGCGCTGGGCGGACGACCGTCGGGAACTGAAGCTACTCGCACGGCACACGCGCATCCCGCTCTCTGCCGGCGAGAGCGAACTCACCAGTTACGGCTGCCGGGCGCTGCTTGAAGAACAGGCGATCCAGATTCTCCAATTCGATTGCACCATGATGGGCGGCTTCACCGAAGGGCGGAAGCTTGCCGCGCTTTGCGAGCTCAACCACGTGCAGGTTGCCCCGCACCACGACTGTTTCATTCATGCGCACATCGTCGCGGCAAGTCCCGCGGGTTGCATAGTCGAATCCTTCACCGATCCGGAGCGCGATCCACTGCAGGCGGAACTGTTCGAGGATCCGCCTCAGATCGCCAACGGGCGGCTCACACTCAAAGACGCCCCCGGGCTCGGTCTCACGCTCTCCGAGACCGCACTGAAGAAGTATGGCGAACGGATTCTATGACGTGGTGGGCATCGCAAGCGCTTCAGCCCAACTCGCCTGAACAATGATGGAAACCGACCATCCGGTAGCCGCCTTAGCGCCCATTGCCACGCACGTGATTGATTCTTGGCGCGCCCGGAGAGACTCGAAGCCCCCGACGACCTGGTTCGAAGCCAGTAATACGGAAGACCTATCATAGGTCGTCAATCAGTAGGTTGTGTGGAGCCAGTGTGTAATAGAAATATCGGATTTTGGTTGGAAATGTACTGGTTTCCCGGGTATGGAAGGCCGTACGTTCACCGACTTGCCCTTGTAGGTAAAAACAGAGTTGCGGGCGATGACGAACAGACCGGAGAGCTTGGACAAATCCGTGATCAGGTCGTTGGTTATGCCATCGACGAAGTACTCCTGTTTCGGATCGTCACTCATGTTGGTAAACGGCAGCACCGCGATGGAGGGTTTATCGGGTAATGCGAGCCGTGACTCGTCGGGCAGACCTGCCTTACGCAGGTCGTCGAGATAACGCTCGGTCTTTGCCGGATCCTTGAAAGGAAACTTGCGGATATCCTTCATCGTGCGGCCCGGATACGCCTCGAGATACTTGACCACCTCGGCGCGGGCCTCCTCAACTCGACCGAGCCGCACATAGACCGACGCCATGAAGAGGTATCCCCGGGGGACCGGTTCCGCGATGCCCTTGAGTGTGGTTAGCGCGTCTTGGTATTGCTCGGCCTCCCAATAAGCCATGCCCAAAGTCCAGGTCCACCACTGCGGCCAATTCGACTTGCGTTGCATCGCCTGCTTCACGGACGCGATCGCTTCCTCGGCGCGTCCCACCAGCGTCAACGCGTAAGCGGTGTCGGCCAGCACATCGGCATGGTTCGGGTTGAGCTCGCGCGCCCGCTCGTAGGCGGCCATGGCCTGGTCATGCTGTCCCAGCTTCAAATAAACGCTGCCCAATCCCCAGTGACTCCGGTAGTCGGACGGGTCGAGCTCCCAGGCTTTCCGCGCGTATTGATAGGCGAGCTCGAGCGACCGGTCGCGATCGCCGCTTCCCCACCCCATCTGCGCCTCCCAGTAGTGCACCCAGCTGAGCAAACGGTGGGCGTCTCCGTATGCGGAGTCGAGCGCAACCGCTTTCTTGGCTAATTGCATGGCCTCGACCGTGGCCTCCTTCGAGTACTTGTGCATCTCCTCACGCCCAAGTTGGACGTAATCGTATGCATCCCGGCTCTCCGGGGGTTTGTCGAGCGCGCGTTGGCGCTCTGCCCTTGTCAGGATTCCTAATCCACCCAACAAGTTGGCGATGATCGACCACCGCACCTCGTCACGTAGTGCAAACTTGTCGGTTAACGTCCCATCGTAGCGTTCGGCCCATCGGATCGCAGGGTCTGCTCACACCTTTGCAGGCGACAGTGGGAATGGTGACACTTACCCTGTTCATCCCGTGCGTCGCCAGCGTCTTCATGATCGTCAAAGAACAAGGATGGCGCAGGGCTTCGGCGATGGTAGTGCTGATCTTCCCGCTGGCGTTCGTGATCGGCGGGTTGCTGCATCGGACGCTGTTCGCACTGGGCTGGGGGACGTGATGGCAGAGACGGTTTTTATGTGCCCGATGTGCGGGCATTGTTTTGATCCGGCAGCGCACGGCGCCTGTCGTGCCTGCCCGCTGCGTCAAGGTTGTCAGGTGCTCTGCTGCCCCGACTGCGGTTACCAAACCCTCGACCCGGCTCGTTCCCGCCTGGCACGGTGGTGGGACTCGCTGCACACCATGATCGTGCGGAAAGGAGGACGGATTGACGCTAGCTGAAGCTCGGCGGGGGACGCGCGTATGCATCGCAGGTATCGGCGATGCGGTCCCCGCTGCCCGACGCGAACATTTGCAGGCCTACGGGCTGGCAGCAGGGCAACGGGTGCGGGTCGTACAACAATCGCCGGTGACCGTGGTGCAGATAGAGCACACGGAACTAGCTTTGGATGCTGAACTAGCGTGCGCGATCGACGTGTGGACCGGTGAAGAGCTGGTTGATTTGGAAAACGATGGCACGTGAAGCCTTTTTCAGGCAGATATCTTTCTACTCTTTGTTCGGGTGCTGCAGGCGATCAAGGCGAATTGAATTTTCCTATCGCTTTAAGTTCTATTGGGTGCTGTCGTAAACGGCGAGCGGTGCGCAGCGGGATAATGGTAACGCTTAGCTGAGATAGCTCCGACTTGACCTGATTGGCGCTGGCAGATTTGTAGCTACCTGTCCATCTCCATGCACAAGGCCACTCCGAAGAGTGGCCTTGCCGTTGAAAGTTCTTAAATAAGATTAGCTACATGGCTTCGTCGTCATTTGCCAACGGCATGGAAGTCCTTGATCTTGGCAAACTTGGCCTTGCTGGCCGCGGCATGACACCGAAAACAGGCGAATTCCAAGCTGATGGCGTCCTTGGCCGCTTTGCCGTCCGGCGTGAACATCACGTAATCGGCGGCGCGATTGATCCGCATGATGTGGGTTCGGACGTCGCCCTCATAGGGCCCCATCGCAACCGCGGACTTGGTGGCCTTGGCCATGTGGCAGTCGACGCAGGTCACGCCGGCCTTTTGCATGGGACTACCGGCGAACGCCTCCTTCTGTGCGCCATGGCAAGTGTCGCAAACCTCGGTGTTCCCGGCGCTCACTTTCATGCCCTGAGCGCGGCTCTCATGCGGCTTGTGGCAGGTTACACAGGCAATGGCCTTGTGGGGGCTGTTGGCGAACTCGGGATACTGCTCGTGATGACGGATGAAGCCCCCCTTCGCAATGATTGTGTTCGGGTCCGATCCGCGAACGTGACACGTGCCGCATGACTCGGCTGATGTGTCCACCTTGATATTGGCCTTCTCGGGTTTGGCGGCATGAGCGGCGCCCGGCCCGTGGCAGGCCTCGCAGGTAATATTGAACTGGGCCCAGTCTCCTTTTATGCCGGGCATGGGGCCGACCGCCGTACCTTTGATTCCCTGCTCGCTGAAAACGGTACCGCTCTTCCGATAGCCGGTGGTGTGGCAGCTGCCACAGCTATACTTCTTCTGCTCGTCCTTGTGGTAGTTGGCCCATGAACCGTCCGCCCAGTTGTACTGGTTCTTACCGTTCTTGGTAATGACGTAGCCGTCTTTGCCCACGAATCGCGTCTTCCATCGTTTGCTCGCCCCGATGATGAAGGCCACGTTATCCCAGTTGTAGAGATCTTTGTCGTGTTCCGGGAGGCGGAACCCGCCGTCCCGAGCATTCCCGAAAAGGCCGAAGGTGCCGTCGAGCGACTCAAGCGCCGGCCCCCCGATCCCCAACTTGCGGCTATGGCCGTGGGCGAGCCACTTCTCGAACGCGTCCTCATGGCAACGGCCGCATACCTGCGGCCCTTCCGTGTAGGCCACGTCGCCGTTTAAGCCGGCGGCGGAAAGTGGGGGGGGGAAGGCACCCGATACGAAAAAAATAAACGATGCGAAAACAATCGGCCCAAATCTCGCCGCGGGCCGACACCCATAGGGAACATCGCATCGATCTTTTCTGCCGATACTAGTCACTGTGACCTCCCTTACCGTTTGGGTCTTACGGATACCATGATTTTAAAATACTATAATAGATATTAAGCGTGCCCACCTTGACGTGGATCAGGCTTTCCGCAGATCACAGGGGCTTCCGGTAACCCCGCGGCGATCTGCTGGGAAGTGGGAAGTAGACATTCACGAATGGCTGCTTTACCCGCTCACGCCCAGCGAGTCACTACGGAGACCCGCTCCGCAGTGACTCGCTGGGTTAGCAAGACGTAGCTTAGACACGTTCCGCAAGACGACCTTCTGTGGCGACGCCGTCTTCGGGGCAGGATTGTTCAGGACGCACGGCGCCGGCTTGGTAATGCCACTACGTTCGCCGGTAGATTTGGACTCGCGGCGAGATAGACACCACGCCTGATATCGGCATCGAATACATCGGTCCAGCTCAGTGAAGGGCCCGCACGATAATGCCGCTCGACGCCGGCCACCTTGCGGGTAACGGTCACCAACCCCCAGGCGTCGCTCGTGCTCCGCGGGCCGGGATCGAGCGTTTCCGCCACCTCAAAATCTGCCTGCGAATACGCCATCCACGCCACCGACGCCCGGAAACGCTCCAACGCGGTTTCAGAGATGAGTGTGCCTGTTTCCGCCTTTCGCCCGATGTCTCCGCGCAAGGTGGCTACGCGCCTACCGTCGGGGAACGATTCGGGAGTCGCCCGATCCTGATCCGGGGTGTCATCAAGGTCCATATCGAACCTGGCGCCCGGCGGGATCAGCTGTGGGCGTGACCCGACCAGCGACATCACCCCTTGGAGTACG
>JAOTYM010000100.1 GCA_029861845.1 Gammaproteobacteria bacterium | reverse complement strand
CCCCGATTCGAAAATGGCGGCGGCTAGATCAACCTCGAGATTCTCCCACTTGCGTAATTCGGCCAGCAAACTGAGTTCCTCACCGATGTCCTTGCTATTGCCGGTGGGGTCGGCTTCGATGCGTGCCCGGCGTAAGAAGGGGGCAGGGTACACCTGCCGAAAGCGATGATAACCAAGGGTCAGGTAAGTTTTTGTGTGGACCGGGAACGTCAGCGCCACCGTGCTGACGCGTAGGTTTGATAGCTCGGGTCTAAGTAGTTCCCCGTAGGTGCGAAATTCCTCATCACTATCTTGAAGACCGGTTTGGCGGAAGCTGCGGTCGGTATCATCGGTGAGATCTCTGTCACCCGAACCATGGGCGTGACTAATGGTTACCATGGGCGCACCCCGCCATGGTAGCGTCCATATCAGGCCCAGGTCTATCGCCCAACCGCGAATGTCACGTCGCGTGAGGGAATTCACGCGACTCAGGCCGGGTCCTGCGTCGTCGAAGTCGAGTAAGGCCTCATCGCCATCGACGATGGCGGTGTCTGCCCAATAGCTGAGCCCATGATCTTGCGATAGGGGTATTTCACCACTGGCTCGAAGCCCGAACCAGTCTAGATCAGCATCACTTTCATCCTCGCGGGCAGTCTCGATAGTGCTGCCTACCGGCAAAATTCCTGAGTTATCACGTTGACGTAAGTAGAATGCGCCAAGATCGAGGGTCTGGGAGACACGCCAGTTCGCATGCCCCAACAAACGCTCTACGTGTTCATTCTCCGGGTCAATGAAGTCCTCGATCGACGAAGTGCGACCCAACTCTTCGCCGTAACCAACGTAAACTTGCCACCGATCATGCAGATAGTTAAGGCTGATGGTATCGAGGTCATCGTCCCACCACCATCGCCGTGGCTCGAAGAAGTTTTGCCGCCCGACCTTAATCGAATACGGTGTGTCGAAGAGGTTTTCGATTTGCAGCCAAGCCTCGCCGCGCTCTACGCCTTGTTCGGAAATCCTTGGTGTTGCGTCGTCACGCTTTTCTTGTTCGGCTATCAGCTTGAGTTCACCGAATACCGACATGCGTGTACTTGCTCTGTACGACAACGCCGCCTGGATTTCCTGGTCCGACATTCGAACATTATCATCCGACCGTTGCCCGAGGGTGACATTGTTCAATGTCGTGCCCTTGAGTTCGAACTCGCTAGCGATCTCGAGGACTTTTTTTGAGCCTTGTTGGTCGGCATTGGCCGGTGGACCGACTGAGCGTTCCCCCGTCGTCGCCCGCGACAAGTGCACATGGGATCTTGGGGTCGGGGGTTGAGTATTTTCACTGAGCGCAACCGGGGCGGCGACTAACAGTGTTAGGCCAATGACTATCCCACTATGTGTTTTTGGTACGCGATCGTGCGTGCGTTGCGGCTGATAGTTGACTGAATCAACGCAGCTCGCTTGTGCCGCCAAGGTAGGTCGAGGTGTTAGCTTACAACGGATTGCGTTCGCGATCTTCGGCATAGCGCGATCGAGCTAGAACCACGGTGAATGTACTGCCATGTTCAGGATCGCTCCTGACCATAATATCCCCACCGTGGGCGCGCATAAATGCCATCGCTAGACTCAGCCCCAATCCGTTCCCATGTTCCGAACGGCTCCGATCACAGCGGTAAAAACGCTGGAAGATGCGGGGTAACTCATCGGCCGCGATGCCAATACCCGTGTCC
Organism: Gammaproteobacteria bacterium; assembly: GCA_029861845.1. GTDB lineage: Bacteria > Pseudomonadota > Gammaproteobacteria > Acidiferrobacterales > SPGG2 > SPGG2. The sequence goes on along the minus strand of JAOTYM010000100.1, from coordinate 12,032 downwards.
TCAATCGATAAATTCACGAGGTCGCCTTCATCGGTCAACTTTATGGTCGCGTTACCACCGGCCGGTGTGTACTTCAACGCGTTGTCTAGAAGATTGGCGACTACTCGTTGCAATCTTTGCAGATCGCCTTGAATACGACAGTGTTCCGGTAAGTCGGTAGCGACTGTTATTCGGCGGTCCTCGGCGACCGTCCTAAACAAGTCACAGGCATCGATAACTATATCCACGAGATCGACGTCAGTCACTCTCATTTTGGCTGCACCCGATTCAGCCTCGGCAATATCGAGTGTCGTGTTAATCATCTCCAGTAGCCGATCGCATTCCTCGGTAGTATTGGTTGCCAGCGACTCCCACTCGGCCCGTGATCCGCCGCCGACCAAGGTCATTTCAGAAAAGGCACGGATCCGTGCCACTGGGCTTCTCAAATCGTGGGCCAGGTTATCAGTCATCTGACGCATTCCAAGGATTAACGCCTGAATGCGGTCGAGCATGGTATTGAAAGTTTGTGTCAACTTATCGAGTTCATCGCCACCAGATCGCACCGGCACCCGTCTATCAAGGGCGCCGTCGGCGATTTCGGTCGCCGTCCGTGTGACCTCTTCGACACCACGCAAGGCGCGTCGCGCCATAAACCATCCGATCGGGCCGCCCAGTGCGATAATCGCCATTATCGTGATGACAAATCCGGTGAGTAGGGCACGAATAAACTCTTCGTCTTCCTCCAAGGATTCTCCGATTTCGAGCACCAGACCAGGCGCTATGCTGCCATAGACGCTACGCACTTTGTGCTCGCGGTCAGGTAGCGCCAGAGTATCCAGTACCGGTTCATCGGTGCTGTCGAGCCGTAGCAGACGCCCATCTAGCGTGCCCAATCCAGACCACGAAGAAAGATCCGTCGTTGCGATCTGATCGCCGTCGGGTGTCCATAGACGCAGGAAAACATCGCTCGCTTCTTCACCCTGCGCTTCCAACAACATCTCAGTCTTGACGCGTTCAAGCCCGCCCGATTGCATGAGGGCGGCAAACTCTTCGATGTCCTCCTCCAAGTCTTCGTCGGTACGCTGCTGCACGACCGACACCATCAGTACATACACAAGCATAAAGGCAAGAACGCACGAAGCGACGAATATTCCGGCATACCAAACCGTTAGACGCAGAGCTAGGGTATGACGCAAGCTACGAAGTTTCTTTAAGAACATAGCCGATCCCCCGTACGGTATGAATGAGAGGCACTTCGAAGTCCTTATCGACTTTATCGCGCAACCTACAAATCCGAGACTCCACAACATTTGTATGCGGATCGAAGTTATAGTCCCACACGTGTTCCATGATCATTGTTTTTGAGACCACGCGCCCGGCGTTTCGCGCAAGGTACTCAAGAAGCGAGAACTCTCGGGGCTGAAGATCGATTTTCTTTCCCTCGCGGATAACCAGTCGCGTGAGTAGATCTATGGACAGGTCACCAACTGTGATCCCCGTGGGTTCGGGCGAGTCATTCGCGCGGCGGATCAAGGCATGAATGCGCGCCAATAATTCGGAGAAAGCAAAGGGTTTCGTAAGGTAGTCATCGCCGCCGGCGTGGAGACCTTCGACCCGTTCATCGATCGATCGCTTAGCGCTGAGGATGATCACCGGTAGTTTGACGCGTCGCTGCCGTAGCTCGTCAATGATCGAAAGACCATCCAGGCCAGGTAGCATGATGTCAATGACGCCGGCGTCATAAGACTCGTTAATCGCCATCTGTAGCCCGGTTTTGCCGTCGCCCGCGTGCTCGACGACAAAACCCGCCTGCTTCAGCCCTTTGCTTACAAAGGCAGCCATCTTGGCGTCATCTTCGATCAGCAATAGGCGCATGGTGGCGGGTCACCCGCAGTTCGCTGGGGACGGTTTCACTCTAAGCACCGCTTTGCGGCTTGTCTACTTGTTGATCCAGGTTCCTAGCCTTTATGACCAAATGGTCATGTTTTCGCGGCGCCCAGCGATTGCGTTTTCTGCAGACGGCTATCGCAAGTTGGCGTTCAATTACGCCGACTCTTGATCTGCGAGAGCACTTCTGCCGCGGTTTCGCGGACGAACTCATCGTTGTCCTGTAGCGCCGGTGCCAGTACTTGCATTGCAGTTTCGCCACCGATCTTAGCGAGGGCGTCGACCGCGCCTTCACGCAGCGCTGCATTCTCGTCACCCAAGGCAACGGCTAGCGCCTGCGCGGCCTCATCGCCACCGATGTCGGCGAGCGCATCGATTGCAGCCTCACGCACGTCAGTATTCACATCTGTTAACGCCAAGCTCAGATTGGCGATCTGGTCGGTTTGACCACCTTGCCCCAGCGTCTCAACCGCATCCTCCCTATCCTCAGGGTTCGGGCTGACAAATACTGCTTGCACAACGTTATTGTCCAACGTGGCCGCTGCTCGAGCTCGATCGGTTTCTGGCTTTGTGAATACAATAGTCTGCACCGGTCCATTCTGCTCACCGTTTTGGAAAACCCACAGACCAGCGACGCGAGGACTTGCGCCGGGCGAGGTGTCGTACTCCACAGCGAAGTTGCGGTGTCTTAGGATTCGCTCGAATGCCTTGTGTAGCGGTAGCCGTTTGAATTCGACAGTCATCTTGTCTTGCAGTGGACCCAGGAGAACCAGTGTAAAGCCACTCTCTCTGGCAATTGCCGTAAGCAGTTCTCGCAGTGATATATCGCGGGCGCTAACCGTCAATCGATCATCGATGAAGCCAACGAAGTGCGCGCCTTGCAAAGACCGACCCGGTACACGGGACGGGTTTGAAGCACCTCCAGATTGCGCGACTGGAGATAGCGCAAGGGCAATACTAACGCACGTGAGGTAGACCAATACCTTCATGGTTACGACTAAAGTTTCACTCTTTGGATGAGCGCCACCTATTTAATAAGGGATACTTTAGGAGATTAGCTCGCACTTTGTCTACCGTCTCACATTACAAAATGGTCATCTTGAGAACACGTTGTGGTTAGGTTGACTCGGTAGTATGTCAATCCCGATAAACTTGAAAGGGAGAGCACCATGGCCTATCCAATTTTTCCACTAGCGATTATCACAGCAATAAAACACGCACATGTGTCACGTGCTTTTGTTCTGACGATAGCTGCGTTTGCACTAAGCATTGTCGCACCGGCAAGCTCGGCCGACGATAATGAAGCGCCGTTCGATGTAGCGGAGATCTTTTTCGAACTCAACAATACTGATGGAGATCTCGGTATCCATGCGTTGATCGATGGCGAGGCGTGGAAGAAGTTGGAGATCGAAGACCCAAGGGAGCGACGTATGCTCAATATTAGAGTCAACGGGCGTTTGCGCCGACAGGGTCTAACGGAGATCTTCTTTGAGAGCGCCGAGCCTCCATTCGACGAACTCGCCCCCGAAACATTTTTCCGTCGGTTCCCAGAGGGAGAGTACGAAGTCGAGGGTATGACGCTCGACGGGCAAGAGCTTGAGAGCGAAGTAGCGCTCACACATGTCATGCCCGCGCCACCCGTTGTCAAAGTAAACGGCATGCCCGCGGCACCGGACTGTGACTCAGATCTGCCAATCGTTAGCGGTGACGTCATTATCAGCTGGGATCCCGTCACCCGTTCACATCCCGACCTAGGCACGTCGGGCGTGGACATCGACGTCGTCAACTATGAGGTCGTCGTCGAGATCGAGGAAACACCGTTCAAAACGAGCGTCATCCTCCCGCCTGACGCAACGTCGTTCCAGGTGCCGTCGGAAATACTCGATTTGAGCGAGGGCGAGGTGAAGTTTGAGGTACTGGTGCGCGAAGCTAGCTTCAACCAAACGGCGGTGGAGAGCTGTTTCGAGCTAGAGTAGTGGTCCTCGACGATTGTGAGGTTATGTAAAGGTAGAACTTAGCAAGTGGGCGATAGGGCTGGCTGGCCGGCTTGGCCAGCCAGCATCACTTGCAAGACGGGTTAACCGGGGCCGAAGACCATGAATGCAGCGCACTTACGACTACAAAAAACCGAAGCCAAGGGTAATAGTCAGCCAGCGGCTGCTACCAATAATGAAACAAGAACAGCGCAGTTTCGGCGACTGTTCGTAGCGGTCACCGAAAAACCTATCGCCGACATAGAAAGCATCGCCGTACCAAAGCGTATATTCGAACAGCTATCCGACGTGCATGTGAAATGCAGCAACCGGCGTTGTCGCAATGGTGGGGTCTTTCTAACCCCGATTATTCGGGAAATGCTGGTGAATGAGGAAAACGAACGACTACTGATGGAAATATGTCCGGGGCGTGTACCATCACACAGCAACAAGTGGGTACGCGTTAGATGTCAGAACATGTTCTGCATCAAAGTGCTTTTGGTATAAACTATTAGGGTAGACAACCTGTGGCAATGTAGCAGCTGGCAGTCCCACGCGGGGCTCGCTATCGATAAGAGACACTTAAGATGCATTTGTTCTTGAGGTTCTTCAGTCTAGCGGCGGCGGCGGTGGTGATGGCGGATTCGCCGGTTACAAGCCATGGAGAGTTCGATGATCTGTCTGCCCTAGGAAGGAATCCTGCTGCTGTCACATCTCTGTATTCATCGAACGATGAGACAACCGTAGCACCATGGGGTTCGGTATCGCTAACGCGTCAAGTAACGGCCGTAGACTCGCCATCCGCCGTAGCACCTGTCGACGTAACGCTAAAACCTACCGATTCTTCTAATTTTGTCCTAACGAAGAGTCATGCCAGTATCGAAGCTGTTACGCCCACCCCAAGAACCCACGATGAAACGGGCGTAGACGTACCGCACCCTCAAAGCTTTACTGCAACCGCGGATGATGTCGCTTACGTGAATGTTCCATACGTCGAGCTGGCGGATAGCGCTGCTGCTCCTGGAACAGTTCCGCCGGCTGACTTCACGGTTGCCTTCATCGGTGATCAAGGTTCCAGTAGCGATGGCTTGGCGGTTCTCGCACTTATCCAAAGCGAAGGTGCCGACATGGTGCTTCATCAGGGCGATCTTGATTACGAAAATAATCCAACTGCGTGGGATCAACGTATCAATGATGTACTAGGATCGGACTTCCCGTATTTTGCCTCTATCGGTAATCACGACACCAGCGCTTGGACTGGGTATCAACAAAAGCTAGTCGATCGATTGGCCAGGATCCCCGAAGCGACCTGTACCGGCGACCTCGGTGTCAAATCAAGCTGTGGCTACCAGGGGCTCTTTTTCATCCTTTCCGGGGTTGGCACAAAGGGTGTCGACCATGAAGCCTATATTAGAAACGAATTGACACAGACCGCTGCTCGCTGGCGAATCTGTCCATGGCATAAGAATCAAAGGAAGATGCAGATAGGGGGTCAGAATGATCGTACGCGATGGGGTGTCTACGAAGCGTGTAGGGAAGGTGGGGCCATCATCGCCACCGCCCATGAGCATAGCTATTCCCGTACGAAGACTCTGATTAGTATGCAAAGCCAAACGGTTGATCCTGACTGGCCTCACCCTCAACGAGTACGGGTTGCACGAGGCGCTTCTTTTGTGTTCGTTTCCGGCCTAGCCGGTAAGAGTGTCAGAGATCAAGAACGCTGTTTACCGTCCGAGGCACCTTATGGTTGCAACGGCGAGTGGGCGAGCATCTATGCGTCCCAACAGGGGGCGACCCATGGCGCGCTTTTCTGCACTTTCAATGTTGGTGCGCAAGCCGATAAGGCCCGTTGCTACTTCAAGGACATAGGCGGTGTCGTTGCCGATGAGTTTACGATCACCAACTTAGTCGATCGGAAGCTTCAGTAGAGTCGAACCAACCAGCGTCGATCAAAGGTTTATTTGATCCGCCACGTTTTGGTCTCTAGCTGAGGCTTCGTGTTGGTGGCTGCCACCACTTAGGCAGGCGCGAGGAGATCAGCCGTTAACGCGACGGTTCTCATTGTGGGACCACGATAATCCCAAGCCTATGCAGCGCGTTCTGGGCGAGTTCAAAACCCTGGCTCGCGGCCAAGTACCACCAGTGCACGCCCTTATCGATATCCTGTGGCACGCCGTCGCCCCTGACAAACATAAGACCAAGCGCATACTGGGACGCAGCATCGCCAAGCAGCGCCGCTTCATACCACCAGTGGCCAGCCTGAAGCATGTTTTTCGGTACACCGATGCCGTTAGCGTAAAGCAGACCGAGATTGAACTGCGCCTCGGTGCTGCCCTGCAAGGCCGCCCTGCGATACCAGCCGGCAGCTTTGGTTGCATTGACCGCGACGCCGCGGCCGGTCGCATATGCCACACCCATGTTGTATTGGGCGTCGATGTGGCCTTGCTCGGCCGCCCGTTGGTACCAGCGTAGGGCTTGTTGTCTATCTAGTATGACGCCGAGGCCACTGCCATAGGCGAGCCCGAGCAGAAACTGGGCATCGGGGTGCCGCTGTTCTGCGAGCAAGCGCAGGATCAACGCTGCCTGGTCATAGTCCTCCTGCTCGGCGGCTTCCTGGGCTTTATGGAAGCGATAATTGAGAAGGCCTGTGTTTAAGATTTCATGTGTCAGGCGTGGGTCGTCAGATCTGTCGCCCTCCGCCTGCGGCGTCAACAAGTGTGAAGCAGGTACGGCTGTTTCCGTCCCCCGATCGTGGCGAGTCATGGTCGCGTCTGCTGGGGCCGGGACAAAAAGATAGGCCACGGTCAGGATGAAACCCCCGATTAGGGAGCTCTCTAGCCGCCCTTGCGCTGTGAGGTTGGGTTGTCGCACGGCTACGGGCCTCCTTGTCCGCAGTTTTCAGGTCGTGTCCTTGCTTTGGCTCAGGCGCCGCAATGGCACACATCTCCTTCCCAGGCGCCGACTACCCTTGAGCAGGTTTCAGCGTCGGTCTGCCTGCGCTGAATACACTAGCCCAAATATCCTCCTACGCTCTCTGAACTTTTAGCAGAGATTTGTGGAAGATCAACCAGGGAAAGCGGGTCCGCAGAGTCGCTTGATTGGCCCGAGAGAGTAACCGTCTAATTCCCGCTTGGGGCATCGGCGGCTGTAGCGATCGCAATAGTAAGGAAGACCTCGATTGCCGTACCTTTGTCGTTTCGCAGAAATATTCTGTTATACAACCTAGGGTGAGACGCTATGCGCACTTTGTGGCCGACCATCTGGCCGAGTACGCAGAACGACTGGCGCCCCCAGGATGACGCAACGCGCTGGTCGCAAGGACGGTTCTTCTTGCGGCGAGAGCAAGGTGCATGACGGCGGACATATAGTCGGCGTCTAGCAATGAGGAATACATCATCCTCGGGCGCTGATGGAAACCGCGCGCTTTCCCCTGATCAAATCTGCGGCCTCGCCCGGGACAGGCTCGGACCGCCGATAGGGTGGTTAACGGTTAGACCATTAACTTGTATGTATTCGATCTAGAAACCAACTGCCAGGACGCTCGTTGCATAATTTGGCTTACTGGACAGGACTATGCATCACCAATCCGCTGATTAGGCCGAGTCGCTTGGCATTGGGGCATGAAGCAACCGCTAACAACTTGGCCACGGTGTCAGGACAATGGACGCTGCCCTTTTTCAGCGCGCGCGGCAGATAGCTCGTCGCTTGCCACCGTCTCGATCTGTGGCCGCAGCCGGGCGCGAACGGCCGAGGTCTTGCTCCGCGCAGAGCGATATCGTCCTTCCTGCTCTACCATGCTACGGTTGCGGCCCTGCTTCTTGGCGCAATAAAGCGCGCCATCGGCGCGCGCAATCAGGCCGTCGACTGAATCTTTTGCCGCCGCCTGCGCCAGCCCTAAGCTGATGGTCACATTGAGCATTCTGCCCTCGCAGTGAATCGGCGCCGAGGCCACACGGTCACGCACACGTTCCGCGATTTCGCAAGCGATCGCCAGCGGTGTGTCGGGCAGAACGGCCACGAACTCCTCGCCACCATAGCGGCCCACCTCGTCCGCCTCTCTGACGGCGCCCTTGATACGCGCCGCGATTCCGCGCAGGGCACGGTCGCCGACACTGTGGCCGTGGCGATCGTTGATTTGTTTGAAGAAATCCACATCCAGCAGGATCAGGCTGAGCGGCCTGCCGTTGAGCTGCGCGAGTCGCAAGCCCTTCTGCAGCACCTCTATAACGTGCCGCCGCGTGGCCACGCCGGTAAGGACGTCGATGGTCGCCTGACGATAGAGCCTGCCACCCTCACGCCGCAAGCTCTGCACGGATTTTTCCAGGCTCCGCACCTGGGCGTTGTGGTAGCTTTCGATGGTGAGGGCGAAATCCAGCGCCGCTATCTTGATAACAAAGGCGATCAGCGTATCGCGTGTAGGCGCATCGATACGATCCGTGGGTATATGGTCGATGAGAAGCTGTTCCATCAAGCGGAAGCCCGCCTGCGTCAGCCCCAAGGGTACACCTGCCCCGGCGTGAGCGAGCCCCACCCGCAGGCGCCGCTCGAAGTATTCTTCAGTGTGAAAATTAATCCCCAGGCTCAACAAGTACTCGATCTGGGAACGCTTGAGTCTGGCAGGGTCGAACCGGCCCTCGATGATCGCGGCCACGGCGGGACGTTTCAGCATCCACGCATAGAAGGCATCAACGATGGAACTGGCCTGTGGCACCACGACCAGCTGCTGCAGCAGCTGGGCGTGGACGTGATCTCGCTCAGCCAACTCCATGGTTGCCAGCAAGGCCGATCGGCCTGCTGCGTCGAATCCAAATTTCTCGCAGTACGACATCTAACGCGCCCGGCGCTGTATATTCTAAGTCTAGACGTTTTTCGCCTAGAGTGACCGAATGACTTGGGTCGACTCCAGCCGGACGGATCTTGGGGCGAGGCCAGGTTTTGCTGCATCGCATCAGGCGGCTCGCGAGCCAAAAGGAGACAACCGCCGAATAGCCGTGAAAGACTGGTTCACGCTGCCGATTCAACCGCTAACGCTCGGCTTCAGCGGCGGCGTAAATGGCGGTGGAAACTGCGGCTGAGCCTTTGGCCATCACGGCCGCATGAATGGTCCGAATAGCAGTAGTCCGCATGAATACACCCCACGCCCGGAGCGGACCGATTTGCAGGCACCGAAGCGCCTGCTCCAGGTAGTCCCGCGCGTCGGGGTCGGAGACGGTGGCGACGAGAGCTTCTAGCGTGCCCACGTCCTGCTCGGGTTCTATAACCAAGAGTCAACGATGGGGATGCGAGGTTTTTTGCTTAAGAGTTGATCGAACTCAATGCTAAAGGCAGCCACCTCTGATATATGCCTGTTTGCAACAGCTCCCCGTCGCTACGAGGTGTTCTACTGTCGCGAGAGGGTGCATTAATCCCGGGAATGCGGAGAAATCATGACGGCCAGGATGGAATCGGTCAATCCCGAGCTGTCTCTCCAGGAAACCGCTCGCAAAATGCGCGATCTGAACATCGGCTCGCTGCCGGTACTGGAAAATGGTCAGCTGATAGGGATGATTACAGACCGAGATATCTGCTGCCGCGCAGTGGGCGATGGCCGCGATATAGCAATGACGAAGGTCCGCGAAATCATGTCGGGCGATGTTACGTATTGCTACAACGATCAGGATGTCGCCGATGCGGCACACCTTATGGAAGATAAACACGTCCGCCGTCTGGCGGTTTTGAATCGCGACAAAACCATGGCGGGATTTCTTTCCGTTGATGATCTGGCGCAGTACTCGCATGAGCTTGCTTGCGAGGTCCTAGAGGCGGTCAAACCCACCCACTAAGGGCGGAACGTGCGTGCACAAAGGCGGCGACGCGATCTTGCGTCGCCGTCACCGACCGTGCGTATTCGAAGTCATTCATCGAGTGTTTTGCCTTACTTTGCGGTTGCCTGTCTGCTCCTAATTGAGATGGTTCTTAAAGCGTAACAGGCCTCGAAAAAAGTGGAGGCAGATAAGTGTGTGAGGGGAATTGTTCTATCCCATATCCGTATCTTCCGTAGCCGTAGTCACCATAGAACTGCCAGCGAACGATTTTCGGCGCTTCTTGAGAACAAGGTTGATTGACTTAGAGGAATCGAGCGTGGCGATCGCTGTGACCAGATATTGTGGTGTCCGACCCGCCTCGACGACAAACACCATCTGTTCGATCCGGCGCATAGTCGCTAGACTCTCATTAGATAGATGAAGCGGCACGTGCATGACGTCCGTACCTAGTATGCTAAGCATCCGATGAATATCTCCGAAGCCCTTCTGCACGCGCTCAAAGACCGTGGCGTAGGCCAGGTATTCGGCATCCCGGGTGATTTCGCCTTGCCTTTCTTTGCAGTACTCGAGAAATCCGCCATCCTACCGCTCTACACCCTGAGTCACGAGCCGGCGGTAGGTTTCGCCGCGGATGCCGCGGCCCGTGTCAATTGCACCCTTGGGGCGGCCGCGGTCACCTATGGCGCCGGTGCGTTTAACATAGTCAATGCCGTCACCGCGGCTTATGCGGAGAAATGCCCGCTGGTCGTGATCTCCGGCGCGCCGGGGGCGGATGAGTCCGCGCGGGGGCTATTGTTGCACCATCAAGGCAAGGCGCTCGATTCGCAATACAAGGTGTTTACTAACATCACCTGTGCGCAGGCGCGTCTTGATGATGCCGACACCGCGCCGACAGAGATCGGCCGCGTACTGGACACCGCACGCCAACATTCGTTACCGGCGTATATCGAACTGCCGCGCGATATGGCCAACGTGTCGTGCCAACCGGTGAGCTCATCACGCGCGACACCGGTAGACACAGACGCGTTGGCGGCCTGTGCGGAGGAGGTGCTGGCACGGTTAAGCGACGCTTCGTCGCCGGTGTTGATGGCCGGGGTCGAACTGCGCCGCTACCGCCTGGAAGACAAGGTGGCGGAACTTGCCCGCCGCCTCGACGTACCGGTCGTTACCAGTTTCATGGGCCGCGGGTTGCTTGCGCATTCTGACTTGCCGGCACTCGGCACCTATCTCGGTGTTGCTGGTGAGCCAGGGCTGACGCAGCTTGTTGAGAACTCAGACGGCCTGCTGTTGTTGGGCGTGATCCCGTCCGACACGAACTTTGGCGTGTCAGCACGCCAGATCAATATGGGCCGCGCCATCCACGCCTTCAACCGCCAGGTCAAGCTCGGCTACCACGTGTACCACGAGATGCCGCTCGCTGACTTGATCGACGGGATGCTTGCCCGCGTCGAGGCCCGCTCCCATTCGCGCGCGCCCACTAACGGCGTGCTGTATCCGCGTGGCCTTACCGCTGATGACAATAAGATCACACCCACCGACATCGCGCGCGCCATCAACGACTTGATGGGCGCCCATGGGCTTATGCCGATCGCCTCGGACGTTGGCGACTGCCTCTTTACTGCGATGGAGATCGCCCAGACTGATCTGATCGCCCCTGGCTATTACGCTGGTATGGGCTACGGTGTGCCGGCCGGCATGGGTCTCCAGATCGCAACCGGCAATCGTCCGCTGATTCTTGTCGGTGATGGCGCGTTTCAGATGACCGGCTGGGAGCTTGGCAACTGCCAACGCTACCGCCTCGACCCGATCGTGATCGTGTTCAACAACGCCAGTTGGGAGATGCTGCGCGTGCTCCGGCCCGAGTGTAAGTTCAACGATCTGGATGAATGGCATTTCGCTGACATGGCCGTCCCCTTGGGCGGCACCGGCGTGCGTGTTGCCACCCGCAAGCAATTGCAACAGGCCCTCGACCGCGCCACCCATGAGGGCGGTAAGTTCTTCCTGATCGAGGCGATGATCGAACGCGGCGAGATATCCGACATCCTACGCCGCTACCTAAAAGGCCTGTCCCGCAAGCGTCCATCAAAGGGCTAGGCGACAAATGCAGCGCAGCTTTTGGAGGTTAAACCGTTTCTCGATAAGCTGGCGTGAAGGCGGCTGTACCAGCTACTTGATGGGATCCATGCGGGTCTAGAGCACGTCTATGCTGATGCCGAAAACGAGGCCCGCTATGAAAGGCTAGGGTTGTGGCGAGATAACAAGGTAGCGATGGTTCAAGTAGGCCCTATTGCCTAAGGACCAAACCGATCCACATGGTGCCACCCGTCACTGCCCTAGTCCTGTGTACCCACCTTGTCGAGGGTATAGTAGACAGGACAAAATCCTGTGA
>JAOTYM010000016.1 GCA_029861845.1 Gammaproteobacteria bacterium | reverse complement strand
CACGCCGGATCGACCGCTGGGTGACCTTGGCAAATACGGCGTCGCGGAGTTCCCCAAAGAGCGCATTAGCTAATCGCAGGGCCCCATAGGCGAGGAGAAAGAAAATAGGTACCGTAAGTAGCGCGTTCGGTTTATCCAGCGCATCAACAATTTCTTTGATGATTAGCGGAATGCCTATGCTCGCAAGCTTCGCTAGGATAAGAAATCCAAGCGCGATGAGTACCCGGCCACGAAATTCCCAGAGATAAGGGAGCAGCGTCGCTAACGCCGTCCATGGACGCTCGCTCGTGGGCAGTTGGGCATATTGGCTTGGACGCACGGTAACCTGTCCTATGACCTGAAACGGTTTATTCTACCTGACGATGTCTGCGATCCCGAAGATAACCACTCGTTCTAGGCGGGATCGGCGTTAAACCACGTTGTGATGAATAGCCTCAGCGATGTGCCGTGATGTGTCTACCTCGGCAAGCAGCTCTTCAAGGCGAGGTATCGAAGCATCGCGTTCGATTATGGTCGATACCCGTCCAAAGCGACGCACCGCATAGGCATAGAGGTCCCATACCGCATCGATTATTGCTCGATCGTGCGTATCGACGATGTAATCGCCATAGTTATTATGGCCTGCGAGATGAAACTGTTGTACACGTTCTATCGGTATGGCATCGATGTAGTTTCGCGGATCGAACTGATGGTTGAAGGCACTAACATATACATTATTGATATCAAATAAGATAAGGCAATCAGCGCGCTCAGCCACCGCGCTAAGGAAATCCCACTCGCTCATCATCGATTGCTTGTAGGTCACATAACTCGATACATTCTCCATGAGAATCTGGCAGCCGAGATAATCCTGAACCTGGCCAATGCGCGCGGCAACGTGATCGATCGATTCGTCGGTATAAGGCAGCGGCAATAGGTCGTGCATATTCTTGCCGTCGACACCGGTCCAACATAAATGATCAGAAATCCATTCGGGCTCAACCCGTTTTGCTAAGTCCTTCAATTGTTTGAGATAATTCCAATCCAGGGGGTCGGTGCTGCCGATGGACAACGACACGCCATGCATCACCATTGGATAGTGCTCGCGGACACGATCGAGATAGTAGAGTGGCTTTCCGCCCGGGACTAGATAGTTTTCCGAAAGGATTTCAAACCAGTCAACCGGCGGCCGGTCTGAAAGCACAGCCTCGTAGTGAGTTGTGCGAAGGCCAAGACCGAAGCCGAGATAGGGCCGGTTGTGATGGCGGGGAGCGGCCACGCCGGCGGCTGTTCGTCGCAAGCTAGGAGTACTTCTCTTGATACGCTTCAGGATCGTAGGGTTTACCGACCTTGCCGCCGAGCGCCTCGCAGCCCTCTTTGCTGAGGGCTACCCAACCTTGTCCTTTACAGGAATTCTGGCCCTTGCAACTATTGTTCGCACTGGCGCATGACCCCTTACCCTTGCAGCTATTGACCCCGTAGCATTCTACTTTGGCCTCGCTTTCGGCGGCGCCGGCGATCGGTGTTGCCATGGTGAAAAGGCTGGCAGCGGCGGCGGCAAGAGCGAGTCCGGATAATTTTTTGTTTGTGTTCATCACCGTTTTCGTCAAAGAATACAGGCGTCGGAACTAGAGTCCGCTTCCATTAAGGGACAATTGTTGGTGTGCTTGGTTCCCGTTATGTTCATTCCGTATGGGTGGCCGGCTTCGCAGAATTCCACTATGAAGTTGGTGGCCATGAACCGCCGGGAGTGTCTATATCGGACGACAGCGTTGTTTCGCCAGCGAACGCGAACTGCGGCTGGGTATTGGCATACTGGAAGTAATTCCCTTGTAGGTAATCAAGCTCGTAACTATACAGCAGTGACAGGGTGTCTTCATCCTCGACACACTTACCGATTGTTTTCTTGTTCAGAAGCTTTGCGATTTGCACGATCGTCTTTAGAACCAGCTGTTTTATGTTATCGGTTGCGACGTTACTTACTACTGCGGTATCGATCTTCAGAAACTCGATAGGCAGATCTCGCAAATGGCCTAATGAGGCCAAGCGCGCACCAAAATTATCGAGCGAAATACGACAACCAAGTTGCGTCACATGACGTATAAATTCCTCGGCCGCCTGTGGATCGTTCCCGATCGCCGACTCATCGGTTTCCAAAATGAGGTATTCGCCGGATAATCCGTTATCTCTGAGTGACTGGTGAATCAGCGGAACGAGTTCTTTGTTGTGCGACGCATGTTGCGACAGATTAACAAAAAAAGATGCTTTCTGGCCGTTTTTGTGTAAGTCGGCCAAACCGCTAAGCGCGTGCTTGATCACCCATTGGTCAATTGCGTGGATTTGACCGGACTGTTCAGCCGCAGGCATAAATTCTCCGGCGGAGATGAGCTCGTCGCCATCGCCGGGCAATCGTATTAAGACTTCGAAGTATTCCGATGGGTCACCGATCAGATTGATGACCGGTTGATACACTAACTGGAAAGCGCCGTAGTCCAAGGCTTTTTGGATACGTTGCTGCCAGGTGCGAATGCCGCGGGAATACGGTTCCTTTTGGTTTGTCCTCGCTTCCTCCCTAGGCGACGCAGATTGGGCCCGGGTTTGTTTTTTCGCCTGCTCACAGGCACCGTACGCGAGCGACAGAATCTTTTCCACACTTCCGGCCGTTCTGTCGATCATAATTAGGCCGAGCGTGCATTCTGCTGCTTCGGCCTGACCTAGCGCGGCTCGCGAGGCGTCTTTGACACATTGCTTCAGCTTCTCGGCGACCGCCTCTGCGTTCTTTTGGTTGTTCTCATATAACAAGACCGCAAACTCATCGCCGCCGAAGCGCGACAACACTGCATTGTCGAGTGCGTCCCCAAAATACTCACCGACCTGGCGTAACAACCGATCGCCAGCCGCTTTGCCAAATCGGTCGTTAATGACTTTGAGCCCATCTAGTTCTATATACAGTAGTGCGCTCGCTTTTCCACCGCCTTTGACTTGGCCGGCCGCCTTCGCAAGTGCCTGCAGGAAGTAATCTCGTTTATAGGCG
The DNA here is from genome assembly GCA_029861845.1 of Gammaproteobacteria bacterium. GTDB lineage: Bacteria > Pseudomonadota > Gammaproteobacteria > Acidiferrobacterales > SPGG2 > SPGG2. The sequence continues at coordinate 46,043 of JAOTYM010000016.1, read as the reverse complement.
CCCGTGAGCGGATCGCGCAGGCCCGTTTCTCCAGAATCGTTGTCACTACCACCATGTTTGCTCGCATCGTCGACGACGATCTGTGTACAATCTTCACCCCCGATATTTATTACCGATACGCTGACATAGATTCTTGCCTTAGAGCCATTTTTCTTTCTTGCTTGAAATTCCTGAGGTTCTGTTGGTTTTTTGTTGTTCTTGTCCACTTTGCGCAAATAGCTTTTGAATCTAGCACGGTCGCTTTTGTCGATAAGATCCAATACCGGCACACCTTCCAGCTCTTCCAGCCCGCCGTACCCAAACAAATCTAGATAGGCCTTATTTGCATCTACGTGCATGCCATCATGGCTATAGCAAATCGCCTCCATTGACCCATCGATCATGGCTTGATGCTTGTTCTCGATTTCTTGGAGCAGGGCGGTGGTTTTCTTGTAATTGTCCCATCCCTCAACAACTGCCAACTCACGCTCTATAGCAGGGACGATTCGGGCGGGTTCACTCTTTAGGATTACATCGCGCGCGCCTGCACGCATAACTTCAATAAGATCGGCGTCGTTGATTTTTTTCGTGAGAATGAAGAAAGGGAGATCAGGTTTGATATGCTTAATCGTGTCAAGCGCCAGCATTGCGCCCAAATGCGGTAGGCGATACTCAGATACGACCAGATCCCACTTCGCTTCGTTTAAGGCTGACTGCATGCCGGCCAAATCTTGTACGCGCTGCGATTTAAGCATGTAGCCATGCTTGCGCAGCACACTCACCGGGATGTCAGCGTCATCCGGTGAGTCATCGACAATCAGTAATCGTAGTATTTTCTTGTCCAAGATTGGAATTCCCAACGATAAGAGTAGTTTAGGCCAAAATCGAGGTTCCGTGTATCAGGCCTGTGCGCACCGTATGAGATTACCAATTAGTCAGGAACTTGCCGGGCGTGGAAACACAACCAGGTGATCCGGTTGCACGCGAATGCCAACCTTGGTACCCATTGGGGCATCGGCATGGCTTGGAAACAGGGAAAGTACTTGGCCGCCGCTTGGCAATAGCAAGGTGTATAAAATCTCAGCCCCCTTGAACGCCTTTTGGGTGACCTTCGCTCTAAGCGGGCTGTCTGGGTCGGGTACGATATCGTCGGGACGAAACAAAACCTCGATAGGCGCGTCCGCGCCCCAGGGGTAGGCACGATTTCCCTTACAGACACCGATTTCTGTCTGCACGGTATCGGGGGCAATCAGCGTGCCGGTGAGGAACACCCCTTGGCCGATGAAATCGGCGACGAATCGACAAGCAGGTTCGTGATAGAGATTGTAGGGTGTATCCCATTGTAAGATTCGCCCCTCGTGCATCACGCCGACCTTATCGGCTAGCGCGAATGCCTCATTTTGGTCATGAGTAACCAGCACCGCGGTAGTCCCTTGTTGTTTCAAAACGTCACGTACCTCTACGCTGAGGCGTTCCCGCAGTTCAATATCCAGGTCGGAAAAAGGTTCGTCCATGAGTATCAGGTCGGGCTTTGGTGCTAGCGCGCGGGCAAGCGCAACTCGTTGTTGCTGTCCGCCCGAGAGTTCATGGGGGTAGCGTTTTTCCATGCCCCCGAGTCCAACCCGGTCCAAGAGATCCATGATCGCAGTCCGTTTCTCGCTGTTCCCGGTCCCACGTAGGCCAAAACCTACGTTGTCGGCGACGTCGAGGTGGGGGAATAGGGCGTAGTCTTGAAATACCATACCGAGGCGACGCTTCTCCGGTGCTAGCGTGAAGCCGGGCCGAGAGACCTCACGCCCGCTGATTAAGATCTTGCCGGCGGCAAGCGGATGGAACCCGGCGATTGCACGCAACACGGTAGTCTTGCCACAGCCGCTTGGGCCCAACAACGATACGAGATTGCCCTCCGTCACATGCATCGCGAGACCGTCTACGGCGGGACGGCCATCGTAGCGACAATCGACATCAACCAGGGTGAGCAGTTCGGTCAACACATCTTCCTGCTGGTAGATCAGCGCCGATGATAGCAAATCTCATTTCCACGATCTGCCGTGGCAGGGCTGGGGGTGGCAACGCCGCGGCGCACCTAAAACCGAACTGCAAGCAGCAATTCAAGTAATGCCTTTTGCGAATGCAAACGGTTTTCGGCCTCATCCCAGACGACGCTCTGCGGCCCGTCGATGACTTCGGCCGCTACCTCATGGCCACGATAGGCGGGCAGACAATGCATGAATATCGCATCCGGTTTGGCTAATGACATGATGTTTTCATCGACCGTATAGCCGGCAAAATCCCGCTCACGTTTGGCCTTTTCTTCTTCATAACCCATGCCGGCCCAGGCGTCAGTGACCACGATGTCTGCGTCGTGGGCCACCCGACTCGGGTCTTGGCTGAGCGTGACATGACCACGGCATGCATCGAGAATCGTACTATCGGGCTCATAGCCCGCAGGGGCAGCGATATGTAACTGAAAGTCAAGCAAGGCGGCCGCATTCATCCAAGAATGGCACACGTTGTTGCCATCACCGATCCAAGCAACCGTGCTGCCTTTGATATCACCACGTCTTTCGATGTAGGTCTGAACATCGGCCAACAGTTGGCAGGGGTGGCACTTATCGGTAAGCGCATTGATGACTGGCACATTCGAACGGGCGGCGAAGGTCTCAAGTTTGCTATGGGCGTGGGTACGAATGACGATTGCGTCGACCATGCGCGACAGTACGCGTGCCGTATCCTCTATCGGTTCTCCGCGGCCGAGTTGCGAGTCCCGTGGTGATAAGAACAAACTGCCGCCACCTAGTTGGCGCATGCCGGTTTCAAACGAGACACGCGTGCGGGTTGACGACTTTTCGAAGATAAGAGCGAGGGTTTTGCCGCGCAGTGGTTCGTAACGGTCACCACGTTTTGCGTACTGTTTAAGCTCAGATGCGCGCTTCACTAGGCGCCTGATCTCGTCGCCGCTTAAGTCCCTTAGGGTAAGAAAATGTCGCGGCGTCACGCCGACCCCAAGAACTCTTCAATGAGTTCAGAAACAACACGGGAGACCTGATCAGCCTGTTCTTCGGTGATAATCAGGGGTGGTAACAGGCGAACCACGTTCTCTACCGTCACGTTAATCAGCAAGCCGCGTTCAAGCGCGGCAGTCACGAGTTTACCGCAGGGCCGATCAAGTTCGACTGCCAACATCAGACCTTGGCCGCGCACCTGTTTGACGCCGGCTACGTGGTTCAAGGCTTCGCTTAAGGAACTCAGCATTCGCTGGCCTAGATTTGCAGCACGATCGGCAAGTCCTTCGCGCTCCATTATATCGAGGACGGCCAAGGCAACCCGACAGGCCAGCGGGCTACCGCCGAACGTAGACCCGTGATTACCAGGCTGGAAGACTTGTGCCGCCGCCCCGCGCGCGAGGCAGGCACCGATGGGTAGGCCGTTGCCAAGTGGTTTGGCGAGACTCATCACATCGGGCCGAATGTCGTTGTGTTGGTGTGCAAACCATCTGCCGGTTCGACATAACCCCGTTTGTACCTCGTCGAGCAAAAGCAACCAATTGTGTTCATCGCACAGAGACCGTAGGCCGTTTAGATAATCGGGTCGGGGAATTATGATTCCTCCCTCACCGAGGATAGGTTCAACCAACACGGCGACGACATCGTTGGCATGCTGACCAACCTGTTGTATCGCCTCGAGATTGTCATAGGGGACGCGACGGAAACCTTGTACCAGGGGTTCGAATCCAGCGTGCACCTTGCGATTGCCGGTCGCCGATAGCGTTGCCATTGTGCGGCCATGAAAACTGCCTTCTACGACAATAATGGCAGGATTACGAATCTTGCGGCGATGACCATAAAGGCGGGCAAGCTTAATGGCTGCCTCGACGGCCTCAGCCCCGGAGTTACAAAAGAAAGCACTGTCCATGCGCGAAAGCTGGCACAAACGCTCAGCGAGTTGTCGCTGCAGCGCGATGCCGAACAGGTTGGACGTGTGGACAAGTTTGCCGGCTTGTTCACACAGCGCTTCGGTTACGGCTGGATGACAGTGCCCGAGCGCGCACACGGCAATGCCAGCAATCGCGTCAAGATATTCTTTATCGTCGCTGTCCCATAGTCGTGCGCCCTGACCACGCACAAAAGACACCGGGGACCGGGCGTAGGTTTGCATAAGCGGTTCGTGTGTCATAAGAAATTGAAAGCGCCCTGCAGGCAGGGCGCTTTCAACACAAATTCTAAGTCCTAGTCACACAGATGTCCAAACAACAGCCCGGCCATAGAGCGGGTTGACAACCCTAGGGTCGGTTGTCGTTATCCGAAGATACCCGCCCCGTGTGCCTGGGTCCCGGTAATCATGAAGAACAACATCGGGATCGAAAGCATAGTATTTGTACGCGAAGCCAGTAACGCAACGCGCCCTGCTTTAGCCTTTTCTTCATCGCTGGCACCGACGATGCCAAGGACTTTCTTCTGGTTAGGCCAAATCAACACCCATACATTGAATAACATGATGGTACCAAGCCACGCACCAATGCCGATATAGGCCGATCCGCCTTGCAAGGTAAAGGCGTCCATAAAACTATGACCCGGAAAGCGAATCAAATAATACGCCCCGGTAATCCAAGTGGCTGCCGCTGCCCAGCGGAACCACAGCAACGCGCGTGGCGCAATATGTTTGGTGATGCCGGCCGCTGTGCCATCGGCTTTTGCTTGGCCCAGGCCCGGCACTTGTACAAAGTTAAAGTAATACAGCAAACCGATCCACGTAATCCCTGCAAGAATGTGCAGCCATCGGTCGAGCACCAGTTCCATCGCAATCTCCCCCTGACTAAGTTCTGCTTATGTTGTTAGAAACCCACTTGCAAAGACGTACAAGATGACGGTTAGCACCAAACCGGAGATGATCGTACCCCAAATGGAGTCTAGCGGATTTTTCATCGTTGTTTTCCTCTCAGAACGGGTAATTGAGTGGAATCGTTGGGGATCTAGCCTAAGGCAGTTCTGGCTGGATTTCAAGCGAACCTAGTGCCAGTTTGCGCTACTGGTGGGTTTGCAAGTTACAAGATTCGAATACCCATTTATAATCGTTGCCCCGTTCCATCATTTACATGTGAAACTTGGTCAATATGGCTGCGATCAAAAAAGTGGTTCTTGCGTACTCTGGTGGTCTCGACACCTCAGTCATACTGAAATGGCTGCAGGACGTTTACGGCTGTGAGGTGATTACATTCACGGCTGATATCGGACAAGGTGAGGAGATCGAGGTTGCGCGAGAGAAGGCCCATCGTTTCGGGGCAAAGGAAGTCTACATCGAGGACCTCAAGGAAGAATTTGTACGTGATTTTGTGTTTCCCATGTTCCACGCCAATACCCTTTATGAGGGTGAGTACTTGCTGGGGACAGCCATCGCGAGGCCATTGATCGCCAAGCGTCTGATAGAAATTGCGACCGAAACGGGCGCCGACGCCATCGCCCACGGCGCAACCGGCAAGGGTAACGATCAAGTACGCTTTGAGCTTGGGGCCTATGCGCTGAAACCCGATATACAGGTGATCACACCTTGGCGAGAATGGGATCTCACATCGCGCGAGAAGTTGCTTGCCTATGCGCAAGAGCACCGCATCCCGGTCGAAAAAAAGCGGGGCAACAAATCACCTTACTCCATGGATGCCACCCTGTTACACATCTCCTATGAAGGTGGCGTACTTGAGGACCCATGGATTGAACCTGACGACAGCATGTGGTCCCGAACTGTGTCCCCAGAAACTGCACCCGACGAAACAACATGCATTGAGTTAACATTCGAACGCGGGAATGCAGTGGCGCTCAATGGAGAATCAATGACGCCGGCGTCATTACTAACCACACTCAACGATTTGGCGGGACGCAATGGAATCGGGCGTATCGATATCGTCGAGAATCGCTATGTCGGTATGAAGTCACGCGGTTGTTACGAGACGCCCGGTGGCACCATCCTGCTTAAGGCTCATCGGGCGATTGAATCGATCACGCTTGATCGGGAAGTGATGCACCTAAAGGATGAATTAATGCCGCGTTACGCCAGCCTTATTTACAATGGCTACTGGTGGAGTCCCGAACGCAAAATATTGCAGTCAGCAATTGATGCGTCCCAAGAGTACGTCAATGGCGATGTACGCCTAAAGCTCTACAAGGGAAACACGATGGTTGTTGGCAGACGTTCGGAAAAAGATAGCTTATTCGATGCCGACGTCGTTACCTTTGAGGAAGATGCTGGGGCCTATGATCAGCGTGATGCGGATGGTTTCATCAAGCTAAACGCTTTGCGTATGCGCTTGGCGGCACAAAAGCAACGGCATTGAGATAGGGGTCTGGAGTAACTAGGTTCACAGATCTTCCAGCTTGGTAGAGATTGACGTGGGCGATAGTCGAGATCGAGAACCAACCGTGGCCATCATCATGCCTGTACTCAACGATGCTACTCAGGTCGAGGCTGGCCTAGAAGCCCTGTATCGATGCGACATGCCCAATGAGGTCATTGTTGTCGACGGTGGTAGCGATGACACTACCGCGGACGTCGTTCGTCGGTTGATCGGACAAAGCAGTGAAGCCAAATCTATCTTTCGCTTTACGGTAGCGCCTCGTTCCCGTGCCCTGCAGATGAATGTAGGTGCATTGCAGGCGCAATCCGATGTTCTGTTATTCTTGCACGTCGATGTCCGTCTGCCAGATTCAGCCATGGACAGTGTCCGTGACTCGATTAAGCGAGGCGCATCTTGGGGGCGGTTCGATATGCGCCTCGATGATGATGCTGTAATCTTTCGCATCATCGAGTCATGTATGAATATGCGCTCGGCTCTGACTGGTATCGCCACTGGTGATCAAGCGATCTTTGTCCGGCGCGATGTCTTCAGAACACTTGGCGGTTATGCGTCCATACCGCTGATGGAGGACGTGGAATTCTGCAAACGTTTAAAATGGATAGGTCCTCCCGCTCTGATCCGCAAGCAGGTGAGAGCATCCACGCGCCGTTGGCGCCAGTATGGGATCATACGAACTGTGATACTTATGTGGTTCCTGCGCTTGTTTTATTGGTTGGGTGTCAGCCCCAAGACGGTGGCGCGTCTCTACCCAGACACGCGATAGACGATGAAATCCCCTGATCTAATTCTTTTCGCCAAACAGCCGACTCCAGGCGAGGTCAAAACTCGCTTGCAGCCGGACTACAGCCCCGAACAAGCGGCGCAAATCGCCGAATTTCTTATTCGTGATACGGCAAAGCTGGCGGCGACTAACTGGCCCAGCGATGTGTATTTTTACGCTGCGCCGGACGCGGATCATCCGTTTTTTCGCCGCTTGGCCGAGGAGTTTCATCTTCATTTGGCAACGCAGGCGAACGCGGATCTGGGCCTCAAGATGCTCACCGCTCTGCGTCAGGGCATTGAGCGCAGTGGCGCTGCCGGTGTCTTGGGGTGCGACGTACCTCATTGCCGAGGAGCCATCCTTGAGCTCGCTCACGAGAAACTTGCGCGCAGGGAAAACGTTATCGGGCCGACCGAAGACGGCGGTTACTATTTTATTGGACTACAGCAGGCACCAGGCGCCTTATTTGAACACATTGAGTGGGGCGGGAGCCGGGTCTTCGAGACCACTTTGCTGCGGGCGCAGCAGCTAGGCATCGCTTTCGAGGTGTTACCAAAACTAACAGATATCGATACGCGTGACGATCTTTGGATCACCGCGCATCAGTACGAGCCGCTGCGCAAGTTTCTCTATGACCTCCTCGCTGGCAACATCACAAGTTACGCCGATGGTCTCCGCTGAATCGCCGGTTTGTTCTTTAGACCAAGGATCCACTACAACTGCTACCGTTACCGGCCGTGCATCCGAAGCAATGTGGGCCTACACTGATTGCACTATCCGCGAGGCGGTTCGCTTCGATTTCCCATAAATAACGATGTGGTCGAGTACCGAGTGGTAGATCAAGCATCTGGTTGAAATCACAATCATAAACACGCGCGCGCCAATCGACGCTTAGCAAGCGTCGACACATGAGACCCGGCACCGTGTCAGCATTGAAGTTGTCGGTAATAAGCTTCTGGTACTTCTGGCGTTGCCCCGTCCGGTCTAGGTAGTGGGCGAAACGATTGATTGGCAGATTGGTGATCGTCAATAAGCGATTGAATCGGATTCCGAAGTCATCGAACAGACGTCGTTTGTACTCTGCTTCAAGCTTAGGCTGCGGTGGCGGTAAGCTCGCGCCGCCGGGATTGTAGACAAGATCAAGGGTAAGCCCCTCGTTGATCCCGTAGCCATGCTTGTTTAATTGGCGCAATGCGTTGATACTTTGGTCGAATACTCCGCGGCCTCGCTGTGCATCCACGTTTTTCTGACTGTAACAAGGCAATGAACACACTAATGTTATCTGGCGCTTAGCATACCAGCTAGCCAAGTCTTCCTGGCCCGGCTCAAACAGCACCGTGAGATTGCAGCGCGAGATCACTTCAGCTTCCATTGCGACGAAGGCATCGACAAAACGCCGAAAGTTCGGGTTCATCTCCGGCGCGCCGCCCGTAATGTCGACCCGCGCAATAGCGGCACGTTCTGCCCATCGCAGGATGTGTTCCATCGTTTCCCACGTCATAATCTCTGTACGTTTGGGGCCAGCATCCACGTGGCAGTGGTTGCATGCTTGATTGCATAGGCGGCCCAGGTTGACCTGCAATTCGTTCAAGTTTGCACGGCGCAGGGGCCCGAGGCCGCGGGAGTGTAGGTAATGTGTAAAACTTTGACTCTCTTCCGAACGCTTGGTAATTGTTATTGGTATTACCATGTCTTGCATATCTACGGGTCCCGTGGGGTGGTGATTAGGAGGCGCAATGTAGCAGTAGCTAAGTGCAGCGGCTTATGGCTGCGCGATACTCCCACAAGTTTGTTATAAAAGGAACAGGTCTGAAATGACATCTCCTTTGTGACTAGAGATGCCTATCAAAGTTCCGGCTTATAGGCTGGCAACCTATTCAGAGCCAGCCTGGCGTCGCACGCACGCTAGATAATCCTCCCCTGATGGCTCACAGCCATCGCGCTGCGCCCGCCACAAAGCTTCGGCCAAACAGTCCATCATCTGGTGCTCAACCATATGGGAATCATCGAAACGCTCGCGTAGTGCCTGATAGATATCTATGATCCCCGGTGGGCGGTTGGTAGCAATCTGTTCCTCTATGGCGATGTGTAAACCCATATGTAGAAACGGGTTAGTTTCGCCAAAGTCTGGCAAATAGTCTCGATCTTGAAAAGCCTGTGGATTCTCCAGCACCGAATGATATTCAGGGTGGCGCAATGCTACTTCCACCGCGATCTTCTCAATCCCGGTTAGTGGCTGTTCTTGCCGAAAGTTGCACCAAGCGCGAAAGAACACTTCGCGCATTTCACCGCGCTCGCCGCCGAATGACATATTATCCCCTAAGGACTACAAGCGCGGACGAGACCGAGCACAACCGAGTACTGGTACAAGTGGTTCGTTTCGTCCAAGGGCCCGATCTCGCCGTTACCATAGATGCCAATGACGGGCAGCTTGGGAAAGTATTCCTTCACGAGTTCCAGGTCCCGATCTCGGTTGCCAAAGAAATTAGGTCCTCGACCCATACAAGGGAACAGCAGGACAAGGTCCGGTTGATCGGCAAGCGCGCGGCGCGTGTTTTCTATTACTGCGCGCATGTCACGTTCAGCCGCGAGTGCATCACGCATCGCCCAGAATAAACGCTCGCCACGATTTAGCGGGTGTGACAATGTGATCGACTGGTCATTGAGGTTTGCGGACACAATGTGATTCAGGCGGTAGCGGCCATCGCGAATCGCGGTGCTGGGGTCGCCGAATGTGACGCCACCCATAATGAGGTGTAACGGTATGCGTTCCATTTCGCGGACGCCAACCGGTAGCGCCTTAACGAGAACGTTGAGCGCTGGATAATTGCCCAGGCGAAGTACGTCATAACCGTGGACTTCGGCAACCTCGATTGGAGATGTTAGCGCCCTTACCCCTTGTGATGCGTTGATGGCGGTTTCAGCCCCATCGATAACGACCTCGACACAACCACCATCAGCAACGCGACTACTGCTCCAAACCTTAAACGGTCCTTCACCTTCGAGGTCAGCCGACACCGCCCCTATGCGTGGGGTGGTGATATCGAGCCAGTCGGCGGTTAACCCAGAGGGTGTACACAAACTGAGAATGGCCTGCCCAGGAGATCCGTTGACCGTGGGCAGCGTTAGGCGGATGGGGTCGCCGAACACCATGGCGGCTGCCCCAGGGCTGTCTAACACCCATTCTTGATCGGTGAATACGCCGGCGCCGGTGCAGCCAACGACTTGCGTGCAGCCAGCAGCACGTGCCGCCGCGCGTAGGGCTGGCTCAGGGTTAGTTGCATAATCCGGCGTAAGAAACAGCAGTACGCCATTGGCATGACTAAGACCCGCACGCGCGAGCGCCTTTTTTACTGCATCGGCGGCGTGCTCTGGGTACGTGCGTGTGCCTCGACTGAGCCCGGTCGCCACAAAGTGCTGACTCATGGACCTAATTTATCCTGATATTCACATAAATCATAGATCACACACTGGCCACAGTGGGGTTGGCGTGCGGTACACGTATAGCGGCCGTGCAAAATCAACCAGTGATGCGCTAGCCGCTGGTAGTATCTAGGCACCACCTCTAACAGCCGATCTTCGACTGCCCGGGGCGTTTTGCCGGGTGCAAGTCCAGTCCGATTTGCGACCCGAAAGATGTGTGTATCAACCGCGATCGTTGATTCGCCAAAGGCAGTATTGAGGACAACGTTAGCGGTTTTCCGGCCCACGCCAGGTAGTGCCTCCAGTTCCTGGCGCGTGCGTGGGACCTCGCCGCCGTGTTTCTGCAATAACATTCGACAGGTCTTCATGATGTTGCTGGCCTTGGTGTTGTAGAGGCCAATGGTCTTGATATAGCGCTTGAGGTTGCGAACACCGAGCTTAAGGATACTTTCAGGCGTGCGTGCGACCTCAAATAGTTCGGCGGTTGCCTTGTTGACGCTGGTGTCAGTAGCCTGGGCGGATAGGATAACTGCCACTAATAGTTGAAAAGGTGAACCGTATTCAAGCTCGGTGGTTGGAGCAGGATTAGCGCGCTTGAGTCGTTTGAAGATTTCTCGACGTTGGGCAGCGTTCATGGCGCGATGTCATTCACGACCGGTGCTTGATGGACCTCGCAGTTTGCGTGTACGCACTCGCTGAACCGCTGCCTGTATTTCGTCGCGAATTTTCGCTTTCGTCGGTACCGAGCTGGGTTGGTTGCGCCGCGCTCGATGGCGCCCACTGGAATACGCGTTCTGCTGTTGCAATCGGCGTAAGCGTGCGTATGTACGTGATCTTGCGCGGTCAACTTGTTCGCGCGAGTAGTCTGGCCACGGCCAATCGTCGCCACGACCGGTGTATTCGACTGCAACCAATTCGATGCAATCCACCGGGCATGGTGCTACGCATAATTCACAACCCGTACATGCATTGGCAATAACGGTGTGCATCCTTTTTGCGGTACCGAGGATCGCATCCACTGGGCACGCCGGCAGGCAAAGTGCACAACCGATGCAACGGGCTTCGTCTATCACGGCGCGAACGCGCGGCTTGTATTCGCCATATTCTCGGTTAAGGGGTTTGGCTGGAACATCGAGCAAGGTCGCCAATGCCGTGATTGTTACATCGCCGCCCGGCGGGCATTGATTAATGTCGCTCTCCCCGTGCACGATGGCTTCGGCGTACAGCCGGCAGCGCGGGTAGCCGCACTTGCTACACTGGGTTTGCGGCAGCCAGGCGTCGACCTGGTCGACTAGCGTTGGTTTATCGGCGGGCACATTCGCCATGAGTCTTTCACGTTACGCGCGAACCGGGCGGCGCGCCTTCGTCTGGCGACAAGATCCATAACTCTTTGCCACCCGGTCCCGCCGCTAGCACCATGCCCTCGGAAACCCCAAAGCGCATCTTGCGCGGCGCGAGGTTGGCTACCATCACCGTCATGCGACCCTCGAGATCCTCTGGCTTATAAGCTTCCTTAATGCCGGCGAATACATGGCGGGTTTCGCCACCCAGATCCAGGGTCAGCGCAAGCAATTTATTTGAGCCATCCACTGGTCGCGCTTTGACAATACGGGCAAGGCGAAGGTCGACCTTTTTAAAATCGTCGATACTGACCTCTTCGGCAATCGGTTCATCGACCAATGGGCCCGTGGCTGGTTTGTCTTTGTTCATGGTGTCTTGCTCCAGTCTCGTCGCCGTCAGCATGGCGTCAACTGATTCTTGCTCGACGCGAGTTAACAGATGGGTGAAGACATTGATGGTGTGTGCTGTCATTGGGGTCTTGAGCGTTTGCCAATCAAGCGGCTTGATATTAAGAAACGCTTCAGTCTTTTCCGCCGTCAATGGCAGTACTGGCTTCAGGTAGCCGACCAGAACACGAAACAAGTTCAGTCCTTGCGTGCATATGCCCTGTAGCTCGGCCTGGTGGCCGCTCTGTTTGGCAATTACCCAGGGCGCTTGGTCGTTGATGTATTGGTTGGCCTGATCGGCGAGTATCATGATTTCTCGCACGACGCGACTGAATTCGCGGGCTTCATAATTCTTGGCAATTTGCTCACCGGCGCTGACGAATTGCTCGTATAGCGCAGATTCGGGTAGCGTATCTGAAAGTCTTCCGTCGAAGCGCTTATTAATGAATCCAGCACAACGGCTCGCAATGTTGATCAGCTTGCCAATAAGATCGGCATTAACGCGTGCCACGAAATCATCGAGATTGAGATCTAGGTCCTCTACCCGGCTGTTTAACTTGGCGGCGTAATAGTAGCGCAAGTACTCTGGATTCAAATGTGACAAGTAGGTGCGGGCGGTGATGAACGTGCCGCGTGATTTGGACATTTTCTGGCCGTTTACGGTGAGAAAGCCATGGGCGAACACCGCACTTGGGGTGCGAAAGTTGGCGCCGGCGAGCATGGCGGGCCAGAACAATGTATGAAAGTAAAGAATATCCTTGCCGATGAAGTGGTAGATCTCGGTACTACTGTCTTTGTCCCAATAGGCCCCGAAATCGAGGCCGGTGCGGCTACATAAGTTCTTGAAGCTCGCCATATAGCCGATCGGGGCATCCATCCAAACGTAGAAATACTTGCCGGGCGCATCGGGAATCTCGAACCCAAAGTACGGTGCATCGCGGGAGATATCCCATTCGCGCAATCCTTGGGTAAACCATTCATCAAGTTTGTTAATTACGTCTGGTTGTACATGCCCGTGCCGTATCCACGCGCGCAGCATGGGTTCGAAATTTTGGAGCTTAAAAAAGTAATGCTCTGATTCCTTATAAATCGGTTTCGCGCCCGACAGCATTGACACTGGATTCTTCAAGTCAGTGGGTGCGTAAGTAGCGCCACACACCTCGCAAGCATCGCCGTATTGATCCGGCGCGCTGCAGCGCGGGCATTCGCCTTTGATAAAGCGATCAGGTAGAAACATTTCTTTAATAGGGTCAAACGCCTGCTCGATGACACGCGACGTAACATGACCGCCTGCCCGCAGGCGTCGGTAGATCAGTTCTGTCAGCTCTCGATTTTCGGGAGAATGTGTTGTGTAGTAGTTATCGAAACCGATCGCGAAGTCTACAAAGTCAGCCCGGTGCTCGATGTCGAAACGCGCTATAAGCTCTTCTGGGCTGATGCCCTCGTCTTGTGCACGTACCATGATCGGCGTTCCGTGAGCATCCTCGGCACACACGTACATGCAGTTGTGGCCACGCATTTTTTGGAAGCGTACCCAAGTGTCAGTCTGAATGGATTCGACCATATGCCCCAGATGCAGTGGTCCGTTCGCATAAAGCAGACCGCTGGTGACGAGTATGTCGCGTTTTTTTGCACTCATCGCAATTACCATACAATCGAAAAGGCCGCTCTGCATGGAGGAACGGCCGATGGCCATGAAAGTACCAGTTTTACCCTGATGCGGCCACCTGTTCGGGCTACCCAGTGTGGTCTCGCTGACGACAACAAAACGTCAAGTTGTGACGGTCGCATGACATTCTTGGGGGTACGGTGTAGCATCTCGCCCCCATTCGTACATTAGGACGTGGAGAGTTTGATGATGGTTGTTTCCCAGCAGCAAGTTGAAGCCGCCCTGAAAGAGGTGGTCGACCCCTATCTGGAGCAAGACTTGGTGACTGCCAAGGCAGTGAAAAAGATCGACGTCGATGATGGCAATGTCACCGCCGACGTGGTTCTCGGTTATCCAGCCAAGGGTTGGCACAATGAGTTAGCCGGCAAATTAAAGGCCAAAGTGGAGGCCATTGCCGGCGTGAATTCGGTGACCGTGAATGTGTCGTCAAACATTGCTACCCATGCCGTCCAGAAAGGGGTGAAGCCGATCCAGGGTGTTAAGAATATGATCGCAGTGGCATCTGGCAAAGGTGGTGTCGGCAAGTCGACGGTGGCGGTGAATTTGGCGTTAGCCCTTTCTGCTGAAGGTGCGAATGCGGCGATTCTGGACGCCGACATTTACGGGCCCAGTCAACCTCGCATGTTGGGGGTCAAGGCCAAGCCAGAGTCCAAGGATGGTCGTTCGCTAGAGCCCATCCACAGTTACCACCTACAGACGATGTCTATCGGCTTTCTGATCGAAGAAGAGACACCCATGATTTGGCGCGGGCCCATGGTGACACAGGCATTGGAACAACTGATGAAGGATACACGTTGGGACAATGTCGACTATCTGATCATTGATTTGCCACCGGGTACTGGCGATATTCAGCTTACCCTGGCACAGAAGATCCCTGTCAGTGGGGCAGTGATTGTGACCACGCCGCAGGACATTGCCTTGTTGGATGCGCGCAAAGGGCTAAAGATGTTTGAAAAGGTCGAGGTGCCCGTACTTGGTATCATTGAAAATATGAGCACGCACATATGTAGTCAATGCGGGCATGAAGAGCATATCTTTGGTCAAGGTGGCGCGATGCGCATGGCCGAGCAGTACGATGTTGAACTACTGGGTTCGATACCCTTGGACATCAGCATACGGGAAGGTACGGATGCCGGTCGGCCTACGGTGGTGGCTGACCCGGATGGTCACATTGCTCAGACCTTCCGCAACATAGCGCGGCGTTTAGCCGCCAAGCAATCGCTGCGAAAGAAGGACTTCTCGACTGCCTTTCCGAACATCGTCATACAGAACACCTGATCTGCTTACAACCCAATGACCATCAAGTCGGACAAGTGGATTCGGCGCATGGCTGAAGAACACGGCATGATTGAGCCGTTTGCGCCCAATCAGATCAAGCAGTCTGGTGACCGCCGCGTTGTGTCTTTCGGGACATCCAGTTACGGTTACGATATTCGTTGCTCTGACGAGTTTAAGATATTCACCAACATCAACAGTGCGATCGTTGACCCTAAGAATTTCGATGACAGTAGTTTTGTCGACTTTAACGGTGAGGTGTGCATTATCCCGCCTAATTCTTTTGCCTTAGCGCGTACGGTCGAATATCTGCGTATACCACGTAACGTTCTCACGCTTTGTGTGGGCAAGAGCACGTATGCCCGCTGTGGAATCATTGTCAACGTAACGCCGTTTGAGCCAGAGTGGGAGGGTTATGCGACGCTAGAGTTTTCCAATACTACGCCATTGCCTGCCAAAATTTACGCCAATGAAGGGGTGGCGCAGATGATCTTCTTTGAAGGCGATGAAGCGTGCGATACCTCCTACAAGGACCGCGGCGGAAAGTACATGGGCCAGGTGGGTGTCACGTTGCCAAAGACTTAGTTGTTCGAACCTTCGATCCCCAACTCAGATACTTAGCAGATTAGTCAGCGGGCACAGTTCTGTCCGTGGCCCAAGCGCGCAGCGCATTGATCTTCTCCGCCATGACTATTGCCAGCGGCCGCGTTTGTGTAATCTCAGCTAATACAAGCTCGGTATTGGGCGAGGCGTTGTTCGTCCGTGATGAGTAAAGCGTAGAGACGACCGCTTGCTCGATTTCAGCCCCTGAGAAATTCTCGGAAGCCTTAGCTAGTCGTTTGATATCGAACGCTGTTGGATCCAGGCCTCGTTTCTTTAGGTGTACTGTGAAAATTCGTTGACGTGTCTTTCTTGAAGGAAGGTCCACAAAGAAGATCTCATCAAGGCGGCCTTTGCGCACAACTTCAGGAGGCAAGGCTTCGATATCATTGCTCGTGGCGACGATAAAGACCGGCGCTTTGTTTTCGGCCATCCAGGTGAGGAATGAGCCGAGTACGCGACGCGAAGTGCCGTTATCAACGTCCGCGGTTGCCAGGCCTTTCTCAATTTCATCGATCCACAGTACGCACGGTGCCATGACTTCCGCCGCCTTGAGTGTTTCGCGTAAGTTGCGTTCGGTTTCGCCAATGTATTTGTTATAGAGCGCGGCCAGATCGAGTCGCAACAGGGGTATGCCCCACAGTCCGGCCACTGCCTTGGCGGCTAGGCTTTTGCCGCAGCCCTGGACACCCACTAAGGCGATACCTTTGGGTTTATCCAGGTCACTTGCCTGGTTATTATCGAAGGCGATTTTTCGTTTGTTTAACCAATCTTTGAGATTAGCCAGGCCACCAACGTCGGAAAACTTCGCCGTGTCGTATTCAAAGGAGAGGATGCCGTCTTGACCTAACAAGTCGTGCTTGGCCTTCATAACTTTTGGTAGGTCGTTACTTGTTATAGCACCGTCATCGTAGATGGCGCCACGAATGAGCTGTTTGGCATCACCCTCGGTGAGCCCCGACAGATTGTTAACCAACAGCCCCAGCGTTTGCGGGTCGGTCTTCACTTTGCGGCCCGGGTTCTCGCGTGACCAGCTATTTGCCTCCGTGATGACCAGTTGCTCGAGCGCCTTACTATCCGGCAGAGTTAGCTCGAATCGAGCACAAAACTTTTTGAGCTCGGCTGGTATCTCGAGTCGGTGACTGATCAATATCAGGGTATGGCCCAATTCGTTATAGCGCTGGGCGATCTCCTTTAGGTAGCGGATATGGATGGGGTCCTCGAGATAGGGGTGGAAGTCGAACAACAGGTAGATGCCCGCTTTGCTCGTTGCCTTTATCTGGGCAAGCAGCTCGGAAGGTTTGGCGTTGTGCTTTTGCGCTTGGTAGCCCGCTTGCAGCTTTAACAGACCTTCGGTCACTGTCCACTTGTATAGTGGTTTGGCGAGTCGGCTAACCATACGCGCACACATGTCGACCACCCGCGCCTCTTCGTGCGACTCAATAATGATTATTGGTATGCGTGACTTGATTATCAGTTCAAGGTCATGAAGGTCGCGCATCGGCAAGTCCCACCGCCGGTTATGTCTAGCTAAATCATAGAAGACACGTGCCCACGGTCAATTGCCAATATTCGACACGTATATATCAGTGTCCGTGCCAGCCCATAAACCATTGTGGCAGTCGTGGGCCAAGTGAGAGTCGAGGAGCAAATGCGACCAAATCTTCGTCGATGGGCAAAAATGATTCTGTTGCACCGGGCTGACGCTCTGCGAGCGAGACCAGCCTGCGTATGCGTTCTTCTGATTTCGGATGTGTCCGCAGCATCGAAGAGTTCGGTATCGGCCGACCCGGCACAAGGGCGCGTCTGAGTGAGCCGCTGTGATAGTGGTGCAGTTTCTTTAAGGCTGAGGCAAGCCCTAAGGGGTCGTGAGTAATCTGGGCAGCGCCCAGGTCTGCATCAAACTCTCGCGTGCGGGACAACGCCAATTGCAGAAGTACACTTAGTGTAGGTGCAAAAACTAATATTAGAATTGCTAACCAAGAAAATCCGCTCTTGCCAAGTAGAATCAGCGGCAGATTGATAAACAATAGAACTTGGCCAAATAAGGAGAACGAACTCGTAAGACGATTAACCGTATCTGCCAACGTCATTACCCACATGTCATTGTTGTCGACGTGACTAACTTCATGGGCCAACACGCCCGTCAGCTCACGACGGGTGAGTCCCCGCAAAAGGCCATCGGTAATCGCAATCATTGCTTGCCGACGGTTCCCCACTGTGAAGGCGTTCATGGCTTGGGTGGGCACGTAGTAGAGTTGGGGAAGCGTGGGTAACCTTGCCCGTAGCGCTAAGGTCTTAACGAGCGCGTACAGGCCAGGCGCTTCAGCCATGCTCAGCGGGCGCGCGCCAGACAACTTAAACACCAGCCGTGGTGATGCTCGAGGGCTGACGAGAAGAAACACAACACCGATGATGCCGGCCCAAATGACTCCTTTAATGCCAGCAAGCAGCCATCCGAGTAGACCCAATAGCGCTGCCATGCCGGCAAGCAACATGATGGACTGCAATAGATTGTTCAGTTTGTGTGCGGTTACCCGGTCTGGATTCATTTCAATCAATAAATTTAACATGCATCAAAGCTACTTCGATGCATTATTGAGATACCTATCGGTGTGTAGTCTTAAAGATGATGGCGATGGGGCGGATTTCAAGCTCGCCGGGCGTAGCGTCGCGGCTAGAACGGTAACGGCAAATCGGGGCGTAATCCGGTAATTAGTGTTCTGAATGCTTCTTGGATTCGCTTTAACGCCGGTGCATCGGTGCCCTCGAAACGGAATACAAGCACGGGCTGTGTGTTTGAGGCACGCACAAGCCCGAATCCATCTGTGAAGTCTGCACGCAGACCATCGATAGTGGTGATATTGGCGTCTTCGAACTGGGCCTGTTTTACCAGTTCGCTGATTAGCGCGTGATGTTCGCCTTCGGGCATCTGTAGGTGCAATTCCGGGGTGTTTACCGTATCCGGCAACGCGGCAAAAATTTCTGTGGGGGTTCGTGTGTCTTGGGCGACGAGTTCAAGCAACCGTGCCGCAGCGTAAATGGCGTCATCGAATCCATACCAGCGCTCTTTAAAGAAAACATGGCCGCTCATTTCACCGGCGAGCAGAGCGCCCGATTCTTTGAGTTTGGCCTTAATGAATGAGTGGCCGGTCTTCCACATTGTTGATTTGCCACCGGCTTCTTTAATCGCTGCGTCAAGCGTACGCGAGCTCTTGACGTCATAGATGATCTCGCCGCCAGGGTGGCGTGAAAGCACATCACGCGCGAACAGTATCAACTGACGGTCTGGCCAGATGATACTACCATCCGGCGAGACAACACCTAGGCGGTCGCCATCACCATCGAACGCGATCCCCATGTCGACAGGTTGTTTCTTAACGGCCGTAATCAGGTCTTCCAGATTTTGTGGTTGACCGGGATCCGGATGGTGGTTAGGAAAATGACCGTCGACGTCGCAGAACAATTCCTGCACTTCGCATTTGAGTCGTCGAAACAGCGCTGGCGCGATGTTACCGGCGACGCCGTTGCCACAGTCCACGACTATCTTCATAGGCCGTGCCAGTTTGATGTCGCTGGTAATGCGATCGAAGTAGGCCTCACTGACATCGGTTTCGGTGATACGGCCCGCACCCGAAGACATATCATTTTCCAACGATCTTCGGCGCAGATCTTGGATCGCGCCAGCGGCCAGGGTTTCGCCGGCCAGCACCATTTTTAAACCGTTGTACTCAGGTGGGTTGTGACTGCCAGTAACGCTGACACCGCAGCGGGTGCCGAGATGGTGGGTGGCGAAGTAGAGTACTGGTGTCGGCACCATACCGATATCAATGACATTACAACCGGATTGCGAGAGCCCTTGGGCCAAGGCCTTAACAAGGGTTGGGCCGGACAGGCGTCCGTCACGACCGACGGCGACAGTATCTTGCTTGCGTGCACGCGCCTCACTGCCAATCGCGTGACCGATCCGGGTTACGGTCGTGGGCGTCAACGATGTACCGACAATCCCACGAATATCGTAGGCTTTGAATATTTCGGCTGGGAGCTCCATGATCAGTTTTTGGCGAAGGCTAGCGTACTATAGGTGGACCACGGTTTACTTTCTACCGGTGTGACCAAACCCCCCGGCCCCGCGCGATGATTGTGTAAAGTCATCAACAATCTCGAAGCGCGCTTGTACCACCGGCACGAACACCATTTGTGCAATGCGGTCGCCAGGTTCAATAACGAAGTGCTCGTGTCCTCGGTTCCAGCACGATACAAACACTTGGCCTTGATAATCGGAGTCGATGAGCCCGACCAGATTACCCAGGACAATGCCGCGTCGGTGCCCCAAACCTGAACGCGGCAACAGCACTGCCGCGAGTTCGTTATCAGCGATATGAATGGCGATCCCGGTGGGCACTAGATGTGCTTCGCCGGGCTCGACGCGCAGGTGTTCATCAATGCAGGCAATGAGATCGAGGCCAGCGGCGCCGTCGGTAGAGTATCGCGGTAGGGGAAATTCCTTACCGACGCGCGGGTCGAGAATCTTGAGCTGCACGTTTCGCATGGTACCTCTCTGCTACATATTGTATCAGGGCGCGTGCTAGTTGTGATTTGTGCTGCCGCGGTAGCTCGGATTTACCATGTCGATCGATCAATAGCAGGCGGTTGTCCTCGGTATCGAATCCTATATCGGTCTCGCTCACGTCATTTATGGCGACGAGATCGATATGTTTGTCGATTAGTTTTTCGCGCGCGTGGGTTTCCAGATTTTCGGTTTCAGCCGCGAATCCAACCGTGAACGGTGCCGGCGATAAGGCGGCGACACTCTTCAGAATGTCTGGGTTTTTCACGAGTTCAAGGGTTAGCGTATCCGCGTGTTTCTTAATCTTCTGAGAGGCGGCGCTGGCAGGGCGGTAATCACTGACGGCGGCCACGCCAATGAAAATATCGACGCCCTCGATGTGTGCATGGACGCTATCAAACATCTCCAATGCACTGCTCACACGGATTGTGGTGACGCGTTGGGGGGCGTCAAGCGCAGTAGGTCCGGACACGAGGGTGACTTTAGCCCCCGCCTCTGCCGCTGCCTCGGCCACGGCATAACCCATACGGCCTGAACTGCGATTAGTAATACCCCGGACCGGATCTATCACCTCCCACGTGGGGCCGGCCGTGACGAGTACACGAAGACCGGCTAAGGTGCCGGTAGAGAAAAGCTGCGTCGTCAGCGACACAATCTCGACCGGTTCTAGCATCCTCCCCGGCCCGGTTTCGCCACATGCCTGTGCGCCCGCTGCCGGTCCGAATATTCGAATCCCATGTCTCTTTAGGGTGCCCACATTTTCTTGTGTCGCTAAATTTAGCCACATCTGCTGGTTCATCGCCGGTGCTAACGCCACCTGGCCTTCGGTTGCGAGGCACAAAGTGCTCAACAAGTCATCGGCGCGACCGTGGGCCATCTTGGCAATAAAATTGGCGCTCGCCGGTGCCACTAATGCGGTGTCCGCCCAACGGGCGAGTTCGATATGACTCATACCTGATTCCGCATCGGCGTCAAGTAAATGCGAGTGAACCGGGTTGCCGCTGACAGCTTGCATGGTGAGAGGTGTAATGAACTCGGTGGCCGCCTGCGTCATCACCACACGCACATCAGCGCCAGCATCCCGCAGCCGGCGCACAAGCTCGGCGCTCTTATATGCGGCGATGCCGCCGGTTATACCGAGCACGATACGTTTATTGGTAAGCGTACCCATATGGTAGAGTTTACTTGGCGTTTGGCGCATTACACAAATCGCCGAAAGGGTGCCCATATGTCGATAGTCGATTGGCCGGCGGCCGAACGGCCACGTGAAAAGCTGCTCCAACGGGGACCAGAATCCCTATCCGATGCGGAACTATTGGCGATATTCCTACGAACTGGGGTAACCGGTAAGACCGCGGTAGACCTGTCACGGGAGCTGCTGGCACGGTTTGGGGGTGTGCGTGCATTGCTGGCCGCGAGTCAAAAAGAGTTTTGTGCTGCACCAGGGCTAGGTGGTGCCAAGTACGCACAACTTCAAGCGGTCCTGGAAATGGGCCGTCGTCAACTAGGCGAAGGGTTACAACGTGGTGCCACGCTTTCGTCTTCTCAGGACGTGGAGATGTATCTGCATGCCCGACTCGGTGATCGTAAGCAGGAGGTCTTTTGTTGTTTGTTTCTCGATAACCGCCACCGGGTACTAGCATTCGAGGAATTGTTCTACGGCACCATAAACGGTACCGCAGTCTACGCACGGGAAATCGTCAGACGTGGGCTTTTCCACAATGCGGCCGCAGTTATCCTTGTTCACAATCACCCATCCGGTGCAGCAGAACCAAGCCAGGCCGATGAAGCACTGACAGTAGGGTTAATGCAAGCACTTGCCCTGGTCGATATCCGCGTGCTCGATCACATGGTAATCGGTGACCGGGAGGCGGTGTCATTCAGTGCGCGGGGCATGTTGTAATGGTAGTTCGTTAAGCGGTGTTTGGGTCGCTGGCTACCCTTTGTTGGTAAATTCTGGTATAAACCCGCGCTCAGAAACAATTGGTTTCTCAGGAGCATGGCAGTGGCTAAGGTATGTCAGGTGACCGGCAAGCGCCCGATGAGCGGACACAACGTATCGCATGCGAATAACAAGACAAAGCGCAGATTTGTGCCAAATCTACATGACCGACGCTTGTGGGTAGAGAGTGAAAAGCGTTGGGTGCGACTACGGGTATCAGGTCAAGGGCTGCGGATCATCGACAAGAAGGGTATCGACGCAGTACTAGCCGACATGCGCGCCCGCGGCGAGAAAGTCTAACATTCGGAGGTAATCGGTATGGCAGTGCGTGAAAAGATCAGACTGGTTTCCAGCGCTAAGACCGGACATTTCTATACGACAACGAAGAACAAGCGCACGATGTCGGATAAGCTCGAAATCAAGAAATTCGATCCGGTTGCCCGAAAGCACGTAATCTACAAAGAAGCCAAGATCAAGTAACTTCTCCAAGGCTCACAGATCTTATCAAAAAGCCCGGTAATGCCGGGCTTTTGTTTTGTGGTGCATCTGGTATTCGGCGACCGAGTCTTTAGGTAGCGGCGAACAAGTTCGGCTATGTACAGGCACTTGTTTTTCTGGCATAAATACGCTGTCGTAGATCAGTTGACTTAGGTTTGGGCTGTGTATGCGTTAAGCCAACAAGTACTGCGAACTGACGTTTCTGGCATGCCGCTAGAGTGGATAGACTTTAGAGAAGCAGTTCGCGCTTACCACCTGCAGCAGATTGCTTACACTTGTGGGGTGTTGTTATACCGGGTACGGGGTGGTCACAACGCGATCTCGGGACTGCGTAGTATTGTTGAGGTAAACAGCATTATTGCCACCCACGGCGATACCCATGCGTTGTTGAAAGCGCGCGAGCATTACATTCCGCCGTTGAGTAACAAAGCACTTTTCGCGCGAGATGCCCACTTGTGTATGTATTGTGGAAGTCGATTTCCGCCGCGCGAGCTCTCCTGCGATCACATCAAGCCACTGAGTATAGGTGGTACCGATACTTGGAATAACGTGGTGACCGCGTGCCGACGGTGCAACAACCATAAAGCGGGTCAGACACCTGAGCAGGCAGGACTGGAATTGCTCGCGGTGCCGTTTGTGCCAACCCACGCTGAGTACGTCTTTCTACAGGGTAAGCGCGTGCTCGCGGACCAAATGGAGTTTCTGCTGGCACATTTCCCACGAACTAGCCCGCTGCATAAGCGCCTGTCAAAGGCGATTTAACAGTTCATTAACTTGCCGGAAGGCCTGCAGCGTTAGGCGGCGGCTGGTGCGGGGGCATATGTGCGTAGTTTGTATGAAAACTCGCGTAGTGCTCGAATACCAGTGGCTTCTGCCTGCCGGCACCAATCCTCCAGCGCCTGCAACAGAGACTCTTGCGTAACGCTAGAACGCTGCCAGATATCTTGTAGCTTTTGTTTCATGGCATAGACGGTATTCAGCCGCTGGTTGTATTCGAGGGCGCGTGCCAACCACTTGCGGCTGGTATCGTCTAACATCGAAATCTCACGTCTCATGGACCGTTTCGCGCGCTTGAGTAAACGCCGGCCCTCGCGATCAAACCGGCTGGCCTTTCTTAGTTCCTCGCGGTAGACGCGTTTCAACACATCGTGCCCGAAGCCGGCCATCACTTGAAAACGGTTAGTGACAACGGCCTTCAACGTATCAAGGTCACAGACCTGTTTATCAGGGTTGAAGGCAGGTTTGGGTGGGATCTTCTTTATCGTTGCTAGACGGAGCGCGTCCAGGATTCTTATGTACACCCAACCGAGATCAAACTCCCACCACTTCGACGAGAACTTGGCCGAACTCGGATAAGTATGATGGTTATTGTGGAGTTCTTCGCCACCAATGATGAATCCCCATGGCACGATATTCCTACTTGCATCCGGTGTTTCGTAGTTACGGTAGCCGCGCCAGTGACCGACGCCGTTTATGACCCCGGCTGCCCAGAACGGGATCCAAACCATCTGCGTAAGCCAGACAAGGGGGCCCGCAACAACACCGAATAAAACGACATCTAAGCCAAGCATGATCAATACGCCCCAAAACTCATGGCCCGCGTAGATGTGTCGCTCAAGCCAATCATCGGGCGTGCCATGGCCGTATTTTTGCTGTACCTCTGGCTTGTCAGACTCGATGCGATACAGGTAGACGCCCAACCATAATACTTTGTTGATGCCCAGCTGTTGCGGGCTGTGGGGGTCTTCAGGTCCTTCGACGTGGGCGTGGTGTTTGCGGTGGGTGGCCACCCATTCTTTGGTGACTTGGCCGGTGGTTAGCCATAGCCAAAAGCGAAAGAAGTGGCTGATGATCGGGTGCAGATCCACCGCCTTATGGGTCTGATGCCGGTGCAAATAGAGCGTAACGCTAGCGATCGTAATATGAGTCAAGACCAGGGCGACAACCACATATCCCCACCACGGCAGCTCGATCAGACCCTCAAACATATGCGAAATCCCCCTTTAGTGTGGCACGGCGCGATTCTGTCACTATAGTTAAACAGGCCTCAAAACTATACGGCAGTCAGTATTCTTCCATCTGTGCAGGCATTGTAATCGAAATTGCCGAATTCGTGAACCGGCTAACGTTTAGAACGATTCAAAAACGCGACTGACGGTTGCGCTATACCGTAACCGTCAGTCACGCCAATTGTTTCGCATGTACCAGTTCTTGTTCTGGTTGTTCGGCGCCATCGAGTAGAACGCAATTGTCACGGATCTCCAGACGCCCTTCGGCGAACCAACGAATGGCTTGCGGATAGATGCGATGCTCTTCACGCAATACGCGTGCCGCCAGCACTTCCGGCGAATCATCTTCATAGACGGGTACAGTTGCCTGAATAATGATAGGACCAGTATCTACTTCGGGCGCGACGAAATGCACACTGGCACCGTGCTGCCGGGCACCACTTTGTAGCGCGCGCGTGTGCGTATCGAGGCCGGGAAACTCTGGAAGTAGTGAAGGGTGAATATTAATAAGACGTCCCGCGTAGTGCTCAACAAAAGCCCGGCCAAGGATGCGCATGAAGCCTGCTAGTATCACTAATCCGGGATCATGCTCATCGATTGCGGTCATAAGCGCTTGATCATAATACACCCGACTCGAGAATTGCCGATGATCAAGGACGCAGGTAGCAATACCGGCGGCATGGGCTCTCACGAGTCCATGTGCATCCGGATTGTTGCTGATAACGGCACGAAGTTCTATCGGTAGCCGATCTGCGTGCATCTCGTCAATGATGCTTTGCAGGTTACTGCCGCGCCCTGAGATTAAAGCGACGATGGCCAGCATGGATGTAGTCATCGCAATAACACTAGCCGGTCATCACCGCTTTGTTGTTCAGTGTGGCCGATCACAAATGCTGTTTCACCCAGTTCGCGCAGTTGGTCCAACGTAGCGGTTTGGTCCTTTTTGCTTACGAACAACACCATGCCGATGCCACAATTAAATGTTCGATACATTTCACCGTCGTCGATATCCCCATTCTCTTGTAGCCAATCGAAAATAGGGAGGCGTGTCCAGGTGGTGGTGTCAACGACAGTTTGTACATCGGCTGGCAGTAGACGTTGCAAGTTTTCGATCAGCCCGCCACCGGTGATATGCGCGGCGGCGTGGATGGGCACGGTGTGCATTAGGGCTAGCATAGGCCGTACGTAAATCCTTGTGGGGGTGAGCAGCACTTCACCGAGGGTGCGGTTGCCGAAGGGCTCCTGCAACGAGACCTTGCGGGTTGTGATAATCTTGCGGATCAGCGAATAGCCGTTGGCATGTGGACCATTGGAGGCGATGCCTACTAAGACATCGTTGGCAGTAACCGCGGAACCGTTAATGAGTTTAGTGCGTTCCACGATGCCCACCGCAAAGCCCGCAAGGTCGTAATCAGCCTTGGCGTATAAGCCGGGCATCTCGGCCGTCTCGCCGCCGAGCAGGGCCATGCCCGCTTGCTGACAACCCTCGCCGATACCCCGAATAATGGTGGTGGCAACCGTGGTGTCTAGTTGGCCGGTGGCAAAGTAGTCTAGGAAAAATAAAGGCTCAGCGCCCTGAACCACAATGTCGTTGGCGCACATGGCGACAAGGTCGATGCCGATTGAATCGTGTCGATTGAGTTCGATAGCAAGTTTGAGTTTGGTGCCAACGCCGTCGGCGCCGGCGACCAACACGGGTTGGTGGTAACGATCAGTCGGCAACTCGAAACAGCCGCCAAATCCACCCAACTCGCTCAACAATCCTGGCCGCGCGGTCTTACGCGCGATTGGTTTAATAGCCTGTACTAGTGCGTTGCCCGCGTCGATATCGACACCAGCATCGCGATAACTGAGGGAATTACGGCGGGACTTACTCACCTGAGGCTCCGCATTGGGGTATTGTATGGTAGGACGCTAGTCGGCGAGTGTAAACCTTGACTTCACACGGGAGCTTCAATAGCTTGCCAATCATCTCCCAACCCGCGAAGACTAGGTAGTTGCATGCTGTCGTCGCACTACGTTCCACGACGGTTTTAGAATGATTAAGTTATATCACTTGCCCAACGCCATAACGCTTCTTCGTATCGCGCTGGTACCAGTGTTCATACTCGTACTCAAGGCGCAGGACTACGCGTTGGCGCTGACCATCTTCATCGTTGCCGGTCTGTCCGACGGTCTGGATGGGTTCATAGCCAAGCGCTATAACCTAGCTACGCGATTGGGCGCTATTCTCGATCCAATGGCCGATAAGATTCTACTTGTCAGCGCCTATGTGATGCTGGCCGTATTGGATCACCTGCCATTTTGGTTAGTGCTCACGGTCGGTTTCCGTGACTTGCTGATCATCGGTGGTTATCTAATCTATACGTCACTTGTCGGTAAGATACAAGTGCGCCCGACCTATCTCAGCAAATGTAATACAGTGCTGCAGATCGCATTGGTTATCATTATTCTTGTCCAACAGGCGGCACTGTTGCCGCTTCAACCTATTGTTGATTACGGAATCTACGCTGTGCTTGTGACGACAGTAGCGAGTGGTCTGCACTACCTGTGGATCTGCACGAAGCGGTACCCGGAAGCGACGTCTGAGTCGAACCAGTCTGAAGACTAATTCGTCCACATAACGTCGACAGGAGTTGTGGTCGTGACTAGACAACTTTCACTTAATATTAAGCTGGGTGACAGTTCATCATTCGAGAATTTTTTGGCCGCGAGTAATCGCGAGGTCACGGAACAGCTAACCCAGACTGTCCAATCATTGTGCCAACAACAGTTGCCCAAAGAGCGTGTACTGTTTTTGTGGGGTAGCGCGGGCACCGGCAAAACGCATCTGTTACAGGCCGCTTGTCGTTCCGCGCAGGAGGTCGGCCATACCGCGCCCGTCTACGTCCCGCTGAAAGAGGCCGCGCGCTTATCGCCAGCGATCCTGGAAGAGCTGGAACGCGTGGCGCTTGTATGTGTTGACGATGTCGATCGTATAAGCGGTGATCCTCGATGGGAAAGGGCCTTGTTCCAGCTTTGCGAACGATCACGTAGCAGCAATAACGTGTTGATCTTTTCGGCTAGCGCGGGCCCCGGGCATCTTGGTCTGGAATTACCAGACTTAGCAACACGCCTCGGTTGGGGCTTGGTATATCAGCTGCGTTTATTGGGTGACGCCGAACGACTTAGTGCCATATGTTTGCGCGCGCAAAACCGGGGCCTCGATATGACAGAAGAGGTGGCGCGCTACGTACTTCGGCGCTTTCCGCGCGACATGCACTCACTGTTCGAACTGTTAGAACGCATCGACAGCGCGTCGCTAGCAAGCCAACGACGTATTACGATCCCGCTTATTCGTAGTCTTGAATAGCCATTAGCTACGTGCTTCGTAAAGTGCCTTCGCGATGTGCGCAAGGCGCGTACCGAGGGCTTGGCAAAGGCTTTCTTCGTCCTTGCTCAAAGGTCGATCACTGTCCGCACCAGCCACGTGGCTCGCGCCATAGGGGGTACCGCCGGTCGCAGTGTGCAGTAGCGTACTTTCACTGTACGGTAATCCAACCAGCACCATGCCGTGATGCATCAGCGGCAGCATCATGGAGACTAAGGTCGTTTCTTGTCCGCCGTGCATGCTGGATGAGGCGGTGAAAACGGCGGCCGGTTTACCCGTAAGTCCGCCAGATAACCAAAGCGGTCCGGTAGTGTCCAAGAAATGCTTCAGCGGTGCCGCCATATTGCCAAACCGGGTCGGGCTGCCGAGTGCGAGGCCGACACATGCCCTTAAATCATCGATCGTCGCATACGGTGCGCCGTGATCTGGCACACTGTTGGCGTTGGCACTGGTTGTCGTCGAAACATCTGCCACTGTGCGCAGGCGTGCATGTATAAGATCTACCTTCTCGACCCCGCGCGAGATATGTTGCGCCATTTTTGCCACTGCGCCATAGCGGCTGAAATAAAGTACCAAAACATCAGGCATGATTTTGTAATCGTTCTAGAATCATCAGCATCAAGTGGTCTGTAGGCGTCTTGACAGTCTATACATAGGGGCTGATACTTTGTACTATTGATTGTGTAGGTCGTTTCGACCGAGAAGAAGAGCACGTCCTACCTAGGAGATAGCCGACAATGAAGAGTCTACAAGGTCCAATAGCAGTATTGCTGGCGGTGCTGTTTATTGCGGTCGCCGGCGGTTGCGCGACAGCGCCCGAAGCCGAGCCCGAACCCGCAGCCCCGGCAGCGGCCCCGGAGGCGATGCCGGAGCCAGTAGCCCCAGAGCCAGCGCCCGAACCTATACCTGCCCCGGCACCGGCGATGGAGCCCATGGTCCAAGAGACCGGCGACGCGCAACTCAGTTACACGGTGGTTCGTGGCGACACCCTGTGGGACATCGCAAGCTATCGCGTAATCTATGGCGACCCCTACCAGTGGCCGCTCATCTACAAGGCCAACACCAATCAGATCGATGATGCTGATCTGATTGAGCCCGAGTGGGTACTGACGATTCCGGAGGCCTCGGCATCTGAGGTGGAGGCGGCAATCGAGCATGCCAGGACCCGTGGCGCCTGGTCGCTAGGGGTGGTCGAGGAGTCCGATTTAGCGTACTTGCGGCAATAATGCCTTAGCGAGTCGTCGCGATTTGACAATAACCAGGGCCCCGTTCGGGGCCCTTGTCGCGTTAAGCGCTGGTTGATTCTTCGGCCAGCATGAATTGGAAGCGTTCAAACGTGTCGGTGATCTCGACAAGCTTGGTTGCCAGTATCTTGTTGCGGGTCTGGCCGTTGTCGAGCAGCAGTAGGCGATCGGGTTTGAAAGTCCCTCGGTAAGTAACCAAGGTTTGCGGTTGGTTTAGAACTCGTACCCTTGGTAACAACAGGGCAGGCAAAAAATCTCCACCTTGCTCCTCGGGGACGGAAGATGAAACTGTAATCGTTTCGTCATCGGCAGCATCATCTGTGTCTTCTGCCTGACTTTCTATTTCTTCATTCTGTTCCTCGTCTTCGACGTCATTCGTCTCATCACGGGGTTCTTCGGACACCGCGTGTGTTTCGGTCGATCCTTCATCAGCACTGGTATCTTCCTCGGGCGCTCGCGGTTCCTCAGGTTTTGCTTTGAACACCTTGATCGCGACCGGATCCGCGGTGGGCGCTAATCGTTTCATGCCGATTTCCATGTCGATCGCTCGCATGCTTTTCATCCAACGTATTACCGCTATCCTCCATGGATCATCTTCACCTGGTGGTCGTGTTGCCACCAAATCACCAACGCGGACATGTTCACTCTCGACACCATGCTTGGCCAATGCAAATCCGCTAGCGCTTTCATCACGTAATTTCCAACGTGTGTGACTTGGTTGGGCCGACTCGTCAAATGAAAGCCACTGTTGTCTGGAAGAAGCGATGGTAATCTCGACAGATTCTGTATCATGATCGTTTGAACTCAAGACAAATTCCTTGCCGCCATTTATGCAGTAGTTAATGGCCGCGATACCGATGGCCACATCCATCTCGTTCCCATCGTCAATCGTTTTTCTAGGAAAGTAACGTTTCGGATTTATACCCCATGCATTGATCAAACGCCGTAACATGTCCTCACCGCCCTGGACGAAGAAGTCTTCCTCCAAACCCTTCGGGTCAGGCTGATGTCCCTTGTCCATGGCACTGAGTTGTTGGTGGATCACTTGTGCCAAATCAATTGTGTTTAGTAACCGATACTGTTCCGGATGTTGGATCTCTGCTTCTCCCGTATATACTTCACCGCCTCGGTCACTTTGCTGATCAATAAGAAACTGACACTTAGGATCGTAAATCGTGGTTGCCGGTTGCAAATGTACAAGCGACGCCCAACGGTCCAGGTAACGCTGTATCTTCTCGATCATGCGGCCCGGTAGGTGGTAGGGATCGCTTAGCTCTACGAGTAGTGCCTGTTTGTAGGCGTGGCCGATGCTGCTATTGCGGACAGTTTGGTTGAGTGGATCATCAACGCGGGTATCGACGATACCAATACGCTCAGCGTGCGTGTAAAGCTGATGAATTTCACGCCAGGTCCCTTCTGGATAGAACGTATAGTTTTGATAAGATTTGACGATGACTTCAGTGAGATAACGAATCGCACGTTGGATAGCCGTGGCTAACGACTCCGGCCCCAGTTTCTGGTGTGACTGAGAGTCGTGTGGTTGGCTCGAGTTAAGAACGATTCTTTTGTAACCATAGGCGATCTCCACCTGTAGCTGACGGGTCTGCTCAGCTGCTACCTTATTCCTCTCGTGCAAAGGCAGCGGTCGGCCAATGTACTGGCGTTGGAGTTCGTGCGTGATCTGTTTGATCCGAACTCGGTAAAGCTCCAACAGTTGCAGTCGCTGCGTACTGTCGAGCTCGGTGCGATTGAGTGCCGACAGCGATTGGCATAATTGGTAGCTTGATTCGACAGGATTTAGGAGTGGCAGTCGCGAAAGCCGCCTTTCGAGATCAGAAGGATTGGTTTCGGCGTTGGTGGCCGGCGAATCCACAATGTCGGGGGCGGTAAGCGTCAGGCCCATAGCGTATCTATAATATCTGTTTCCCTTAGAATGGAAGTGTAGACAGCGGCGCCGGACGTGACAATTTGCGATAAATAGCCGGCTCCCCAGCGGTTGTTTTGGCATAGTCAAAAATGACATCAAGAACGCTATGGCTGGGAATAGTGGTGCTCTATTACGGGGCGCTGATCGGTGCGCAAGTGGCGGCGCCTGGTCTGTTCCTATGGACACCTGTTAACGGCGGGATATCATCCTTTCATTGGATCTACGTGCTCGCGTTTTTCGGTCTCGGCGTATTGTTGTTGGGTATCGTGGGTCGCACTTTTGCTGGGCTCGGCCCGATATCGTGGCGAGTCTTGGCGCTTTGTCTGGGTGCAGGTCTGGCCCTAGTACACCTCTCGGTAGGTCGCGTGACTACCGGTTCGCCGCTGAGCATTGACATGTTCATGTCGGCGCTACTGGGGCTTGCGCTGGCGGTACTCTCGGCGCGGCTACTCCCAGCGAGCATGGTGCAACGCTGGCAAGGCCGGTAACCATAGCGGTAGGTTGCGGCAGAGAACAGGTTACCCTAAAGGTTGGTCGATATTCCCGTCGCGGCCCGCCTGCTCTACCAACCGGTCAAATTCATGCGCACTCATTAGATTCCTTTCAGCGACGATTTCACGAATTGGGCGTCCACTCCGTGTCGATTCTTGGGCAACCTCTGCCGCGGCTTTATAGCCGATCGCCAAGTTAAGCAACGTCGCCAGGCCAACACTAGTGTGCGCATAATCGCGTAATCGTTCACGATCGACCTCCAGACCCTTGAGGCTCTTGTCGGTGGTAACGGTAATGGCGTTAGTCAGCCAGTCCATCCCATCGAATAAGGCCGAACCCAGCGCCGGCATCATGACATTCAATTCCAGCTGCCCAGCCTGCGTCATGAACGCAATGGCCGTGTCCTGGCCAATCACCTGATAGCAAACCTGATTCAACATTTCGAACATCACCGGGTTGACTTTGCCCGGCATGATGCTTGACCCAGGTTGGACGGCCGGGAAATTGATCTCTTGTAGACCAGTGCGTGGCCCGGATGCAAGTAAGCGCATGTCATTACTGATGCGAGTAAGTTCAAGCGCGAGTCCCCGCAGCCCATGGGCCACGTATTGAAGATCGGCCATGGACTGCATCTGCGCGGCGAGGTTGGCGGCCGGGCGAATTGGCAAAGACGTCAAGCGGGCGAGTTCTTCTGCCGCTGCTTTTGCGTATCCGGGGGCTGTGTTAAGTCCAGTACCGGCGGCGGAGCCGCCCAGCCCGATCTCACACAGGGCCTCTTGGGCCCCTGCTAACCGCTTCGCACAGCGGTTCAGCGTCCATGCATACGCCTTTAATTCGCGCCCGATTGTCGTCGGAACCGCGTCTTGCAAATGTGTACGCGCACTTTTCACAGTGGCCCACTCACGCTCACCGGTTTCGGAGAATACGTGCGCCATCGTTTCCACCGCGTCGCATAAGCGTGGCAATTTAGTGAGGACCGCGAGGCGAATCGCGGTTGGAATGGTATCGTTTGTACTTTGCCCCATGTTGACATGATCATTGGGGTGAGCCGGTTGGTATTGGCCTTTCTTGCCGCCCATAGCCACATTGGCAAGATTGGCGATGACCTCATTCGTATTCATGTTGTGACTCGTGCCGGCGCCTGCCTGAAATCGATCCACAACGAATTGGTCGTGGTACTGTCCTGCAATGATGGCATCGGCCGCATTAATCAGCGCATCGGCCAATTTAGGCTTGAGCCAGCCCGCCGTCTTGTTAGCGACGGCGGCCGCTCGCTTGACGCGCACATGGGCAACAATAAAGTCATGGTCTGGTGGGCGCTCCGAGATGGGAAAATTATCAAGCGCGCGGGCAGTTTGAATGCCGTACCAGGCGTCCGCTGGCACTTGATACTCGCCAAGACTGTCCCTTTCGACGCGGAATTTTTTGCTCATCGGGTAGTTCCGGAGTTATGTTTCAGGGATTATAGGGAGGACCTCTTTGCAATTCACCCTACAAGGATTTTCTCGTACCCGGTGGCGAGTTAAGGCCGATGTGACGGAGGACACGTGAATCGCTGTCGACGCTATTTAATCTCGGGGCATGTGCAAGGCGTTGCATTTCGGGCAACCACTCAAGATGCTGCGCGTGGTCTTGGTTTGACAGGATTTGCTAGAAATCTCAACGACGGGCGGGTCGAGGTTGTGGCCTGCGGCGAGTCTCAACGAGTAAAACAGTTAGAAAGCTGGCTACGGCAGGGTCCGCATTGGGCGCGGGTTGAAAAGATCGTCGCAGAAGAAATGGTTGAGCAGAATTTCGACGACTTTGAGATATGTTGAATGCTCTACTGTGGAAACCAACGGGTATTCCAAAGATGAAACACCCGAGCCGGATAGTCGCGTCTACCTAGACTGCCGTTATAGCGGGCTAACGCGCGTATACGATTGCCGTTTTCCTTGTCCAAGTAGTATCTAAGGATCGTGCAGCCGAATCGGAGATTGGTGTCGAACTGAAACAGATTGTCGTTAGGCCGCCCAATCTCTTTCAACCAAAACGGCATGATCTGCATGAGTCCGCGCGCACCCACCGATGAGATGGCAAAGGGATCAAAGTTACTTTCGACCTCAATGACCGCTAGAACGAGCTCGGGTTTGAGCTTCGCCCGGGTTGCTTCGCGGTAAATACTCTTTAGTAGGTCGAGCCGAAAGTTGGCATCCGGAATCTTTTTCTCAAGCCGCCGCGACATATCAGCAAGCCAAACCCACGCATCGAATCGATCAGCAAATCCATCCGCTTCACTAGCCGCTTGCTTTAAGAGAGTCTTTAGTTCTGGATCGACCGAAGGCACCGCGGCGAACGATACCGGGACCAGGGAGCATATCAGCAAGAAAACGACGATGCGTTGCATTGTTCGGTCTTGTGTTGCAAATTGACACTTACACCTAAGCATAGCCGGCAGGCCTTACTATGTCAGTCATTTCACGCTCAAAAAGAACACCCTACATAACCAGTTTTCGACATACATGAGTGCGGACATTGATAAGTGGGATGCGCGTTATCGACAGGCGCGGGAATCGTTGCCATCGAAGGTGCTACTGGACAATCGTCATTTATTGCCCGTCTCGGGTACGGCCTTGGATGTTGCCTGCGGCCTTGGCACCAACGCGCTGCTGTTGGCCGAACATGGCCTTACCACACATGCGTGGGATAGCTCATCGGTAGCGATCGACAAGCTACAGCAACGGGCACAGGCACATGGCGTGTTGGTTGAGGCGGCCGTTCGCGATGTGGTCGCTCATCCCCCTGGGCTGGAGAGTTTTGACGTCATTGTCGTGACGCGCTTTCTGGACCGAGGCCTTTCGCCCCAATTAACTCAGGCGCTACGGGTGGATGGCTTGCTGTTCTACCAGACGTTCACGCGTACTCGTGTAAGCGATGTCGGTCCTAGTAATCCTGATTACCGTCTGGCTGACGGTGAACTACTTGTTATGTTTTCGGCGTTACAAGTGTTGGTATATCGTGAAGAGGGCAAGGTCGGAGACGTGGGCCGCGGCTTCAGAGATGAGGCGATGATGGTGGCAAGGAAGCGCACGAGTTAGAAATTCAGGCATTGGCGCATTCGGTTTACGACCTCGGAGAGTGGTAGTTCACGCGCTGCCTGCTCCCGGCGCGATTTATACTCCACCACGCCGTTCTTCAACCCACGCTCGCCGAGCACGAGACGATGGGGAATGCCGACTAAATCCATGTCCGCGAACATCACACCGGGGCGCTCATTGCGATCGTCGAACAACACATCGATGCCCGCGTCGCGGAGCTCTTGATACAGTTGCTCACTCGCTTCGGCGATTGCCGCCGACTTACTGATGCCAATTGGGACCAAACAGAGGTCAAAGGGCGCGATGGGGCCTGGCCAGATAATGCCGTTTTCGTCATGACTTTGCTCAATGGCAGCCGCAACCACCCGCGAGACGCCGATTCCATAACAACCCATGGGCATGGTAACGGCCTCACCGGCTTCATCGAGCACACTCGCATCCATCGACTTGCTGTACTTTGTCCCCAACTGAAACACGTGACCAACCTCAATGCCGCGTCGGATATTGAGGACACCCGCACAGCGCGGACAAGGATCCCCTTGTACGACGTCTCGGATATCGGCTACTTCAGGTTCGGCCGCATCACGCCCCCAGTTTACATTTTGCAGATGCTTTCCTTCTTCATTCGCACCACAAACGAAATCTGACAGTCGGGCGGCGCTTGTGTCTGCGAAGATTGGTACTTTCAACCCGACCGGGCCGATAGATCCGGGTTCACACCCAGTGGCGCGTTGAACTCCTTCAGCGCTGGCAAAAGATAGCGGTTTTTCCACCTGCGGTAACGTTTCTGCCTTAATGGCGTTTAGTTCATGGTCGCCGCGTATCACAAGGGCAGTAATGCCATCGACACCCTTGACCAGAAGTGTCTTTATGGTAGTAGCTGGATCGATCTTTAGAAACTGGCTTAGCGATTCGATGGTGTGCTGACCTGGTGTGTCAACCACCGACATGGGTTTGCCAGGTG
The DNA here is from genome assembly GCA_029861845.1 of Gammaproteobacteria bacterium. Classification (GTDB taxonomy): domain Bacteria; phylum Pseudomonadota; class Gammaproteobacteria; order Acidiferrobacterales; family SPGG2; genus SPGG2. The sequence continues at coordinate 10,168 of JAOTYM010000016.1, read as the reverse complement.
CGCGCCGGGGTTTGTCCGATTTGTGGGTGGTAGCTAGGTCCAGGTTGGCGGCGTAATCACATTGGCTGCAACTGGCGATCGTGTCTTCGCCGGAATCGGCCAATACATGAAATTCGTGTGAAACATTGCCACCACCGATTACGCCCCCGTGCGCTTCAACTGCACAGAATTCAAGACCGATTCGACTGAAGACGCGTTTGTAGGCATCGAACATAATGTCGTAGGTTTGTTGTAACGATGCCTGGCTAATATGAAATGAATAGGCATCTTTCATTACAAACTCACGTGCCCGCATGACGCCAAATCGTGGACGAATTTCGTCGCGAAACTTGGTTTGCACTTGGTAGAAGTTTGCTGGCAGCTGGCGATAACTCTTGATTTCGCGCCGCACAAGCTCGGTAATAATCTCTTCGTGGGTCGGACCGAAACAGAAGTTTCGCTCGTGCCGATCGCGAAAACGTAGTAGTTCTGGCCCGTATTCTTCCCACCGCCCCGATTCCTGCCACAACTCGGCTGGCTGCACGGCCGGCATTAGAACTTCCTGCGCGCCGGCCCGATTCATCTCCTCGCGAACGATGTTCTCCACCTTGCGCATCACCCTGAGGCCTAACGGTAACCATGTGTATATACCGGCTGCGATCTTGCGAACCATGCCAGCCCGTAGCATTAACTGATGACTTATGATTTCAGCGTCTGATGGGGTCTCCTTGACGGTGGACAATAGGAAGGCGGATACACGCATTATCTACCTCAGTTCGTGCACGGGGTTAGACATTCGCCGCAGTATAACGCCCGTCGGTCGCTAGGAGTACTATGGCTGGCGGGTATAGGACATACTGCTCACCTGCACGATCGTTGATATTGTCTATGCTTTTAGGACGGCCGACAGCGGCGATGGGAACCTCAAGTATGGCGCGCGCCGGCAGAACGTCGTCGGTGATTCAGAGAATGCTATGGCGGATGTATTGAAAAAGTTGTTTGCCTTGATTGTGATCATGTGGCCGCAATCTCTATATGCGGAACAGTCGATTAAGGTGTTCGCATTGTTCGAAAACAAAGCCATCATAAACATCGACGGCAAACGACATGTGCTGGCGGCAGGCGAAACCAGCCCGGAAGGCCTGAAATTGATTCGTACAGATACGTTGAACGAGTTAGTCGAGGTCGAGATCGGCGGCCGACGCGAGACCTTGCGACTAGGGGTTGTGAGCACCGGTGGCGGACTTGGGTCAGAGGGCGGTACCAAGAAGGTGGTTCTTTTCGCTGAGCGCGGCTCTTTTTACGCCGAGGGCAGCATTAACGGTTCCAGTGTCAAGTTTCTGGTGGACACCGGGGCCACCACGATTGCAATGAACAGTTACACGGCAGACCGGATCGGCTTGGATTACAAACGCCACGGCCAGCGGGGAATGGCTAGTACCGCCGGTGGTGTTGTGCCTATGTATGGGCTGACTCTAAAGAAAGTAACGGTCGGTGGGATCGTCCTGCACAATATCGAAGCAGGGGTGATTGAAGGCTATCACCCGGAAGAGGTTTTGTTAGGCATGTCTTTTCTAGGTCGACTCAATATGACCCGTGATGGCAACAAAATGGAGCTTACCAAGCGGTACTGAACGCATTGCGGTGTGGTCTTTCGTTTGATAGGAACTAGGTGGACTGGTCGGCTTGCTTGTCTCTCTGGATCATGGCATAGGCCGAATGGTTGTGAATAGATTCGAAGTTTTCTGACTCAACCACGTAGGCATCAATACGACCATCAACGTTGAGTAACGAGGCCACGTCACGCACCATGTCTTCGACAAACTTGGGATTATCATAGGCGCGTTCGGTAACGTATTTCTCATCGGGGCGCTTGAGCAAGCCGTATAGTTCGCTGCTTGCCTGCTTCTCAACCAGCTCCACGAGATCTTCAATCCAGACGAAGGCATTGGTACGTACCGTCACCGTAACATGCGAGCGCTGGTTGTGAGCACCATATCGCGAAATTTCCTTCGAACACGGACACAAACTGGTCACTGGAACCACGACCTTCATGGTCATCGTATGGGTACCGTTCTTGACCTTACCCTCCAGCGTGACTTGATAATCCAATAAACTCTTTACGCCCGAAATCGGGGCAGCCTTATTGATAAAATAAGGGAAACTCATTTCGATGTGGCCGGTGTCTGCTTCCAGGCGTGTCGCCATTTCCTTCAACATCTTCTTGAAGGATCGTACCGAGATCTCCGGCTCATAGTTATTCAGAATCTCGACAAAACGCGACATGTGGGTGCCCTTGAAGTTATGTGGCAACTCCACATACATATTGAACTGGGCAATCGTGTGCTGCTCACCTTGGCTGCGATCCTTGACGCGTATCGGATGGCGAATATCCTTGATGCCCACCTTTTGGATGGGCAATTGGCGAAGGTCCGGGCTCGCCTGGACGTCAGCGATGGTTTCGGCACGTTCTGAATCCAATTTCAATAATGTCATTACATATCTCTTGCGGCATTCAGCCAATGGCGAGTTTAAGTAAATTCTAATATTGCAGCAAGGCTAGCGGCTGCGCTGAATGACATATCGGGCCAAGCCGGCAAGGACGCTAGCCGCATCACCCAGCGGTAATAATGCACTGAGGGCGCTTTCGGTGAGCTTAACCCGTTTCTCTTTGGCGGCCGGTAGGCCCATGATGGCAGGATAGGTGGGTTTATTATGGGCTTGGTCGGACCCGGGCGTCTTCCCTAGCGTCCGCGCATCGCCCTCTACGTCGAGAATGTCATCCGTGATCTGGAAGGCGAGACCGACTTGTTGGGCGTAACTATCGAGCGCTTGCAGGCTATCTTCGGTGACACCTTCGCTGGTCAGCGCGCCGAGGCGAACCGAGGCCCTGATGAGGGTGCCGGTCTTAAGACGATGCATGTTTTCGAGTTCGGCTAGTGTGAGCGTTTGTCCGACGGCCGCGAGATCAATCGCCTGACCGCCGGCCATGCCATATGAGCCACTGGCCGTGGCTAGGGCCGCTATCATTTGCGTTCGCCGCTTGGCGCTGATGTCCAGCGCGTCGTCGTTCGCGAGAATCTCGAACGCCAGCGCTTGCAGCGCATCGCCAACAAGTAGCGCTGTCGCTTCATCAAAGGCCTTATGGCAGCTGGGGTTACCTCGTCGCACGTCATCGTCGTCCATGCACGGCAGGTCGTCGTGCACCAAGGAATAACCGTGAATCATCTCGACGGCACAAGCCGGTACATCGAGCGGCTCGGGCTCTACGCCCAATGCCATGCCAGTGGCGTAGACAAGGCAAGCGCGAACGCGCTTTCCGCCATTAAGGATGGCGTAGCGCATGGCTTGATGCAACAGCTCGGGCGATCGATTAGGCGCTGGTAGGCGCTGGTCCAGCGCCGCTTCTGCCCGCGCTCGAAAACCGCCCAGCATCTGTTCCAAGTCGCCCAAGGTAATTATTCTTTGATCTCGAAATTCTCTGTTACTACACGGCCATCTTTCTCAACAAGCTTCTCGACGCGTTGCTCGGCTTGCTTCAAGGCCTGCTGGCATGTGCGGGTTAACTCGACCCCCCGCTGAAAGGATTTCAGGGCGTCTTCCAAACTCTGTTCGCCACTTTCCATTTTGTCTACCAGTTTCTCGAGCTCCACCAGCGCGGCCTCGAAGTCTGGCATCGTCTTTTTGGGCACGTTCTCTCTACCGTTGCGAATAAAGATGCGGTTGAACGCTAACGCAGTCGTAAAGGGGCGTCAACGTGGGCGAATCCGTGGGTTCTTGGTGATTACGGGGTTGCTTGTGCTCGCCCTATCGCCGCTGACGATGCGGTGACCCATGCCGTTGCTGAAAACCTGAGACGCCGCCTCAAGTCGCGTCGAGGCGCTAACGTCACCCAGGCCGTCTTCGTGCGGCGCAAGTGTCCCTACCGACGAGAGGGTCAAAGGGCCGGACCAAAGGCCCTCGTTGGCGCAGCACGAAGTCGGTGGCAGGGCTTTACTTTGGAGTGCCGCCAGGCGGGGCATCCGTGCCGATCAATGCCGTGACCGACACTTACAAGCCTATCGATATAGGCACGGGGGTTGCAGGGCGCCTAGCGTAAGCAGCAACGGGGTGCTGTGAGCCGGGGGCGGTTTTGACAGCCTGTCGTCAGCGTATCGATATCGGTCTGTCACTGGCGGGTGTGGCCGTGAATCGGGGCAAACTGGCCCCGACCCTGGCGCGGCCGGTGGCGGGATATAGGCGTTAGAACTAGCTTGGGCGAAAAGCCCGCGGTTGAAATGGCAGCATAAAGCGGCTCCCTGTGGGTCAGGAGGCATTCTTGAGTACATTTCGTAGGGTTTTTGAGATCGGCTTGCCGTTCGTGGCGGTGGCCGCCATTTTAGGTGCGGTGCTGTTTATCCGGGATCACCTCACCCTACAAGTCGCGATTGTGGGTCTTGGTATGCTGGCGCTTGAAGTGGGCACCTGGAAGTTGCGCCAACAGGTCCTGACGAACAAACGCAAGGACCTGGCCTTGCGAGCGGAGGGTGATGCGTTTCTCAGGCAGTTACGCGAGCTCCATGCGGCTGCGATGGCGATGAAGCAAAACGACTCGGCCGAGCATCATCGGGCCTTTGAACACGCGCGTGATGCCATGCGGCAGTCCTTCGAACGCATCATCGCGATGGCCGGCAAGACAGACGCCGAACTGGCCGCCGCGCAGGACCTAAGCGGCGAGCCCCAGCGTATCGCCTAGCCCCGTTCTAACCGACCTTGGACCCCTGCATCACTATGGCCGGCCGACTATCCGTAGAAATGGACCATTAGGCCCAGGATAGGACGCTGGCATGGTTTGTGCTCGCTAACAAGATCGCTTTTTATTGGAACGGGAGCGCCCAACGACGAACAGGTCAGGGGAGTTTGTTGGTTAGCATGAGACAGGCACAAGCAGGTTTTACGCTGATTGAGCTGCTGATTGTGGTCACCATTATTGGGATCTTAGCGGCGATCGCGATTCCGGCCTATTCGGACTATACACTGCGAGCTAAGGTCTCGGAAGGCGCTAGCCTCGCCGGCCTCACCAAGACCGCCGTCGACGTGGCCTACGCTGGAGGCTGGAATCTCGGCAGCCTACCGGCCCAAACAAGTCTTGGCTTATTACGCCCCGGCAGCTACAACTCCAAGTATGTCGCAAGCGTTGCCACGGATGCCAATGGCATTATTACCGTGACGTTGTCGAATGAGCCCAAGCTGGGATCCACTGCCAATGGAACCCTGACCTACTCGCCTATCGAACACGGTGGCAACTTGAGTTGGACGGTAAGCTGTAGCTTTGCCGCTCGGCATTGTCCTCGAAATTAGAAACTTCGAAACTCGTAACGCGGGCTCTAATCCACGCCGCTTCCCAAAATAACAAAGGACCGCCGAGAGGCAGCCCTTTGTAGTCTGGTGGAGGCGGCGTCCCCCTAACTGGCGTCCGGCGGCGTCTACCCACGTCTTGAAACCTCGCCTTTTACCCGAGGAAAACCGCCTTTTTCGTCTTGACACGTCCGAGGTTGTCCGCCAACATCCAGGTTTACCTTGTGGGTAGCGTTGGGGGTAGGAAATGAAGCGACGACGATTGAGTGCAAAGGCGGTTGAGAAACAGCGGCGGGCGGGGTACTTCGCGGACGGCGGCGGACTCTATTTGCAGTGCTCGCCAACAAGGGCAAAGAGCTGGATTTTTCGCTACACGTTGCGTGGGCGTGCGCGGGAAATGGGCCTAGGCTCTACGAGCACCGTATCGCTCGCCGAGGCAAGGCACAGGGCACAGCAGGCCCGCAAGCTCCTAGGCGACGGGATAGACCCGATTCAACACAGGAACGCGCACCGTGCAGCTCAGGCCCTCGATAAGGCGCGGCAAATCACCTTTGGTGAGTGTGCGCACAAATACATTGGGGCGCACCGGGCAGGCTGGCGTAACGCCAAACACATCTACCAGTGGACCTATACCATTGATACCTACTGCGGGCCGATTATCGGCGCGTTACCGGTTGCCGACGTGGACACGGGGCTAGTGCTCAAGGTGCTCGAACCGATCTGGGAGACTAAAACCGAGACCGCAAGCCGCCTACGCGCCAGGATAGAGAACATCCTCGATTGGGCCACGGTGCGCGGGTATAGAGAGGGCGAGAATCCCGCCCGCTGGAAGGGCCACTTGTCGAAGTTGCTACCCCCGCTCAGGAAACGCCAGCGCGTTAAACATCACCCTGCTTTGCCCTATGAGCAGATTGGCGAGTTTATGCAGCTCCTAGGAGCACAGGAAGGTGCCGCTGCACGTGCCTTAGAGTTCACCGTCCTGACGGCTGGACGGACCGGGGAAGTCATCAACGCCAAGCCTGAGGAATTCGACCTAGACAAAGCGCTCTGGACCGTGCCGGCAGCCCGCATGAAGTCTGGACGTGAACACCGCGTCCCGTTATCGCCCCGTGCTGTCAAGATTGTGAGGGCACAACTGGCCCAGGACACTGACCATCTTTTCCCTGGTGCGAGGGAAGGCAAGCCCCTCTCCAATATGGCGATGCTGATGCTGCTTAAGAAGCGCCTGGGGCGCGGCGATCTAACCGTGCATGGCTTTCGCTCATCGTTTCGAGACTGGACAGCCGAGTGCACCGGCTATGCGAGGGAAGTCTGCGAGATGGCGCTTGCTCACACCATAGGGGATCAGACCGAGGCCAGCTATCGGCGAGGCGATTTGTTCGACAAGCGAATCCGGTTGATGACAGATTGGGCGAAGCACTGCGAGCGCCCGGCCAAGCCCACCACGGTCGTCAAGCTCAAGAGCGCAGCACGATGAGCGCGCCGAGAGCGGAATGGATCCCGATGCACGTTGCGGAAACCATGATCCGCAAGGAAACGCAGGTACTACCCGAAACCTATGAGCCAGCATTCCTGAAAGCGTTGGCCGATGGTGCGATCCACGTGCGACACACCATCCAGTACGAGACCGACATTCGGGGAGGCATCCAAAGGGATCAAAAACCACTGGACCCAGAGTTCTGGACGCGCGAGATGGAGTTAGAGCGTGGGTTCTGGGCACCCCCACCGACTCACAGATGGGCCATGCGGGAACCCAACGAGAACGTACGCTGGCACTTTGAAGTCCATTATGAGGAGCTGTTGGCGTGGCTCTCACAGACGACGAAGGCAAAGACCGGTAAGCCTAAGGGTCGGCCCCCTGTAAAGCCTTGGGACGCATTCTGGATAGAGGCGGTGCTGCTCGCCAATACGCCTGACGGCCTTCCCGATATCCAGGCGGATTTCCTGCGCCACATGGCCAGGTGGTCTGAGGATAAGTTCGGCGAAAGCACTATCCAAGATTTCGGCGAAAGCACTATCAAGGAAAAGGCCAGCAAGTTGTACGAAGCGAAGAAGGCCAGAAAATAATTACCAGCTTTTCCGGCTGAACGTCCCCTATACCTGCGCTAACGTCCGTCTCACAGTATTTAGACGGAGCCGGACTGATGAATATAGAGCGCATTCTTCGCGAGCCTAACGTTACCGAGGCGCGCGGCATTTCAAGATCAACGCTGTGGGCCGAGACCAAGAAGGGTCTATTCCCTCGCCCCGTCCGGATCGGGCCGCGCAGCGTCGGCTGGCCCGCATCCGAAGTCGCAGCGATCAATCGAGCGATCATCGGTGGCAAGTCGGAAGCCGAGATCCGCGAGCTAGTGCAACGGCTCGAATCTGCAAGGCAGGCGGCAGCATGACCAAGCAAAAAGAAAAAGCCCGCCGGTTAGGGCGGGCTCGGTACTCGTTGGGTGACGGCGGAGCACTGAGCCCGCGCTATAAGTAAAGGAGCGTGCAGCATGAACGATCTGCTGGTAGTCATTTGGGGGCGCGGAGCTTTCAATTTGACCTCTGGTGTTGATCCCGCTTCATTGCGATGGCCGGCGAAGGGTCGCAACGCCAGTATCCACGGTACTGCACCGCGCCCAATCATTCTACGTTTACTCCAAGCCCTTGTGCGAGACGGCGCGGTAGTCGCAGCCGGCGTCGATGACTCGGGAGAACTTCACTTTGTCAATCTGCGGCCGGGGGTGCGTGATGCCGCATGATTACAACAGCGAAGGCGCCTTGAATGAGGCTGCCAACGCTGAATGGGACGCCTATTCTTCGGTTGTCATGCAGTGCTTTGCCGATATAAAGCCGCAGCCTATCGAGTGGGTATGGAAGGACCGTATAGCTCGTGGGAAGGTAACACTCGTTGTCGGGGACCCGGGCCTTGGGAAAAGCATGTCCGCCGTGGACATGACCGCACGCGTTACCCGCGGGAAGCCCTGGCCGGTCGATGGAGGGAAGGCACCGCTAGGCGATGTACTGATCCTGTCGGCCGAGGATGCCCCCGCAGATACGATCCGGCCCCGACTGGATATCGCAGGGGCAGATGTGCAGCGTGTGCATTTGCTTAAAGCCATCCGTGAGAAAGCCCAAGACGGTAGGGTCTTTCAGCGCCAGTTTTCTCTCAAGCGGGATCTGGATCATTTATCGGATGAACTCAGCCGGCGCGAGTATGTGCTTGTAATCATAGACCCTGTCTCGTGCTACCTGGACAGCACGGACTCCCACACCAATGCGGATATCCGGGCGCTGCTGGCTCCACTTGCCGAGCTGGCGGCGACTTACAGAGTAGCCGTTGTTTGCGTGACCCACTTCAATAAGGCTGGGGGTATGACGGCCATGTATCGCGCGATGGGATCTATCGCGTTTGTCGCCGCTGCCCGAGCTGTCTGGACCGTTACCAAGGCTCGGGACGATAGCACCCGCAGGCTCGTCTTGCCTGTGAAGAACAACCTAAGCCCCGATCGGCTTGGTATGGCTTTCCGCATAAAGCCGTCACTGGCGGACCCGAAGATCCCTATCTTGGAGTGGGAGCCTGATCCGGTGACGATCACGGCAGATGAGGCATTGAATTTCTGTCTACCAGAGAGCGAAAAGGCACCGAAACGGAGCGCCGCCGAGGATTGGCTGCGGGATTTGCTGAAGGATGGGCCGTTGTCGGCCAAAGAAGTGAGGAAACAGGTCGAGCAATCCGGGCAGTCCTGGACAACTGTGAGGCGGGCGCAAGGTACCATGGGGATCAAGCCGACCAAGACCCGATTTGACGGCGAATGGGAATGGGCGCTGCCACAAGATGCTCAAGGCATGTCCCGTCGCAAAAAGATGAGCATCTTGGGGGATGATGAGCGTCTTGGGGAATTTCCGGATAAAAACGGCATGTCGGAGACCGCCGAATATGCTCAATCTACCGAAGATGCTCATGTTGCTCAGTGTAAGGGGGATGAGCATCTTGGGAGAAACGATTCGTCCTCCACATGCTTCGATTCGGACGATCCCGAGCTGATCGAGGCCGAGATGCGGGCGGGCAGTCGCCGCTGCCCGAGGTGTGACGGCGAAGGTTGCCGCTGGTGCAAAGGCGAGGCGCGACAATCATGTTGAGCGTGCTCGTCTTCGGCAAGGCAGGCCGAAGCCCTCGCGGTTCTTGGCAAAGGCGACAGCGTGGCCGTTGCTGGCGATGGCAGGCTGACGACCGGACGGGACCCCGACGGCGGGCTTACTTTTTGACTGTGGGGGACACACCGTCCGCCTATTTGTGTCCTACGTGCCGGGCGATGAGGGGCTAGCCTTGCCGTACCCCCGACCCTACCCCCAAAACGGCACCCTGGAGGCCTAATTTGAGCGCCAGCGACGACCTCAGGACAGGCCAGCCCGAGGTTCGGCCCATCGATGCCCTCGAGAGGAAAAATTTTTCTTGCTGCGCACGAGCAGTCGCTCCGAGGCCGTGTACTGTATATATATACAGCCTTATGTTACTCTTCGCGACATGCCGGAGCCGAAAAAATGCCCGAGACTGCAACACAGTTAGAGCAGCGATACGTCCCCGATGAGGGTGAGAAGGTGCGCCTGTTGACCCTCGATCACCTTGACGGGCGATGCCTCGCCGTGCGGCGGGTGCGTCGGGTCGAGACTGAGATCGCTACGGACCTAGGCGGTGCGGGGCACATTTCAGAAGGGCAGCGGGCTTTGTGCAGACGTGCTGCGGTGTTGGCGGCAATCGTGGACGACGCCGAAGCGCGCTGGGCTGACGGTCAGTCGTTCGATCTACCGGAGTACTTGAGCGCCGTGAACTCGCTACGACGCATCTTGGCCACGATTGGCTTGGAGCGCAGGC
>JAOTYM010000099.1 GCA_029861845.1 Gammaproteobacteria bacterium | reverse complement strand
ACCACGTGTGTCATGGAAGTGCACTGCAAGATGTCCTATCGGCACAAAGGCAGCGACGCTAGCCACGATGGCGGCGGCTTGCCGCGGTGTGCCTACGCCAATGGTGTCACCCAACGAAATCTCGTAGCAGCCAAACTCATAAAGCTGGTGAGCGAGCTCAGCGACGCGCGCCGAATCAATCGCGCCTTCGTAGGGGCAACCGAGTACGCACGAAATATATGCCCTAATCCGGAGACTCTCGGTATGGGCGCGAGCGATCACTGGTTTGAAGCGCTCAATCGATTCTGCTATCGAGCAATTAGTGTTCTTCTGCGAAAAAGTCTCCGAGACAGTGGTAAAGACCGCGATCTCCTCGGCACCAACTCCCAGCGCACGTTCCAAGCCCGACATGTTAGGCACAAGCACCGGATAGACGACACCCTCTTTGCGTGTAATCTGCGTGAGTACTTCTTCCGCATCAGCCAATTGTGGAACCCATTTTGGGCTGACGAAACTGGTGGCTTCTATGGCCCGTAGCCCGGTATTACTAAGCCGGTCGATGAGCTCAACTTTGACATGCGTTTCTATCGGTGAGGGTTCGTTTTGCAGGCCATCTCGTGGCCCCACCTCGACCAGCTTGACGTGGCGAGGATAAACACTCACGTTAGGATTTGACCCAGTCGGGTTTGCGCTTTTCGAAAAACGCCGCCATTCCCTCCTGCCCCTCGGGTGAGACGCGCATACGTGCAATTAAGGCCGGGGTGTCCTCGCGGTCCACCAAACCTGCGGCCAAGCGCTTGCACTCCCTTAGCGCGTTCGGACCACCGTGCAATAGAAACTCCACTTGTCTATTCACCGCCTCTGCCAACGCATCTTCATCAACCACCTGATGGACTAAACCGATTCGTTGCGCCTCATCGGCATTAATCCGCTCCCCCGTTAGAAAGAACCGCCGCGCTTGTCGCGTGCCAACCGCTGCGATTACGTAGGGGGAAATCACCGCCGGTGCAAGACCCAAGCGTACTTCTGTCAACGCAAACGCGGCACGGCGATTGGCAATCGCGATATCACAACAGGCAATAAGTCCTATGGCACCACCGAAGGCCACACCGTTAACCGATGCCACCGTCGGTTTACTAAGATCATTGAATACTTGCAACATATCGGCCAGTTGCTTGGCGTCTTTGTGATTGGTGACCTCATCGTATTTCGCCATGCCGCGCATCCACTCAAGATCCGCTCCACTAGAAAATGATTTACCGGCGCCGGTCAGTACCACCACACGAACCAAGGCGTCCCGATCGATCTCACTGATTCTCGTCCTTAGCTGTTCGATAAGATGACTATCGAACGCGTTGTGACGTTCGGGGCGATTGAGCGTCAATGTAGACACTCCGCGAGAATCTGTGTGTACAAGCAACGAATCAGACATAGTCAGCTCCCGAAACAATAACGGGTAGTAGCGGCAGCTATTTTTGCTTCTTGCCCGCTACTTGCCACTTTAATATTTGCTACCCGTGGTTAGATTCACATTCTAAACACGCCCCAATCCGCTTTCTCGATGGGCGCATTGAGGGCAGCCGCGATACCCATCGCCAACACATGTCGCGTCTTGGCCGGATCGATGATGCCATCATCCCATAATCGTGCCGTCGCGTAGTAGGGGTGACCCTGGGTTTCATACTGTGTCCGCAATTCATCCTTATACACCTGCTCGTCTTCAACTTTCCAGCTCTCGCCACGGGCTTCCATACCATCGCGCTTTACAATCGACAACACGACGGCGGCCGACTCGCCACCCATGACCGATATGCGTGCGTTCGGCCACATCCAGAGTTGTCGTGGACCGTAGGCACGACCGCACATGGCGTAGTTACCGGCACCAAACGAACCACCCATAATCACGGTAAACTTAGGTACCTTAGCGCAAGCGACTGCCTTCACCATCTTGGCACCGTTTTTTGCGATGCCTTCATTTTCAAATTTCTTGCCGACCATGAAGCCGGCGATATTCTGTAGGAACACTAGTGGTATCCCGCGTTGATCACAGAGCTGAATGAAATGGGTGGCCTTCAACGCAGATTCGGAAAACAAGATCCCATTGTTAGCAAGGATACCGACTGAATAGCCGTCGATATGGCTAAATCCGCAAACCAATGTCTTGGCGTACAGTGCTTTAAACTCATGGAATTCAGATCCATCGACGATGCGCGCAATGATTTCACGCACGTCATACTGGTAGCGTGGATCCCGAGGGATGATACCGTAGATCTCCTCCGCCGACAGTTTCGGCAACACGGCTGGTTTTCGAGGAAGGTTACCCAGCTTCTTATAGTTTAGGTTGTCAACGATATCGCGAACGATGCGTAGTGCATGCGCGTCATCGTCGGCAAGATGATCAGCCACGCCGGATATTCGTGTATGTACATCACCGCCCCCCAATTTTTCGGCATCGACAATTTCACCGGTGGCTGCCTTAACCAAGGGCGGACCACCAAGAAAGATCGTGCCCTGATTCTTTACGATGACTGCCTCATCCGCCATCGCTGGCACATAGGCACCACCGGCCGTACACGAACCTAGGACCGCGGCAATCTGTGGAATCCCTTGGGCTGAAAGTTGGGCCTGGTTATAGAAGATGCGCCCGAAGTGGTCCCGATCCGGGAATACCTCGTCTTGTTTCGGCAGAAAGGCACCACCCGAATCGACAAGATATATGCAAGGCAGCCGATTCTGTTCGGCAATCTCTTGCGCCCGCAAATGCTTCTTAACGGTAATTGGATAATAAGTACCGCCTTTGACCGTGGCATCGTTAGCAACCACCACGACTTCCTGGCCATGCACGCGACCCAAGCCGGTAACGATTCCGGCACTTCGCACATCGTCATCATACATACCATTGGCGGCCAGGGCTGAAAGTTCTACGAAAGGTTCATCTTTGTCCAAAAGGATCTTGATACGATCTCGTACCAACAATTTTCCCCGTTTCTGATGTTTCTCGCGTGCCTTGACTGGCCCACCCGTTGCCAACTTCTCAAGGCGAGCCTTGAGGTCGTTGACTTGAGATTGTGTGTTCGCCGCATTGTCGGCGAATTCACGCGACGAGCTATCTATTCTGGATTTGATTACAGCCATGCCTTTATCGTGCGTTGCTAAACGCAGAGTTTTGGCGTGGAGATAGCACGCGCGCGTAGATCGTACATTATGTGGCCAACCGCAGATCCTCGATCGCCGCTGCTAGGAAACGCGTAGCCTCTCCGCCGGTCACGGCGCGGTGATCAAAGCTTAGTGAGAGGGGAAGGATTTGATGAACCGCGGGTTTGCCGTCGACCGCCACCACCTCGGGGCGGCTATGACCGGCCCCAAGAATCGCCACCGTGGGTGGTACCACCACCGGATCTGCATAGCGTCCGCCGAACTTGCCGAAATTAGACAAAGTGATCGTGTAACCGCGCAGCTCCTCTGGTGGTACGGTCCGCGCTCGGACATCTTTCTTGAGTGCATCTAACCCTTTGCGTAAGTCGTCGGGCTTACGATTACCGACATCGCGCAGCACGGGAACGAAAAGTCCATCGCTGGTATCTACGGCAATACCCATATCAATCTTTTCGAGGACCCGCCGTCCGACCGCATGGCTGTCGTACCAGGCGTTTAGGGCTGGCTCCACTTTGCAGGCAGCAACGATGGCGCGAATCAAACGAAGTGTGGTGTCTTCACCGTCTTTCCATGCGTCGATATCGGCGTCATCGACCACCGTGACCTCGGCCACTTCGGCGTGCGCCTGGGTCATGCTGCGTGCCATCGCCCGACGCACACCCCGCAACGTCTCCAATGGCCCGACATCAGTCAAAATTTTGGCCACCCGCTGTACGTCGGCGGCAGTCACCGTGCCATCGGGCCCACTGGGCGTAACAACAGATAGATCGACGTTCAAACGCTGGGCAAGCGCCCGCACCGCGGGCATGGCTTTAAATCCAACGGCGGCGCGCCCCGTTACCGCGGGTTTCTCGTTGACTACTTCCTGACCGACTTCGACCCGGCCAACCACCGTTCCTTTGTCGGTGAGTTCAGCTGCTGCGCCCTCGAATTCGACAAGCGCAGCGCCGACTTGCAGGATATCTCCCGGCTCGCCATTAAGTTTTTGAATACGCCCGCTTTGCGGGCTCGGAATATCGACAACCGCCTTATCGGTTTCCACCGAAACCAACAATTGGTCAACCTTTACTTCATCACCGACAGACACGTGCCACTCACGGATCTCGGCCTCTTGCAAACCTTCGCCAAGATCAGGAAGTTTAAAGATACTCATGACATCTCCATTGTATTTTTCGCTGCCTCGACAATGCGTGCGGTATCCGGCATATACTCGTTCTCCAATCTATAAAGCGGCATCACCGTATCGTAACCAGCAACGCGCTGCACAGGCGCCAACAGAGTCAAAAGACTATGTTCTGCCAGTTGCGCTGCGATCTCTGCCCCCATACCGGCAGTACGTGCCGCCTCGTGCACGATCACACAACGCCCGGTCTTCGCGACTGACTCTAAGATTGTGTCCATGTCTAACGGCTTCAGGGTCGCAACATCGATGACTTCGGCACTGATACCTTCTTCTGCCAATTGATCAGCCGCCATCATGGTTTCGTGCGTCATTGCGCCCCATGTAACCACTGTGACATCGGCCCCCTCACGTAACGTAAAACATACATCGAGCGGCAACGCCTCCCCGTCATCGGGCACTTGCTGTTTTACCAGTCGGTAGATACGCTTAGGCTCGAGGAATATAACCGGATCAGGGTCACGAATAGCGGCCAGCAATAACCCGTAGGCGCGCGAAGGCGATGACGGGATGACTACTCTAAGACCTGGAATATGCGCAAATATGGCTTCCGTGCTTTCCGAATGATGTTCGGGCGCGTGAATACCGCCGCCGAACGGCGCGCGTAGCACCATCGGACAAGTCATACGACCACGCGTCCGATAGCGCAATCGCGCTGCGTGGTTGAGGATCTGATCGATGGTTGGATAGATAAAACCCATGAATTGAATTTCCGGCACCGCTTTAAATCCCTGCGCCGCTAGTCCGACAGACATACCAGCGATTAACGTTTCCGCCAACGGCGTGTCCATCACACGTTCTTTGCCGAAACGCTCTTGTAAACCAGCGGTGGCGCGAAACACCCCGCCATTTACGCCGACGTCCTCGCCAAGTACCACCACGCTCTCATCGGCTTGCATCTCGTGGGCAAGCGCGAGATTAACTGCTTCAACCAAACTGACTTCAGGCATTGCCTGAACCCCGTTTAGTGGCGAATTCGCGTTGCGCCACTAGGCTAGCCGGTAGCGTCTCGTAGAGATAGTCGAACATCGCCTTGGACGGCGGTGGCGGGGTAGCAAGGTATTCTTTGGCGGCGGCCTCGACTTCAGCGGCACACTCCGCTTCCAACGCTTCCCGATCCTTCTCTGTTAGTAGGTTATTGCCAATAAGATAAGTGTTCAGCCGAGTTATCGGGTCGTTGATCGCCTGTTTTTCGAGCTCCTCTTTTGCGCGGTACCGACTGGCATCATCGGCGGTAGTGTGATCACTCATACGGTAGCTAAGTGCTTCAATTAGACTGGGCCCATCACCTGATCTCGCTTTTTCAATCGCTCGCGACACGCAATGACGCACTGCGATGACATCGTTGCCATCGACCTGCTCACCTTCAATCTCGCCCGCGATCGCCTTTTGTGCAAGCGTTTGTGCATGGGTCTGAGCGCGGCGTGGGACCGAGATCGCCCACTCGTTATTACACACGACAAAAACTACGGGTAGTTGCCAGGCGCCGGCCATGTTTAGGGCCTCATAGAAATCTCCCTTTGAGGTGGCACCGTCTCCCAGTGTACATACCGCAACTCGAGGTTGTCGTCGCAGCTTCATCGCGTAGGCGACGCCAACCGCGTGCGGCAGGTGGGTGGCGATAGGAACACAGATGGGAAAGTCTTCGCGTGGTCCCGCATAGTCCATGCCACGTTCATCACCACCCCAATAGAGCAGTAGTTCCGTCATGGTCACACCACGAATGAACATGGCGCCAGATTCGCGATAGGTGGGTAACAGCACATCTTCAGTGCGCATAGCACTGCCAATGCCCACAAAACTCGCTTCTTGCCCCAATGAGGACGCGAACGTGCCGAGTTGTCCTGTGCGCTGTAAAGCTACTGCTTTCTTGTCAAAAATGCGCGTACGCACCATAGCACGATACAGAGAAATTAGGTTGGCAGAATCCCTTGTGAACTCTGGCAACTCGCCCGTCACTTCGCCGTTGTGATCAAGAAATCGTGTGTGGTGAATCTCGAAACTTGCCACCCGCGTCGAGGAGCCTGTGCTTGACCCTTTGTCCTTACTCATCTGGATTATTCTTGTCAGTAGTGGGCAACATTGATGCCTTAGGTCTTCGCAGGTGACGTCAATATTGCATCTACCATACGGTCGGCCACGCGATGGGGTGCCTCATTCTTTTTCGCGGATTGCTCGAAGATCCGCATTAACGTATCGTAAATGTCGGAAAGTTTTTCGTTAAGTATAGATTTGTCAGTCGCTATCTGAATCACTCCACCCGCATTGATCACGTAGTCAGGTGCATACAGTATTCCTCGCTTATGCAACGCGTCTCCATGACGCGATCGAGCCAGCTGGTTGTTAGCTGCACCACCAACCATCTTCGTTCGCAAACGGGAGAGTGTTTCATCATTAATCACGGCTCCCAGTGCGTTTGGTGAAAACACATCGCACTCGACGTCGTAGATGTCTTCAGGCTCGACCACGTCAGCATTAAATTCATCGGCACAACGATCGACGGCCGCTTTGTTCACATCACTAACTGTCAATCTCACGCCACGCTCGTGTAACTGGCTCGCGAGTGGATAGCCCACGTGCCCGACCCCCTGGATCGCGACGTGAATACCATCGAGATCCGATTGCCCCAGCTTGAATTTAACAGCCGCTTCCAGTCCTCGCCGTACACCGACCGCCGTGTGCGGCGAGGGGTCATCGGTACCGGCACTGCCAGCCGATGTGCAGGCAACATATTTAGTGGTGCGCGCAATCACGTCCATGTCGGCGACACTGGTACCGCTGTCGACTGCTGTAATGTACCGCCCGCCAAGCTCGTCGACGAATCTACCGAACGATTCGAAATACGCCTCACGATCGCGGATCTGCGTCGGGCGTATCAACACCGACTTCCCGCCTCCCTGGGAAAGACCCGAAATAGCTGATTTGTAAGTCATGCCACGCGCAAGTCGCATGGCATCAATGATGGCTGCCTCCGTTGACGGATACGAAACGCAGCGACAACCACCCAGCGCCGGCCCTAAGTGTGTATTGTGAATCGCGATAATCGCGCGTAATCCAGTAGCATGATCGAACTTAAAGTGAATATCGCCAAAGCCTAGGGATGAGGCATCCTGAAATATATCCATATCGTCGCCAACGATGTTTTCAACGCTCTGAGCAGTTGAGCCGAGTATATCGAAAATGCGGTTACGGCGCTGAACCCGGTAGGCCCTATCGCCCTCGTTTTCAAACTAAGTCTTTTTGTGCTGTTGTGCACGAAGGCTCTTGCTAGGCCTATTATAGCTTGTGTCCGATCAAGCGTGACACCCAGCCGAGGTTCCGATTCGAGTGCCCAGATACCGGATCTATCTATTTAGAACAACGGAATCTATGCGGAAAAGTAAATCTTATCGTATAGGTGTAAAATCGGGTGCATCTATCTGCAACACGCCATTTGACTTGTCCAACAAACGGCGCTGACCTTCACGGATGGCCGCTTTCGCATGTCTTGTGCTTCGCGGCACCTGCACATCCAGATACAATGGAAAAAATGCAGTGGGATTGTAGGCCGCGCTTCGACCGCTGTTCCCGACGCGGTTCTACCTGCTCCATCCATGGAGTCGTGGGCATCTAACCTCCAGGGACGGAGGAAATGCAAAAGGATTGTAGGAACAATCCCTGCCACGCACGTCAGGACAATTCTTGCCGCAGACCCGACGGAGGTTATAGTGATCAAATCCATTCATCGAGAAAAACTGACCTTCCTAAATCAGCAGCGCCAGCAACTGGCGGCGCTGCTTGAAAGTCCAAATACCAAGCCCATTGCCTACGCGTTGTTCGCACATTGCTTTACCTGCTCCAAGGACATTGCCGCTGCCTCCCGGGTTAGCCGTGCCCTTGCGGCACGCGGTGTAGCCGTCGTGCGCTTTGATTTTACTGGGCTCGGCAACAGCGAAGGTGACTTTGCTAACACCAATTTTTCTTCCAACGTGGCCGACTTGATTTGCGCTGTCGATCGTATGCGAGACGTACTGGAAGCTCCGGCCATCCTGATTGGTCACAGCTTAGGTGGTGCAGCCGTGCTATCGGCGGCTGGAGATGTTCCTGAAGTCCGTGCGGTGGTAACTATTGGCGCTCCGGCCGAGCCCGGGCACGTAAGTCACTTATTCGAAGACAACATCGAAGAGATCGAAGACAAGGGATACGCCGTCGTCAATCTAAGCGGTAGAACCTTTACGATCAGTAGACAGTTCTTAGACGACATCGCGACACAGAACCTCAGCGAACGAATCAGGACGATGCAAAAAGCGCTGCTCATCTTCCATGCCCCGGCCGATGATATCGTTCATATTGACAGTGCGCGCCGTATCTTTGAGGCAGCCAGACACCCAAAGAGTTTTGTATCACTCGATAGCGCTGACCACCTACTGACCCGAAAACGGGACTCACAATACGTAGCCGACACGATCGCAGCTTGGGCGAGCCGCTATGTCCCGGCGTCAGAAGA
Source organism: Gammaproteobacteria bacterium (assembly GCA_029861845.1). GTDB lineage: Bacteria > Pseudomonadota > Gammaproteobacteria > Acidiferrobacterales > SPGG2 > SPGG2. Next base: position 4,990 of record JAOTYM010000099.1, on the reverse strand, counting down.
AGCTGATGAAAATGTGGCCCGCCCAAAATTAGGATCAGGAGAGGTCTTGGTCAGAGAAACAGACGGCAAGTTTGGGCAAGATGTGTTTACAGATACGCATCATGTGTTGGCCGATGAGCCTACGCGCCATGGCGGCCGCGATGCCGGCCCCGATCCTTATGAGTTCCTGCTTGCGGCCCTAGGAACCTGCACGAGCATGACGGTGCGCATGTATGCAAACCACAAAAAACTACCACTAGAAAAGGTGTCGGTAAAACTCAGCCACAGTCGGATCCATGCTGAAGATTGTGAACATTGTGAGACAAAAGATGGGAAGATCGATCGTATCGACAGCGAACTTGTTCTTGACGGCAATCTTACAGCAGAGCAACGCCAGCGCATGCTCGAGATCTCAAACAAGTGTCCCGTACACCGCACCTTGCACTCGGAGATTCACGTGCAAACACGACTCGCATAGATTAACTTGGGAATCGATTTGCTTTAGTTAGGACGTGGTAGCTTAAATTTTGTTCCACCGTGATCCAACACCACCCCGTCGTGCACGATGGCTTCCAGCTTCACACCCCCTTCGATCCGGTCGCCTTTGCGGGCGTGACGGTCGTTGATATAGACCAGGTTTTCGGCTTCATTAGCTGAATACAGGTGCACGTTGACTACCATCTCCGGGACACCCTGGCGGAACGCCTCGGGCATCTGTCGCAAGAACGGGATGTCGGCCGGATCCACCTCGGGTACCTCCTCCTGCGTGAAATCATCCAGGGTCGGCGGCGGCGCGCCCGCCATGGTAGCGACTTCGGGTGTGGCCTTGGGAGATTTCGGTTCACTCATCGATTCTGGCTTTCGCTTTCCCAAACGAACCCCGGCCTGCTCCGCCAAATCACGGACATTGGGCCTGTCGACACGGCTTAGTTCCAACCGTTCTACACTGCCCGTTACTGCGGTTCGTGACTCAATCGTCTCGGCTGAGGCCTGGGCGGCTACCGGCTTAGCCGGCACACCGTCATGCGCCCAAAACCGCAGGAGCACTACCAACGCAACGATGACCAATAGCAACGCCAGGATTATCGGCCACCAACGCCGATCGAGCGGCGCTGCCAGCGTCCCCGCGCTATTCGTGGGGACCAGCATCCCACCCATACCACGTTCTTGTTCCGACTTCTTTAGCGCATCAAGAATATAGGACATAGCTAACTGGCCTTCCGCTGCGGACCCTTCCACAATACCGGCGCTGCCTTCTCGGGATCATAGGTGTTCAACCGTATCAGGGTGAGCCTCCCGACCACGCCATCCGACTTCAGCTGATGGTCACGTTGAAACGCTTTTACCTGTCTTTCAAGCTCTCGGTCGAACAAGTCGTTGCCATTGGCTAGGGTTGGCTCGCCGTGATAGCGCGCCAAGATATTTCTCAACCAGGCGACAGCCTCACCGCGGGTCCCGCGACGCAACACACGTTGCTTGGATGATAGCGGCTTCCACAGCAACAAATATTGCCCGTACCAATAACGATCGATTTCGCTGATGGGGATGCTGTGCTCTGGACCGCCGAAATTCGCCAATATCTGATTATCATCCAAAGCGCTGACCAGCACATGGTGTCGCTGACCATCGGCATCGAGCAACTCAACCACGGCGGGACGATTCAGCTGCCGTAAGTTATTCCACGTGCCGGATTGGAATATACAACGCAGACCCACCTTTTGTGCCCGTGTACATCCGGTAGAGCCGGTGTAATCGGCATATACAAGACCCCAACGTAAAAATAGCTGAGCAAAGGCTGACTCGGTATCGGTATGCACGTTCGGACCCGCCAAGATCTGCTCTAGCGTCCTATCGTTGTCTACCTTGGCGGTTGTTGCCGTGGATGGTTTAACCATCGCGACTTGATCGGAGTTCGATGTCGCTTCGGCATCCGCCGCAATCACCGACAGCCCCGCACCGACATCAGTGCTACCGGTATCCGCCGACTGTATGGCAGCGACCTGCTGGCTTTTCGATGCATCTTTCTTGAATAGCGGCGAGATTTGCCAACCGATAACGACCAGACCTACGACAACTGCACCGGCTACCAATGCGCTGGGGCGCCACAGGAAATGCTTCGGGATCGGCTGCCCAACCTGCCTAGCCGCACGCCGAACTAAACTCGCATTGGCATAGGCCTTACCGCGCGCGTAGATACCCAGCAGCGCACGATCACAAATAATATTAACAACTCTTGGTACGCCGCCTGACAACGTGTGAACCCAACGCATAGCCGGTACACTGAAGAGCGGTGTCTTGGCACCGGCTACCAGACATCGGTGCAAGATGTATTCGGACGTCTCATGCACATCCAGCGGGCCCAAACTGTAACGGGCCGTAACGCGCTGCGCCAGCTGGCGCATATCTTCCTGCGCTAACAGGCTCTTTAACTCCGGCTGCCCGACGAGAAGAATCTGCAGTAGCTTCTCTTTGCTGGTTTCCAGATTCGTGAGCAGACGCAGTTGCTCCAACACATCGCGGTTCAGGTTTTGCGCTTCGTCAATAATCAGAACTGTGCGTCGACCCTTGGCGAAGTTCGCCAACACATGCTCATTCAATGCATCGATCATGTCTTTTAGGCTAGCGTCCTTGGCGTACTCAATCCTTAACTCATCACAGATGGAGCGCATAAACTCATGCACCGATAAAAGCGGATACAGGATCAGTGCTAGTTCGACCGTCTCTGGCAGGCGTTCGAGCAACGCGCGAACGAGCATGGTCTTACCTGTGCCCACATTGCCCGTTAGTTGTACAAATCCGCCACTTTCGGTGACACCGTAGATCAGGTGTGCCAGCGCCTCTTGATGTCGGCGGCTCAAATAGAGAAACCGTGGATCGGGCGCGATCGAGAACGGATTTTCTTTAAGACCGAGGTAGCGGGTATACATGGCTTGTACCAGCCGGACTGGTCAAGGGGGTATTCGGCACGAAATACCTAATAGATCATCATCGTCAGTAACGGATGGCGTGTCAAGGGGCTGATTCAGCGGGGATTTTTCCGATCGCAAGTGCCAGCCAGGCCCGATACGGGTAATCTCCCGCAGGCAACGTCTAATCATGTCCGCATCGGCGGATCACAAGGGTGTGTATCCACTCCCCATAGCCGTCGCACTAGATCCAGTCCGGCCTGCCGGCAGGCTAGCTCTCTTCCTTGCCAGGTTTATACTCGGCTATAAGCTGCTGTTGAATGTTGGCGGGAACCGCCTCGTAGTGGCTGAACTCCACTGAATACGAGCCGCGGCCGCCAGTCACCGACTTGAGCTTGGACTGGTAGTTATTGAGCTCGCTCAACGGCACTTGACCGGTAATCGACACCATTCCACCCGATAACGTCTCCGTGCTGTTGATACGCCCCCGTTTACCCGACAGGTCGCCGGTGATATCTCCCATATTGGCATCCGGTGCACTCACCTGAATCGAAACGATAGGCTCCAAAGTAATGGGCTTGGCCTTCAGCACTGCGTCGACAAATGCCTTCTTGCCAGCGGCGACAAAGGCAACCTCCTTCGAATCGACCGAGTGGTGCTTACCGTCATAGACCATCACCCTGATGTCCTGCATCGGATAGCCGGTTATCGCGCCCGTTTCCAACACTTGGCGAACCCCTTTCTCTACCGCCGGAATAAACTGTTGTGGGATGACGCCACCAACAACTTTATTGACAAACTCAAAGCCAGTTCCACGCGCCAGCGGCTCAACCCGCAGATACACTTCACCGAACTGGCCGGCACCGCCTGTCTGTTTCTTGTGGCGGTGGTGGCCTTCCGATTTCTTACTAATTGTCTCGCGGTAAGGAATCTTCGGTGGGCGTGTTTCAACCTCCGCGCCGTGGTGATCCTTCATCTTTTCGAGCATCACGCGCAAATGCAGATCACCAAGACCGCGAATGACCGTTTCGTTCATAGCCGCATTGTGCTCGACCACGAAACAGGGATCTTCCGCTGCTAGTTTCTGTAGCGCGCTGCCAATCTTTTGCTCGTCCCCGCGTTGCTTAGCCTGGATCGCCAGGCCAACCATGGGTGTGGGTAGTTCCATGGGACGAAGATGATAATTGTCTTCGTCATGGGAATCATGCAACACCGCATCAAAATGTATCTCGTCGACCTTTGCCACGGCGCAAATATCACCCGGTACACCGCGGTCAATCTCCGGATGGTCCTTGCCTTGAAGCTTGAACAAGTGCCCGACCTTGAAAGGTTTGCGACCGTCGCCGACATAGAGTTGTGTGTCTTTGGCGATGGTTCCCTGGTGAATCCGGAAGATTCCTAATTTGCCAACAAACGGATCCACTGAAACCTTAAACGCGTGGGCGAGAACGTGCTTGTCGGGATCTGGGTCGGCCGTGACAGGCTCTGCGTCATCACCTTCACCTTTCAGAAAAGGCGGTGGGTTACCCTCTTTGGGATTCGGCATGAGCTTGGCCATCACATCCAATAGCTCGGAAACGCCAGCCCCGGTGCTGCCTGAGACAAAGCAAATAGGAACCAGATGACCCTCACGCAGGGCCTTCTCGAAGGGATCATGCAGTTGTTCCGGGCTAACCTCCCCCTGATCGAGATAAACTTCCATCAACTTCTCATCGACCTCCACAACTTGGTCGACGATTTGTGTGTGGGCATCCTCGACGGAGGAGAAGTCGGCGCTGCCAGCCGGATTGAAAAAGCAGTCGACTACCGCCTGACCGCCATCGCTAGGTAGATTTACGGGTAGACACTCCCTGCCAAATGTCGCGCGAACGTTTTCGAGCAACGCCGGCAAATCCACATCCTGGGCATCGATCTTATTGATAATTATCATGCGGCAAAGTTTGCGTTCAGCCGCACGCTCCATCATGCGCTGGGTCACCATCTCGATGCCCGCCTGCGCACTAATGACCACCGCCACCGTCTCAACCGCCGGCAGTGCCGTTAACGCCTGACCCATGAAGTCGGGGTATCCAGGCGTATCGATCAGATTAATGTGTGTGCCCCCG
>JAOTYM010000098.1 GCA_029861845.1 Gammaproteobacteria bacterium | reverse complement strand
ACGGCAAAAACATCGAGACAACGAAAACTGGCTTTCTAATTTACCAGCAAGAGTGGAACGGGCGTGTTGCCGAGGTGATTGCTGGTCAACAAGACATCCACCTGACTCAGCAACATTGGGATGTAATCAGGTATCTGCGCGCCCAGTACATCTACCACGACAAGGCGCTCCCCGATAATCGAGACATCGTGAAAGGAATGCAGAAAGTCTGGAGCACTCAAAAGGTCGATATGCAGGTGTTGTATGAACTGTTTCCTGGCGACCCTTGCAAGCAAGCGAGTCGGATCGCGGGATTGCCCGAACGCATGCAAAAAGGGTCTACCGGTTCGCTACTCTTGTCATCTTTCTTGCAGCGACTGGGCAGGATGTTGCGGGCGACCCTGGCATTTCAGTTCGCCCGGAGTAATCGGTGGTATAATTTGTTTGGTATCAACGAGCATAGTGGAGATCGCGATGACGACTAACAAGCAGCAGCTGATAAAGAAAATGCTAGAGCTGCAAAGAAAATTTTCCGAATATGAGCACGAACACGGCTTCGATCTAGCCGACTATTATGACGACACCGAGGGGCACTTATTGGCAAACTACCGCAAGGAGTATGATGAACTAGCTACAAAGCTTGTCGACCTTGCGCACGAAGAAAAAGGATCTCATCGATAATTCTTGTGCCGGATACAAGCCGGTACGCTGTCATACTTCTGCCCACATCCGCACCAGGTTCACATAGGCTGTATTCACACGTGCGGTTTCCGCCGTACCCGGCTGGGCATCGAGTAGTTTTTCCCGCGCCAGATGGAGCTCGTACAGGAGTTGACGTTTCTCGGGATCTCGCACCAGGCTTTGTACCCAAGTGGTCGCAACCAAGCGCTCGCCTCGAGTTACGGCCGTTACATGGTGAAGACTGGACGCAGGATACATGATCCCATCACCAGCCGGCAATTTAACCTCTTTGTTACCAAAAGACGTGCGGATCACCAATTCTCCCCCATCATAGCGTTCGCCATCGCTTAGGAAAATCGTAATAGCAATGTCCGAGCGATACCGTGGCCCTGGACCCATTACGGGATCATCGACGTGGTCCCCGTAGGCCATCCCGGGCGCGTAGCGCGCATAGTACGGCGCAGCGACACGGTGGGGCAGCGCTCCATTGAGATATACGGAGTGATGAACAAGACTGCCCATTACAATCTTATTTAGTTCATCAAGCTGCGCTGCGTCCCCGGCCACCTCCTCATTATTCTTCACCCGCCTTGCTGCCATTCCGGCTGAAACCTTACCGTCGACAAATTGGGCGGTAGCGAGCAACCGTCGTACGTCGTCTAACTGATTTTGATTGAGTACCTGGGGGATAGGTAGGAGCATGCGCTACTGAATTCCTGGGGCGACTGCGTGTCTAGCTTAGCGTCTACAGTCGCCCGCTTTCCATCAGGGGCTCGATGTGAGGCACGCACTGGTCACCATGCTCATCATACGACCGCAGTGCACTCTGTGCGACCGCCAACCAGTGCTGTTTCCCGATTGGCACTGACTTCTTCAGCCCCGCAAGGTTGCCGGTGTCTACCCACCGCTGGTAATCGCGCACAAGCGTGGGGCACAACTCCTTTCGCATACCGGTCAAGTTTGCGAAGTAAAAGTGAATGGAGGGCAAGTTTTCAAGCTCGAACAGAGCGGGAAGCGTAGACAAGTAATCTGATAGTTGATCGCGGACCGCCCGAATCACCATCTCCGCCGGGGTGCGGCCCACCGCCGCCAACATTTGATTCCAGCCGTCCCCAAGCAAGTCCCCCGCCAAGATTTCACCAAGCTCATGCAGAATTACTGTTTCGAGCTCGTTTTCGGTGATCTTTTCTATCGCCTCGTCAAGATCGTGCTCGATGTTATAGTACGCCATTGCGCTTGTCATCGCGCGATTTGCTTTTTTCCACTGCCAATCCTCTACCTTCTCCCACACCATGCGACGTAGCGATTCGCACCGAACAAATATAGTGTTGTCCCGCGTCATAGCAGGCGGCGCAGTTAAGTCACGCGCGTACTCATCGGCAGACACCAGCACCGTATAATTGCGAAACCGTTCAATCCGTAGCAATCGTCCAAGGAAAAAATGCGGCTTACAAAAGCGTCCATAGCCACCGCTGTAGACGAGTCCACGTGGCAACAGTTCCCTGTTTATCCCATCGTTATCAAAGGGGTCAAACCGGTGCCCCGTCACGTGTAACGGAGAATAAGGGGTTGTCTCAAGTTGGTTCCACTTGCGTTCACGCTTCTCAACCCACTCTCCCACTACCTCATGAGATAGCTTAGTGCCGAAGGTGACGCCCTGTTCCCAACGATAGTATTCCCGCATCTTGAGCAGGTAGGTACATAGACTATAGTCGCCGGCATACCTCGCATCGGATATATCACAGTTCTTCTGCACGATATCGCATAGTGGCTGCGGGAACGTGCAGTTGGATTTGCTTTCGCGATGTATAGAATCGGCTGTCATGAGAGTCTGTCCACGTGAACAATCCTTGTTGCAAAATTAGCATGGCCGTGTAGCCTACGCTACTCAAGGCGACGGCATAGGCCTTTAGGGTCCCATTTCCCGCATTTTTCACGCAACCCCGCGACAGCGGGAACGAGCTATGAAGAGACAGATTAGGAGCAAGTGGCGCCGTGACAGGACCAAGCCAGTATCGCTCGAAGACAATGCAGTCGCTCTGGCTTATATTGTCTGGCAGATCGCGCTGTCAGCTACAAAGAACTTGCATGCGCAAGACTTCGTGTATGATTCAGACGAACAGCGTATGAGTGTAATCGCGGAATATTTGGTTTTGCTGGTTCATAGCGCAGACCGATTCGCGCACGCCGATATGGACGATGCGGCCCGCGAACACTTCATAACCACCCTAGCGCAAGAGGTGGCCAGGCACCTGCAACGAAACCAGGCTGAAATCATGGGGCCAGGTGATTACCGTCGTCCTTTTATCACGTTACTTAATGAACGTGTCTCTGAGTATTCTCAAGCATCGTTCGCCGACGAACGGCCTGGTTTTGAATTGCTGCGGTGCTTCGGCGAAAAAATCCTGACGGTCATGGAGTCCACTCAGGTGAATCGCTGGGTCAAGGACCAGGTCATGACGGTTGATGCGCCCGACGCGGTCGAAAACCTAAAGATGGGCGTAGATGATCTATTCGGATCGGCTCGAACCAAGTCCAACGTGACGCTCGATCCCGAATAGGTAAGACAATCTGAATTGTAAAGGGATGAACGCTTTTCCCGAGCATCAGCCTTCTCGCTTCCAGGACCCGGCGTTGTTCGTGTTTTTGCTCTGGCCATCTTCATAGCCCGCATTATAGGCATCCGTTAGCCGCTGCTCTTCGCGCTTGGGATTACCGAGATAGCCACCGGCCCAGCCCTGGATATAGTCGCAATCGACATCCATCTTCTGCAGCTCATCGATCATCTTGTAATATATTTTGTCCATCCCCGACTCTCACTGCACTCGATGCAATATCTTGCGGGCCGAATAGTATTGCATCCGCCTCGGGTCGGCAAGTCACCTTAAATTAAACAAATGATGGCAAACATCCAGCCACGCGTACCCTGTCACAATTGGCGTATCCCAATGGGGATAGACACTAACCTAACATGAGGTGCGCTATACGTATCGTTAGCGTGTCCGGTTCCAATCATCCGAATAAGCTTTGACTATATTTCCAGTCTCTTGCAATTTCTCGCGGCAGGGGTATAAGTACATCGTTCTAACAACCGGCAAGCCTGGGGTACCCAGGCCGGTTCAACGAGGTGCCACATGTGCAAGGGCGCGAGCAGAGCGCTGTTGATCACGGCAATTGTACTATTTCCATTCCTGCTGCAGGCGGCAACAGAAAAGGCGTCCATCACCGGCATCGGTGAGTTTGAGATGCCGTCGTGGTTCAAAGTTTCGTTTCTTGATCTGAAAGACGATGTGACTGGGGCAGCCGCCGAGGGCAAGCGTTTGGCGGTCTTCTTCCACCAGGATGGCTGTCCCTACTGTGCCGCATTGATCAACACCAACTTTAGTCAAAAGCGTATCGTCGACTATACACGAAAGCACTTCGATTTCTTGGAAATCAATATGTGGGGCAATCGTGAAGTCATCGATTTCTCAGGAAACAAGCTTTCGGAAAAACGGTACGCAGCCAAGCTCAAGGTGTGGTTCACGCCAACTCTTTTGTTCTTTAATGAACAGGGGCAGGTGGTGTTACGAGTCAATGGGTATTACCCGCCACACCAATTCTTTGCGGCATTGAAATATGTGGCTGAAAGACGAGAAGCCGATACGCGATTTCCCGAGTATTATGCCAAGCTGTCACCACCGTCTGCCGCCGGTAAGCTACACGAGCAACCCTTTTTCGTGGGACCACCCTTTGAGTTTGCCAACCGTAAGGGCACGAAACCGATGGCGGTGTTTTTCGAGCAAAAAGACTGCGCCGCCTGTGACGTACTGCATGCGAATATTCTCAAACTGCCAGCGACTCAGGAGCAAATCAGTCGCTTCAAAGTATTTCAGCTTGACCGCTGGAGCAATGCACCCGTCGTAACACCAACCGGGAAGAAGACCACGGCGCGAGAATGGGCCGATAGGCTAAATATCGCCTATGTGCCCGCGATTGTGTTTTTCGATAATGGGGCGGAGGTCATGCGCATCGAGGCCATGTTTAAGGCCTTTCACGTGCAATCCATAATGGATTATGTTGCCTCCGGCGCCTATCAGCGAGAACCTAGTTTCCAGCGCTTTATATCGGCGCGCGCTGACCATTTACGCGAGCAAGGGATACAGGTCGATCTCTGGAAGTGAGCGCTAGGATCAACCCACTCGATAGTGTTTCCTGACCGGCGACCGGATCTCCCAAGCGCATGAAAGATCTGCTAGAAACGTTACTAGATCGCCTTCACCCATTTGGACCGGCTGACCGTCAGTCGGGGTCACGATGACATCCCCCTCAAGAAAGTAACACATCTCTGTTTGATCGTAACGCCGTTCAAACGTAGACACATCCCTTGTCCATAGTGGCCAACTGTCAACACCTATGACCTCTAATTTCATCGGTGAGGGGTCGTGCTCAACCAGTATCTTGCTCATTGAGATCTCCGACTAGAACGTCGTTATTAAGATAACCTTAACATCGGCAGCTTAGCAGTGTCGACGGACCCACACGTCGTCCGGTTGTGATCGATAGTTAACGTAGAATATCATGAAGCAAATAAATTCAGAGCAACCAAGCAGGTTGACCATGTACGTAGTAAAACCTGAATGCGGATAAATATATACATTAATGACGCGTCGTACACGATAGATGTGCCACCGGAAATGATAGAGGAAGGCGGAGATTTCTTCACAAAGATGGATCACGACATGGATCAGGGGTGGCAGATGAGTCGGCAATTTGTCGAAAACCCAGACGGGGTGCAACGCTGCCAGATAGCCGCCGACAAGATACTTACGGCCATGCATACCGGGAACAAGAAACTAGCACTGCTTATGGCTGCATACATCTTACGCCGATTCCCGGGGGTCCAGGGCCTACAGATCGACACGCATGGGGAAATGTCTAACACCAAGTTGATCAAGGCACCGGAAACCTTAGTGCCTGAAGACGACTAGCAGGCTATCACTCAGACTTGTGATTGACTACTCGCAGCTACCAAAAATGACACAGTCCAAACCAGCTGCACCAACGTGTATTCAAGAAATCAAGCCGGGCAGCTTTATCTACGAAATTAGGCATGCACTCGCGCCCGAAGTATGCAAAGAGATGGAAGGATGTGCGATACAACATGCAAAGAACCAAACCCGGTGAGTTCTATCATCGGCACGTGGATGGCGCCCCGGGCGAATTCAGTCAACGACAACTCGTCGCCATCTGGTATCTGAACGATGTCGAAGGAGGCGGTGGCGAAACCGAGTTTCTGTTTCAGGAGGTCAAAATAAAGCCTGAAGAAGGTAAGCTAATCCTATTTCCGCCTGGACTCATGTCCACAGAGGTGTGAGCTCGAAGAGAGCTGTCACATACATCGCGACCACCTGGGTGAGCTTTGCGTAACACCCCCCAATCCAGAGGGGCTTAACATGGCCAGTCGTCGCCAGTTTTTCTGGCGTTTTTCCTGTAAATTTGTGCAGCGGCAAGCGAAACAAAGCGCAGTAGACGGGAATACTCCCCCCTCGCAGGTCTTGCTGATTAAACAAACGCCTACTTGATCTGGATCAAGGAAAAGAGCTGTCCCCCGTGATCAGTTACTTGATCTCTTGTCCCTGTAAACTGTGCACAGGGCGAGTAACCACTAGATAGGCAAGGGAGGTAAAAACAATGCGTCAGTCATGTCGGGCCTTAATCATGTCAGCGGTGGGTGTGGCGAGTTTGCTCATACTCACCGTCCCCGGCCAATCGGCCGAGTTGACTCGGGGCGCCATGCTCAGCGTCTCCTGCGCCGGGTGTCACGGGACAGATGGCAACAGCCCGGGGTCTGTTCCTGGCATCGCCGGAAAGTCAGCCAGCTTTATCGAGAGCGCCATGAAAGAATTTCGCTCGGGCGCGCGGGACTCCACCGTGATGGGGCGCCACGCCAAAGGCTATACCGACGAGGAGATCAAGCTGATCGCCCAATACTTCGCTAACCGGAAATAAGAAACAGGAGGATAAAGGTATGAGCGATTTTACGCGTAGGGATTTCATCAAGCTGATGAGCGCGGCGGGCGCCGCATCGGCCATGGGCTGGCCGATTGTTGCGCAAGCGGCACGGCGCCGCGTGGTGGTGGTGGGTGGCGGCTTCGGCGGCGCCACCTGTGCCAAGTATATTCGTGCGTTCGACCCGCGCCTTAAAGTCACATTGATTGAGCAGGACACCAAGTTCGTTACATGTCCGTTCAGCAACGCCGTGTTGGGCGGATTGCGCACGATCGGCTCGATCACCCATGGCTACGACAAGTTGCGCCAGAATCACGGCGTTAAAGTGATTCACGACAGGGCGACAGCGATCGACCCCGCCGCCAGGAAGGTCATGCTGGCGGGCGGGAAGCGCCTGCGGTATGACCGTTTGGTGGTTTCCCCCGGTATCGACTTCCGATGGGGCGCGATCGAAAGTTACGACGAAGCAGCGAGCCAAACCATGCCGCACGCCTGGAAGGCGGGACCGCAGACTTCGACCCTGCGCAAGCAACTCGAGCAAATGCGGGACGGCGGCGTCGTCATCATCGCCCCGCCGGTCAATCCATTCCGTTGTCCACCGGGACCGTACGAACGCGCCTGCATGATTGCCCACTACCTCAAGCAGGCCAAGCCCCGGTCCAAGATCCTGATCTACGATGCCAAGGACAAGTTCTCCAAGCAGCCGCTATTCATGCAAGGATGGCAAAAGCTCTATCCCGGGATGATTGAATGGATCAAGCAATCGGATGGGGGCGCGATCGAACGGGTCGATCCCAAGACGAGGACAGTCTATCCGGTGTTCGGCAAGCCTCAGAAAGGCGACGTTGTCAATGTCATCCCGCCGCAGCACGCGGGTACGATCGCCCACACGGCGGGGCTGGTGAATAAGGATGGCTGGTGTCCAGTAAACCAAAGAACCTTCGAGTCCGCTATGCACAAGGATATCCATGTCATCGGTGATGCCGCTATTGCCAGTCCGCTGCCCAAATCCGGCTTTGCGGCAGGTAGTGAGGCCAAAGTCTGTGCGGCCGCAATCGTGGCGTCTTTGCGCGGGGAGACGATGCCCGATCCTTCCTATGTCAACACCTGCTATAGCCTCGTTGGCCCCGAATACGGCATTTCGGTGGCCGCCGTGTACCGCCTGAAGGGCAATGAAATTGTCAAGGTCAAGGGGGCGGGTGGCGTCAGCCCTAAGGATGCCACGGATATGTTCCGTCGGGACGAAGCAAGATATGCCGCTGGCTGGTACTCGAGCATCACGGCTGACGTGTGGGGTTAAAGCACGAATCCATCGGCGAGGCAGGGGCGCCCTCGAGGCGCCCCTGCTGGTGCATGGCCATGGTGCGCGAGAGACCCTCGCGAGCGACGCTGTCGGCGTTAATCATCCTCCGATGGTGGGCGCTCGCGCTCAGTTCGTAGTAATTGCTCAGCCTCTGCCGAGTCCTTTGCAAATACTATCTTCACCGTGCAGGCGTCATCTGGCTCTTGGGCAATACGCAAGGCGGTCGCCGCCCGCTTTGCGTCTCGGTAGCTGTCGAACGAGTCGACCAAATCCAGCTTCCTCGCCGGTGAAATTCTGTAAATGAAGTATGGCATCGGTTGTTACATGCTTAATGACGTTAATTCCTTGCATATATCGGGTTTTCGACACTCAAATCGAGCTGGTCACATATTGTAGACGGGAAAAACGAAAGGGGTACGCTCGTACCCCTTGATCGACGACCACGGCAACAAATGCTGACACTTAGATATACAAGCAGATATCCGCGTCTCCCGCGAAACTGAGGAACGAGCCCGCCCCAACGTAGTCGATCCCGTCAATTAAATCATCGCGACGGAGGTCAAACAGATCCACCGTCATCTGGCAGCCGATCAATTTAACCTCCGATTCAAGACAGATATCACGCAGTTCTTCAACGCTGGCAATCCCCTTGGCCTTCATTTTCTTTTTCATCATAAACGTCATCATACTTTCCATGCCCGGCAGCGCCGTCCCCAATACCGGGAACCACTTGTCCATGCCCATCGGCATCGGCATACCCGGATTACCGAGTGCGCTCACCTTAAGATTCATCTTTTTCTTTAGTAGCTGGAGCCCGTAGAAAGTAAAGAAGACCTGCGTCTCATAACCCAAAGCCGCCGCCGTAGACGACAGGATAAAAGGTGGATAAGCCCAATCGAGGGTACCCTTGGTCGCAATGATTGCTAATTTTTTATCCGTCATCTAGTTCGCCTCCCCTGGCGAAGGTCAAGACGCTCGAAGGAAAAGATTAACCCTTCTTTAGAACGAAGGAAAATTCACCGTCAGCCTCAGCGGACTCCAGCAGCTCGTTGCCCGTCTGCTTTGCAAACGCTTCGAAATCCTTGACCGAACCTGGATCGGTGGCGATGATATGCAGTGTCTGTCCGCTATTCATGCCGTTTAATACTTTCTTGGCGCGCAAAATTGGAAGTGGGCAGTTCAGTCCGCGCGCATCGAGTTCTTGATCAGCCATTGTGCCTCCCTATAGATCATAATTGCTGTTTACTTCTTAATCAGACCGCTCCTGCAAGCATTTTCTCACGAACACCCACACCCCGCACCGCCGATCCGCGCGGATAAGACTTACTAAATAACGCAGTTCGAGAACAATTAGTATATTACTAAATGCATATTGGGCTATTACTAAGTGCATAGGCCCACATCATTGCCAAAAAGGCATGGCACACTCACAGATCGAGATGTTGCAGTCGGTTATAATTCTCTGACCGCAGATCATAGGCAGTATCTGTTATTCAATGACAGTGTCATACAGAGAAAAGATATGAGCGACACCAATGACACGAGGAGCAGCCCGCGCCGACGTGTCGGCTATGGTATCGCCATATTCTTTTCCTCGGCCGGGGCATTAATCATCGAGATTGTCGCCGGCCGGATCCTCGCCCCGTACGTAGGTATGTCACTTTATACCTGGACAGCAATCATCGCCGTGGTGCTCGCGGGGTTGTCGTTTGGTCACTGGATCGGCGGGGAGCTTAGTGGTGGCACTCGATCGCGTTCATACCGCGTGCTGGCGGCAGCCATGCTGCTGGCAGCTGGCACGGCGGCGGCAAGCCTAGTGCTAATCCGATTGCTATCACCAGGCATTCTCGCCTCCGGTCTCCACCCGATACTAGCGATTGTGCTGCTGACGACATGTCTGTTTTTTCTGCCGAGTCTTTTTGTCGGCGTGGTCTCACCGATACTGACCAAACTCGCCGTGGATGACGCATCACATACACATGGCCGTGTGATCGGGCAAATGTATGCCCTCGGTGCGGTTGGCAGCATCGTCGGAACCCTGGCGGCGGGTTACCTATTCATTTCCTGGATTGGGTCCATCGGCACTGTGCTCATGATAGCCAGCGTCTATGCGATTCTCGGTAGCGTGTTCGCGATTGTCAGCGGCATCGGACGCCGTGTCGTCGGTGCTATTTCAATCATTACCATCCCGATCTTGGTGATCGGCATCGTAACCGCCAACCGTATCGCTGCCCTTGCGAGTCCGTGCACGGAAGAAAGCGACTACTACTGCATTCGCGTCATCGATTACACCCATGAAACCGGACGAGCGAGCGCAGTGATGGTGCTAGATCACCTCGGACATGGCATCAATGATCGAGACGAACCAGGATGGTTTCACACGTCGTATGCGGAGCTCACCGATCGACTGCTTGCGGTCCGGGGGCTGGCTGATGGCACGCTTTCGGCCTTCTTTGTCGGCGGCGGGGCCTATACGCTGCCGCGTGCGTGGAGCACGGCGTTCCCCCACTCACAGATCACCGTCGCGGAAATCGACCCAGCCGTAACTCAAGTCGCACAAGAGCAGATGTGGCTTCGGGCTTCGCCCAACCTGCGGATTGCGCACCAGGACGCGCGGCTGCTGCTACAGTGGCTGCCACCGGAACGACAATTCGACATCATTGTAGGAGACGCCTTCCACGATATTTCCATACCAGCCCATTTGGTGACGCGCGAGTTTGCGCGCGAGATTCAAAAACGACTGAAACCTGACGGGCTTTATACTCTCAGCGTGGTAGATCATGCGCTCGCACCGCGGTTTCTACTGAGTGCGGTCCGAACCCTGTTCGAGGTCTTTGCCAATGTCGAGGTCTGGGTCGACTCGGAACAAATGATGATGGGCGGGCGCATGACGTTCCTTGTTCTGGCATCGGCACATCCTAGCGCCACGTCAAGGGTCGAATCGCAAAGAATCGCCGATAACGGCAGCCGCAAATCCTGGCGTCGCTGGCCAACAGACAAACTAAAGGTGGAGATGGAACAGAGTGGGGTGCCAGTATTGACGGATGACTACGCACCGGTAGATCGGCTGATGTTCCCCGTTCTGAAGGCGGACCTGTGACCATCGCGACACAACCAAGACAACCGACACGAAAATCGTCGTGATCGAGGACACCAATCACTTCTCGCTCGATCTGTACGCCAACGACGTAGCCCACGCCGTGGCATGGTTGCTGTTAGGATTGTTCTAAGGGAGAGCGCAATGGCAAAGAGGCTTACGGCCCGAATCACGATTATCATATTAGTCGCGGTGTTCTTTCCAAGGACGATAAGCGCGAGCCAACTCGTTGATTTCAATGTACTAGTCGCCGAGGCTTTTCAACATCATCGCGCGGCCAGCTTCTACGTGAGGACGGGCAATCCTGGTGTTGCCGCGTTCGAACTCCAACGTATGCAGGCGAAATGGCAGTTGGTGCTGAAACGGTTCGCCGACTCGCCACCAGACGCCTTTGCTGGCGACCCGATGTGGGGTAAGTCGTTAAGGCAGGTCTCGGGCAACCTCGATGCGGCGCTGGCTGCCGCCAATGACGGCGACCTTCAGGCCAGCAAGCAAACATTGGTGCAGGTGCAAAGTGAAATGGCGGCATTGCGTAAGCGTAACTCTGTCTGGGTCTTTGCTGATCGCGTCGACGAACTCGATACCGTCATCGATGGGCTTGATACCTTCGTTAAGCAGCCGCCAGATCTTAGCTCCATCCAACAGGCAAATGACATCAAGAACGTAGCGGCGGTGGTCGCTTACTTGACGGCGAGATGCCGGGACGAGGCGCCGCCACAATATCAAACGAATAAGGAATTTCGGCAATTGATTGAAGATATGCTTAAGACCACCGGCAACTTAGTTGAGGCAGTCGACGGTAAAGATGAGCGTGCCGTGACCGGCCACATCCGAACCATTCGTTCTCATGGGCGCATGCTAGTTCTACGTTTCGGTTAACACGCACGTGCGCTAACCGACTGCCCCCAACCCTGGAAACGTCTCGAGCAACCAATAAGCCATGTCAGCCATGGAGCCGGTGAGAAACAAGATACCCGTCGCCACCAGTAATACACCCATCACCTGCTCGACCCGGTTGAGGTGTTGGCGAAAGCGCTTTACGAATGCCATGAAAGGTCCAGCTGCCAGCGCCGCCACCAGAAACGGGATACCGATACCAGCTGCGTAGACCGCTAGCAGTATCGCGCCGTATAGTGCGCTGTCCTCGCTTGCCGCCACGAACAGAATCGCGGCCAGTACCGGGCCCACACAGGGCGTCCAACCGAACGCAAAGGCAAGACCCACAACGTAGGCGCCGACAACCCCGGCCGGTCGCTGTCCGATATGGAATCGTGCCTCCCGGTACAGCATGCCGATGCGAAATACCCCAAGAAAGTGCAACCCCAGGGCGATGATTACGATACCGGCGATATAGCTCATGATATTTAGATGCTCGCCAACAACTTTGCCCAACGTGGTCGCGGTCGCACCCAATGCGATAAACACGCTCGCAAACCCCAATACAAACGCGATCGCGGTCACCCACACCCGGCGTGCTCCACTGGCTTGAGCCGCCCCACTGTCGATCAACTGCTCCATCGTGACGCCGCCCAGAAAGCATAAGTAAGGGGGGACCAGCGGGAGTACACAGGGGGAGGCAAAACTTAGTAGGCCGGCAACGAGAGCGCCGGCGTAAGAAATATCGAACCCACTCAAGACCTGGTCTCGTCGGCGACCCTGGCTTCAGATGCCGACGACCTTGATTGTCGTATTCTCTTTGAGCGAAATGAGCTTCTTGCGCGCGATGTAGCGTGAGACGACGTCATAGATGGGTGGTCCTTCTGTGCTTTCATTCACGGATGCCCACCCGCTGACAACATATTTCCGATCGGGGTCGATCGGCTTCCCCGTCTTCAGCAGTGTCATATCCGAGATGCGGGAACCGATTTTCTTACGAATATCGATACGATAGCCCATGCCGCCCACGCGAACCATGTCACCGCCCTGTTGAAAATATGGATCAGGGTTGAACAAATTATCGGCGACGTCTTCCAAAATAAGCTTGAGCTGCTCACCGGACATTTCGAGGCGGTACACGTTCGGATAAGTAATCGACGTTTGATTGTAAACGTCGTCCACCGTGATGTCTTGTCCGGGAAGGAGGGTCGCACCCCAACGAAAGCCTGGCGACAAGGCAATCTCCGCATCACGCTCTTCCATTAACGCATTACAGATAAGATCGTCGAATGTCCCGTTAAAATTACCGCGACGATACAAAAGCGTCTCTGTGCGCCCTAGCACAGGACTTATCTCTTGTTCATAGGGCGTACGGATCTTCTTAACCAATGCAGCCACACCCGCATCAGGAGTAATTACGTCGGCAAAAATAGGGATAAGCCGGTACTTGTAGTCAGCCATCCGTTCACCAACCATCTTTACATCGAGCCGCGAGAGAAATTTTCCGTGGGAGCCCGAGGCGATAAGCAGGGTTTTATTGACTCGAAGTGCGACCGGCAAGGCATCATGCGTGTGGGCGGTGAGAATGACATTGATCCCCTCGACACGGGTGGCAAGTTTACGATCGACATCAAAGCCATTATGGCTCAACAACACTACGAGCTGCGCACCGTGCTTGCGCGCCTTAGCAACATGGTCGCGTACTGCCTCTTCGCGAATCCCAAACGACCACTTGGGGATTTTATAACGCGGATTGGCGATAGGCGTGTACGGAAACGCCTGCCCGATGACCGCGATCTTGACCCCGCTGCGCTCAAAATAACTGATCGCATCAAACACGGGTTCCTCCCAATCGGTGTCGACGACGTTGCCGGCAAGAAACGGAAACTTGAGTCGCTGCCTAAGCTCCTGGACCCGTTCCTGACCGTACGTGAACTCCCAATGGGCCGTCATGGCATCGCAGCCAAGCGCGTTCATGACCTC
>JAOTYM010000216.1 GCA_029861845.1 Gammaproteobacteria bacterium | reverse complement strand
TCGACCAGTGCAACTTTGCCGCCCGCGTCGGCGAATGTCGCGGCGAAAGAAACCCCGATCGACCCGGCCCCCAATATGACAATCCGGCTTGATCTGGTAGGCTGCAATATCTGCCCTTTCGCTCTAGTCAGCTCTTAAATCAAACTGGTGTATCGATACGCTGGCTTGAATCGTACATTCCGGAGAAAATTCCCGCAACATGACCGAAGAAAGAAACCTGAACGGCCGCAAGGCTATCGTCACCGGCGGATCCCAGGGGCTGGGGCACGCAATTGCGGAACGACTAGCGCGCTCCGGTGCTGCGATCACGGTGGTCGATTTGCCAACCAAGGCTGACCATCTTCCTGCCGACTGGGAAGTCGCTGCTATCGACCTTGCGTCCGAGACCGCGCAAGACGATCTGAAATCCCTCGCTGACCGACTCGGAATGGTGGATGTCGTCGTCGCCAATGCCGGTGTCGTGCCACCATGGCGCAACTTCGATGAACTGGACGCCAAAGAATGGCGGCATGTCATGGCTGTCAACGTCTGGGGTGTCGCCGCGACCATCGGCGCCTTTACTGCCTCCCTCGAAATGTCTGGACACGGATCGGCGATCGTAATGGCGTCTCTAAATGGTTATAGAGCGCATCCGAAACAGGCGCTTTACACAGCTTCCAAACATGCCGTCATCGGTTTGATGCGGGCGGCAGCGCTGGACCTTGGCCCCCGCGGCATCCGCGTCAATGCGCTTGCGCCAGGGCCGGTCGCGACCGAAGCTCTCGTCGCACGCGTCAGGAAACGCCACCGGTCCGGCGGTCCGGATCCGGACGCAGCTCTAGCCGCATATGCTGCAGAAACGGCACTTGGCAAGCTCGTGACGGTAGAGGATGTTGCCAACGTCGCTTACTTCCTGGCGTCAAACGAGTCGGCTGGGATAACCGGGGCGGTTTTTCCGGTCGAGGCAGGCCTCGCCTGATTAGAAAATTAGCAATAATCCGAGAGCCGGGCCGGCTCTTGTCACGTGGGTATTGGCGTGTTCATCTGCCATAGCGATGTTTCCAGCGCGAACGAAACCGCACGGCCGCCAGCAAGGAAATCCAACATGCCAAGTACTCTCTTTTCGCCGCTCTCGCTACGCTCCGTCACGTTTCAAAATCGCGTGACGGTTTCGCCGATGTGTCAGTATTCGGCTGAAAACGGGGTGCCCGGCGACTGGCATATGGTGCATCTTGGCCAATTCGCGCAGTCGGGCCCCGGATTTATTTTCGTCGAATGCACAGGTGTGGAACCCGATGGTCGGATCACGCCTCAATGCACCGGGCTATATGACGACACACAGCAGGCGGCATTCTCGCAAATCCTGTCATTCATGCGCTCTGTAGGGTCAGCAAGGATCGGAATGCAACTTGGACATTCCGGACGCAAAGGCAGCACCGTTCCGCCATGGGAGGGCGGCGGCCTTATCGAAGACGAGGGTGTCTGGGAGACGGAAAGTGCGTCGGACATTCCCTATCTGCCAGGTTGGCCAGCACCGCGTGCTATGGATGACGCAGCGCTTGATCGTGTGAAGGCGGCCTTCGTCCAGGCGGCGCGACGTGCCGAGCGAGCAGGCTTTGATGCCGTTGAGGTGCACGTTGCGCACGGATACCTGCTGCATCAGTTCCTCTCGCCGATCACGAACCGCAGGACCGATGGGTATGGCGGCTCACCGGAAGCCCGAATGCGCTATCCGTTGGAGGTCTTTCGTGCGGTTAGGGCCGTGATTCCTGAAGACAAGCCGGTTCTTGTACGTCTGTCCGTGACGGACTGGATCGACGGAGGGTGGGATCTTCCCCAATCGATCGAGTTCTGCGGCCAACTGAAGGAGGCAGGGTGTGACATGGTTGACGTATCGAGTGGTGGCCTCGATCAGCGGCAAGAGATCACTGTCGGACCGGGTTATCAGGTCGGCTTTGCGGAAGCGATCCGCCAGGAGACCGGCATTCCAACAATGGCGGTAGGCCAGATAACGGATCCGATGCAGGCAGAGACGATCGTCTCGACCGGGCAGGCCGACATGGTTGCGCTCGCGCGTGGAATGCTTTGGGATCCGCGTTGGGTATGGCGTGCGGCGATGGCTTTGGGCGAGGAAATCGAGCTCCCTGCACCTTACGCCCGCTGCAATCCCGCCTTGCGCAGCAAACCATTCGTTACAAGAAGCTAGATTCTATGGGTAACCTCTCCAACAAGACAGTTATTGTGACCGGCGCTTCAAAGGGAATTGGGGCTGCGACAGCCAGGCTCATGTTGGCCGCCGGCGCGCAGGTGATTGCACACTATGGCAAAGACCGTGACGGCGCTGAGCAAGCCGTTGCCGCCGCACCGGAACGTGCCATTCTCCTCAAGGCGGATTTTGCAGAAATGAGCGAGGTCGATTCATTCTGGGATGAGGCCCTTGGCGCCGCTCATGGGCGAGTGGACGTGTTGGTCAACAACGCGGCTGTAATGCACCAGACCGGGGGTATCAGCGATCCGATCGAGGAATGGGAGACGGTCTGGTCGGAAACCATCGAAGTCAATGTGCAAGCGCCAGCGAGGCTGATGCGACACGCCGTACGGCGATGGCTCGACTACAGCGAACCTGGCGCAGTTATTGGCATCGGAAGCTGGGTCGGGACACGCGGCACTGCCAATCCCGCGGCGATCGCGTATGCTGCTTCGAAGGCCGCAATTGCAGCAGCGACCAAGACTGTAGCGCGCAATTACGCTTCTAAAGGTATTCTCGCCTACATTATTGCGCCCGGCGTCGTTCGGACCCGGATGTCGGTGGAATCGGCCGCCAGAACCGGTGGCGAAGCAGCAGTGACTGCCACACTACCGATGGAAGAATGGGTGCCACCGGATGAGATTGGCGAATTGGCAGTGTTTCTGGCCGAAGGGCGCGCCAGACATCTCACGGGCGCGACGATTGACATCAACGGTGCGGCTTACATTCGATGAACCTATTCGGCGGCTTCCCGGCGCGCTTCGATAGTATCGACAACGGAATCGAGTTCGTCCATGAGAGGCAGCATTCGAGCCACGCGTTCCCGTCCCTCTTCCGCAAGGCTCTCGAAGGTTGTTATCGGTGGACGAACATCCCCAACAGGACAGCCTGCCGCGGCGGCAAGCGCCTTGGAATAGCACTGATGCCCGTAGAGAGGGTGCCCATCCGTGATGATTTCGTCGAATTTTGCGATGATACTTTGAACGGCCCAGACATCATCCCAGCGGCCTTGCTCGGCCCACTCAACGAACTTGACCGAGGCGCGCGGAATATAGTTGCCGTAAGGATTGACGTAACCCTTTGCGCCCATCTTGTAGCTTTCAAGCACGCGCTGTCCCGCCCAGACGTTCATCAGTCCGTCGCTTTCGATAGTGATATCGTGAATTCGCTCGATGCGCTGCGACGCTTCCTTGATGTATCGGATCTGCTCGAAGGACTTTGTAAGCCGCCCTACAAGCTTTGCGCTCATATCAACGTTGGACGTGAACGGGTTGTTGTAAAGCATAATGGGCAGAGCGACCGCTTCGCAGATCGCCTTGTAGTAGTTGAAGATCTCATCATCGGTCGGTGTGTAGTAATACGGCGGTATGATCATCAGACCGTCTGCACCAAGGTCCTCAGCCTGGCGGGAATATCGCTCAGCGTTCGGTGTGTGGGCATTCATGGTACCAACAAGGACGGGGATCCGTCCGTTGATGTACTTCACGGTGCTCTCGACAAATTCGCTGCGCTCTTCATCCGTAATCGTCAGAAACTCTCCTGTTGTC
>JAOTYM010000215.1 GCA_029861845.1 Gammaproteobacteria bacterium | reverse complement strand
AAGTCGGGAATGCAAGCCGGCATGACTTCGCCGGCGCGGCCGTGGTACGCCCTCGGTACCTTCGATCCTGACTTACGCGAATTCAAGCCCGTCAAGGAGTGGCTTGAGGCCGTTGAGCGCGTTCAGCGCGACACGTTTCAGGGCAGCAACATCTACAACATGCTCCACTCGCTTTATGGCGATATCGGGCTGTTCGGCACCAGCGGCAATATGCTTGTGGCCGACGAGGAGACCGAACTCCGAGGCATGGGTTTCCTAATGGGTGAGTATTATCTCGCCACGGATCACCGCGGCATCGTCAACACCCTGTACCGTCGCGCCGACATGACCGTCGAACAGATGATTTCGCGCTTTGGGCTGGGTAAGGTGTCTCAGTCGGTTAAGAACCTGTGGGATTGCGGCGATAAATTGGTCGAGCGCCCGATATGGCACGCGGTCCAGCCCCGCATCAAAGCAGAGCGTGACGAGAGTGACCGTGTGCGCAGCATGCCGTGGAAGAGCGTATACTGGGAGGAGGGCGCCAAGGACGTCGACATACTGAGCATGGCTGGCTTCCAGGAGAGCCCGCTTCTCTGTCCGCGGTGGGACACCATGGGGAACGACGTGTACGGCGTGAGCCCCGGTATGGACGTTCTTCCCGACCTGAAAGAGTTGCAGACGCAGCGACGTGCATACGGTCAGGCCGTCGACCAGGGCGTTAAGCCGGCAATGATTGCGCCTACGTCTATGCGCAACGAACCCAAATCGCACCTCCCCGGTAGCGTCACCTATCTCGATGATCCGACCGGGCGCGGATACCGGAGGGCGGTCGAGATCGATCTCGACGCGGCCATTCTCCGCGACGACATGAACACCACACGGCAGCACATCCGAGAAGGTTTCTACGCCGATTTGTGGGCGCAGTTCCTCAACGATAATCGTGTGCAGCCCCGCACAGCGACCGAGATCGCTGAGCGCAAAGAGGAAAAACTGATCGAACTCGGCCCCGTGGTCGAGCGGTTGCAAACGGAGCTCCTGAAACCCATTATAGATAGGTCGTTCCTTATCTTGGAGCGGGCCGGGCTCCTACCGCCGCCGCCGCCGGAGCTGCAGGGAAAAGAGCTGAAAGTCGAATATATCAGCATGCTGGCCCAGGCGCAAAAGGCGGTAGGCACCGGCTCAATTGAGCGGCTTATCGGTTTCGGCCTCGGCATCGCCCAAGCGAAGCCCGATGTGCTCGACAAGATCAACACGGATCAGGCTATCGACGAGATGGCCGACCTGCTCGGCACGCCCCCGTCAATCATCGTGGCGGACACGGACGTCGAGAAGACACGCGAGGCACGCGCGCAAGCACAGCAGCAGGCGGCTCAGATGGAGATGGCCGGCCAGGCTGCAGCCGCCGCGAAAGATGGCGGAGCCGCCGCGAGTGATCTCGTCAGTGCCACACAGGGCGGCGGGGCCAGCGATCTTCTGGACAGGTTAGGACTTGGCGGATGAGCATATCAGAGAGTTTCACCGGCGTCGGTGCGGGCACCAAGACGCTTGTACTCAACAAAAAGCCGGTCAACGTATCCGTTGTCGGTCTCTCGGCCGGCGTGGGCACGGTCGAACTCCAGCGCAGAAACCTTGCTGGCGTTTGGGTGGTCGCCAAGTCGATGGTCGAGGACACTGAAGAGGTCGTCATCAGCGGCCACAAGGGCCAACTATACCGTTTCAACTGCGCGACACATACGTCGGGCACATTCAACTGCGAACTGGGAGGATAGATTATGTTCGAAGGCGTTAAAGAACGAGTTCAGAGCTGGAAGAGGGGAGAGCGCCGCATCGCACCGAAAGGTCAGCGCGGTAGAGTTTACCAGGGTCCCTATGACCCAAACCCCCCGTCTTCGCCGCCGCTTAACGTGGACGCGAAGGCCAAACTCAAGGTGTCGGCGGTGGTCACACGAGCCGACGGCACCGTCGAAGACCTTGGAGAACTTTCATAATGGCTGATATCTACACACAGGTTGGCGAGGAGTTCACTGTTGATCAGTTGGACGCTTTCGGCAACTACTACGTTGCGTGGGGCACCGGCGCCGGCACGGCGGCCAAGGGCGACACCACGTTGAGCACCGAGGCGTCGGAGGCGCGCGTCATTACGACCGACAGCCAGCCGGCCGCCGATCAGATGCAGTGGCTCGGCACTATCACCGCTGACGGCGGGAAGACGATCACGAACGCCGGCATTTTCGACGCGGCCACAGTCGGTAACTTGATCATGCATTCGGACTTCACCGGCATCGTGCTGGCGGCCAGCGACAAGATCGAGTTCACGTTCCAGCTCACATTCTCCTGAGCCGAGCTCCTGATGTGGGCGGGTTTCGGGACGCGAATTAGCGCGATCGGGGCAGTCTGATGGCTGTCCCGGTCATTGCTGCGTCCGGAACTGCGGTCGCCGGAGCGGGCAATCTAAATGTCCCGTATCCGAGCGGCATATCCGCAGGTCATCTTCTACTACTCATAGCTTCGGACACCGGGTCGGGTTCATTCACCAACCCGTCCGGCTGGACGGTTATCCGGAATAATACCACACCGTCGCCAAATACGGCTGCGTGGTTTAAGATTGCCGTCGGCACTGAGAGCGGTACGCTTACGCTTACCGTTGGGTCTTCGAACCCGCACATCGCCAGAATGCACCGCGTAACCGGTGGCGATTCAGTTAACGCGTTAGTGAATAACTCTGGCAACGATAAGGTTATACCCCACCCAAGCATTACTACAACGGTAGGTGACAGCCTTGTATGTGTTGTTGGCGGCGTGGATGACGATGAAACCGCCTCCAGTTTTACAGGTGAGACCGGCGGCGACCTAACGCTGCACTCTCAGGACAGCACTACAACCGGTTCCGACCATCTGCTTTATCTGCAGACAGCCGGCATGGCGTCGACGGGGACTATCTCTGGCGGAACGTGGGAGTTCGCCGGGGCCAAAGAGAACTATTCGCATATTGCTTTCGCTATTTACGGCAATCCCGTGTGGGACCAAGACAGCTACCGCTTCCGCGACGATGACGGTAACGAGACGGGGGCCACATGGCTGGCCGCCGCTAACACGACCCCTCCCGATATAGCGCTAGACACCAACTTTCGCCTACGCTTTCTAATACAAAACACAAAGGCGTTCACTGGTGGTCCTGCAACACATGACTTTAGAATAGAGTACAGGGTAAATACAGGTGGCGGCTTTGGTTCATGGACTAACCCGGATGGGCAGGGCAATAGCATAAAGCCTGTTAAGGCTAGTTTAAGCAATGAATTCACAGATGGCTCGAACACTACTCAGCAGCTCGGTTCTGGTACGTTTACTGGCGGCGAGATGGAGGAAAGTTCGTACTTCATGGACGGTATTACAAAGACCGTCGGAAATGATGAGTTCGAACTAGAGTTCTGTCTTGCTTTTAATAGCAGCGCAACTACGCCTGCATCTGCCGGAGATATATTTGAGTTCCGCATACGTTACTTTGACGGCGGCGTTCAAGACCTCGGCTCGTATACGAATACCCCCTCGGTAACAGCAGCCGCGGGGGGCGCAACGACACCGAAAACCTTGTCGGTCACTGCTACCGGCACGCCGAACTTCAGCAACGTTACCACTTTCGCCAAGGCGCTGTCCCAGACCGCCACCGGCGCTGTCGGGTTCCTGCGCAAGATCAGCCTGACCAAGGCCGTCGCCGCTACGGGGGCTCCAGCGTTCAGCCGGGTCGCCACTTTCCTTCGCACCTTCGCGGTCGGCGCGACCGGGTCGCCAGGGTTCAGCTTTGCGAACATATTCCAGCGCACCTTCGCGGTAGCG
>JAOTYM010000097.1 GCA_029861845.1 Gammaproteobacteria bacterium | reverse complement strand
GTTCATCGGCATCCTCAGGATAGCGCGCCACCCGATTCAGGCGGTTTAATACTTCCACCAAGCCACGCTGCAGATCGTGGCCGACAACGAACTTGATACTGATTTGCCCTTGCCCGCGGCTGGCACTAGCCAGCATCTCCACCATCCCTGGTAATCCGCGCAGCACCTTCTCTTGCGGCTCGACGATTTCGGCCTCTATTTCTTCTGGCGCCGCCGCACGCCAACTGGTGCTGATCGTGATCTCCGGCTCCTTGACTTCCGGTGTGAGTTGCACCGGTAGCCGCGAAAGACTGATTGCACCAAACAAGACCACAAGCAAGACCGCGACGAATGCCGCTACCGGATTGCCGAGTGCCTGTTTGGTTAGCGTCACGGTTGCGAACCGGGGACTACCACAACTTTTTGCCCGGGCCGTAGGCGTTCACCGCCACGGATGACAACACGGTCTCCAGCGCGGACACCGTTGTTCACCTCGATCAGGGGTCCGGCCGCCACGCCCGTGTCTACGTTTACCCGTTCGGCGGTGTCGTCATCGTTGACGCGAAATATGCTAGTACCGTCACGTCTGATAACCAGCGCATCGCGCGGCACCGCCACTACTTTGCGTGCTGGCGCGGTCGGGACTTCGACACGCACCGCCTGCCCGGCTGGCCATCGTTGACCTTTCAGCGTCAAACGCAGCTCATATAGGCGCGAACGATCATCGCCCACCGGCACGATCGCACGTACCGTACCAGTGGATTGTCGTGGGCTTGCTGTTAGCTTGAGGTCGGACCCTTTATTGATAAACGCCAACGTTTCGGCCGGTACGCGGGTCTGTACCTCCAGAGACTGGGCGTCGACGAGCCTAACGATCGCGGTGCCCCTAGTCGCCCACTCTCCCGCTTGTACGAAGCGCTCCGTCACAACCCCATCAAATGGAGCACGCAGGTTGGTACGCTCTAATTGTTCATCGGCCTGCATCACCCGGGCGCGGGCCACCGCGAGTTCGCTTTCGGCCACACGGTGATTCGAGATCGCTTGGTCGAGACTGCTAGGGGTAACGATCTTGCGCTCCAACAGCGGTTGCAGTCGTTCGACCTCTTGCGTGTAGAAGGTGAGGCGTGCTTGCTCACGAACAACCGTCGCCTCGTTTTCTGCAAGCGCCTCCCGGATCAGGACATCGTCGAGACGCGCTACCGACTGGCCGCGTTTAACCGAGGTGCCGACGTCAGCCACCCACTTCAGTCGTCCTTCGACTTCGGCTGCGAGCTTAGCGTCATCACGGCTGATAACGGTCCCGGAAAAAAAGGTCACCGGGGCTAATAACCGCTCTTCCGCCGGCGCCACGACCACCGGTGCTGGCGGCTGTTCTGCCGGCTGCGCCGCGACAACCCCGTTTACCATCAGGGCGACGATCGTGGCACCAAGCCAAGGCGTGCGGCGCCGGCAAAGGCACACAAAAGAGAGCTCTAAATGTGACATTTCTTTGCCAATCGACCTGAAACTTCACTCATGTACAAACTTTGACCAGAAAAGTGATACGTCATTCCCACCACACCTAAAATCCTTGATCTCCGGCTAACGTTGACGCTTTGGCGGCGCCGGCGGTTCGCCCGCGGGCCAGTTGCGAATATGTAGGTCGCGTTGCGGGAAAGGAATTTCAATCCCATGCTCTCGAAATGCCTTATCGATAGCAAAATTCATCTCGCTCAACACCCGTAGACGATAATCGATCTGGTCAATGTAGCAACGTAACTCGAAATTCAATGAACTGTCACCAAAAGCCAAAAACAAGACCATTGGGTTGGGCACTTGTGGAGAGTCCTTGATAACCGAAGGGTGATTGTTGGCGATATCGAGCAATATTTCCTTGACCTTTTCCGTATCCGAGCCGTAGGCCACGCTAACCGGCACTTTTACCCGCCCGCGCGGCTCATGCAACATCCAGTTGGTAACCTGATTCGAGACCAGATCAGAGTTGGGAACGATGACGTCTGCACGATCAAAGGTCTGAATCTGCGTCGAGCGAATTCGAATACGTTTAACATAGCCTTCAGTAGCGCCCACCACGACCCAGTCGCCCGTCTTAATGGGCCGCTCGAACAGCAGGATCAAGCCAGAGACAAAATTGTTGACAATGTTTTGCAGGCCAAAACCGATACCCACTGACAACGCACCGGCGATAATGGCCAGGTTAGTAAATTCCACTCCCGATATGGCTAGTGTGACCAGCACCGCGATCGCGATACCGCTGTAGCCGCTAATGGTAACCAAGGCTTCACGGCTGCCACGCTTCATGCGGGTTCGCGGCAACCATTTACGTTCGAGTCGACTACGGAACCAGCCGCTAGCCGTCACTAATATTGCCAACGTCAGTAGGGCAAAAACGATGCGGGCAGGGTTGATGTGAAGCGAGCCGACGGTAAAGCCTGCGAATACCCATTCATACAGCTGTTGCATACTCGCATCTGACAACCCCCAGATGCGTAACACGGCGAGCCCAAATATCGCCCACAATGCCAATGCCGTAAGCACCCGGATCCCTAGGAGACCAGGTACGCGATCACCGGACTTTAGGCCGAACGCTTGCCGCAAGCGCCGGTGCCAACTGTGCCGCCCGGTCTGAAGGCCGTCGAATAGCTCGTGGAACAGGCGTGTCACGAGCACGAGTATGCCGAAAACAATGGTGGTGCCGATTATCGCGCGTAATACCCAAACCGATAAATTGCGATAACCGAGTAATTCGGCCGAAAGTGCCGTAAGCAACACTGTGAGCAATATCGCCCGCAACCATAAGGTGTTCGCCAAACCCGGTATTTGTCCGAGCAGCCAAAGGGCCCACACAAGATTGAGAAAGAAAACAATGGCGAGTGCGCCGCGTGCGATTAGCAAAGCGGGTTCGGGCAATTGCTGCGCCAGCAATGTCGCAAACACCAAGTAACCCAAGAAAACCAGTAGAAAGAAAACCTTCAGGCGCGCCACCAGGGCTGCGCCGATATCTTTCGGAACCCACGCCAGCGGCTGCGCCGGCGGTAATGGTGACAGGAACACGTGGGTCATAGCCGCTGCTAGGAAATACACCGGTAGCCCATAGGCGATAAGTCTGCCCAAAGGAATTGGCTCCATGTGCCGTGCGGCAAAGAAGAAGAACACGGCTGCCGCCGCGCTGAATAACAAATACGGCGCGTAGTGCGACAACGTCGTCATTACCGATTGACCGAGGTAGCTTGAGAAATTCTTCTGCCAGCGATGTCTTAGCGTCCAAGCACGCAACCAATGACGCAGCAAAAGACCTAAGGCTACGGCAACGACAAGAACCAGTACGAACATCCCTTGCGCACCAAGCGAAAGCCTCCGTACGACGCTGTGCTGCTGCACGAAGGACCGGCTCGAAGCCAGCCAGTCTGCCGGTCGCAGCCGCTCATCTTTGAGTACGGCAATAATGGAAGGACCGCGGGCAACTAGTTGCTGCGCAAGCAGTTGTTGGCGTCGCTCCGTGATCTTCGGCGTAAGTTCTTCGCTACGCAGAACGAGAACCTTGCAAGTGGCGAGCCGGTTATCGAGCTTGGTTTTCTCCTCCGCTAATGTACGACGTTTGTTGATGACCGCGCTTGGCTCACTGATGTCGCCCTCGCCGAGGCTAGCGATATCCGCATTGACCTTCTCTAAGGCCTGCTCCGTTTCAGGCACACACTCGGTACCGGTCTGCTTGATCTTGTTCACCAGCTCGACCCAGTCGGCGAGGAGTTTTTCACTGCGGATGGCAAGCTTGAGCTTGCCATCGATACTGTCGAGCTCTTTCGCCAGGATTTCCGGCGTGACCTCCTTCGGCTCGTCTTCGGATTGCGCCCAAAGCGCGGCGCTGTGACCTAGGATCGCCCCTAGTACCAATGCGCAAACCACCCCCGTAAAAAATCTCTGTTTTAGTGACGGAAGACTAGCCATAGGAATCATTATCTCAGGAGCGCACTAGAGTAGAAACAACATGACCACCACTCCATGCTAGGATCTCGTACCTTTTTCGGCTCAATGAAGCCCATTTGAGGCGGTTATTTATGGCTTGGTGGGGAAAGCTAATCGGCGGTGCGTTCGGCTTCATGCTGGGCGGACCATTGGGCGCAATGTTAGGGGCTGCACTGGGTCATCAGGTCGATACCACCCTCGGCCGTCGCGCCGGTGTGCGCTATCGCCTCGGCGACCAAGAGCGCGTACAAACTGCGTTCTTCACGGCCACGTTCTCCATTATGGGACATGTGGCCAAGGCGGATGGGCGCGTGTCGGAAGCGGAAATCGCGTTAGCAAAACGCATCATGGCGCATATGGGCTTGTCGCCCGACCAGCGTAGAACCGCCATCAATCTCTTCAATACCGGGAAACAACCCAATTTTCCACTTGACGATGCACTCGACCAGTTTCGTCGCGAGTGCCATCACCGGCATACCTTGATGCAAATGTTTCTAGAGCTGCAACTGCAAGCCGCGTTTGCCGACCGGCGACTGGATCCATCCGAGAGCACGGTCTTGCTTCACATCTTCGAGCGCTTGGGTTTTTCGCGCCAGGAGTTCGAGTATCTGGTCGGTATGGTTCGTGGCACACAGCAGTACTACGACTATTATGAAGGCGCAGAACCTAGAGCCCAAAAACCATCACTTGTCGATGCCTATGCCGTGCTCGGTGTATCCGAAGACGCCAGCGACGAACACGTCAGAAAGGCCTACCGACGACTGATGAGTCAACATCATCCCGATAAGCTTGTGGCTAAGGGGCTTCCGGAAGAGATGGTGACATTGGCCAAAGAGAAGGCGCAGGAGATCAACCGCGCGTATGATCAGATCTCCGCGGCGAGACGGCAACTTCACTGACAAGCGCGGTGGGCTTTCTTGCATATTACAGCCCGACTGACCAGG
Organism: Gammaproteobacteria bacterium; assembly: GCA_029861845.1. GTDB lineage: Bacteria > Pseudomonadota > Gammaproteobacteria > Acidiferrobacterales > SPGG2 > SPGG2. The sequence continues at coordinate 9,226 of JAOTYM010000097.1, read as the reverse complement.
AGTATTGCAGCCCTCGCCGAGCCGTAATGATTACGCCGTCAGCGCGCTACCCGTCGAGCGTGGTGGTGCGGGGCGTTATGCGGCGGGCAAACCATTTCATAATATAGCCCCGAGACTCTTGCATGCCACTCACGAGGTATTGCAATGTATATTCATTTTTCAGCGTTGCGCCTACTTGTCGTTCCGCGTACCTAGTACCGCAAAAAAGCACTTCATCCCGCGCCCTAAGGGCCTGCGAAGGATCTGGCATCACAACATTCGCCTGACGACGCGCCAACACCAAGGGTACACAAGCGAGGCTGCGTTCCCTGTGCATCGGATCCCGCATGATATCACCAATGGTCACCGTGCAGCGCTGCTTGCGCAACACGGTCACTGCCGGCGCGTTCGCATCGCAGATCTTAACGGTCCATAAATGCGGTGGTTGACCGCCGAGTGTGGTCTCTATTCGGTGCGTGACATTGTCCAACACCGTTTCGTGATGTTCACGTAGGTGATCGAGCAAAGTCTGAATCAAGGGTGATATCAGCGCGAACAAGATGTCGCGTGCGGTGATGAGGCTGGGTTGCATAATGAGATCTGCGTCTGCGGCCCTAAAAGCCAACTCATTCTCGTGGTGGCTCTGACGCACGATAGTACAGACATTTGGATTCAGTGATCGTGCGCTAATTAAGATCCCGAGGTTATCGGGATCGCTATCGGTCGCCGCAACAACGCCGGCCGCCTCCAAAACCTTGGCCTTGCGTAGGGTGTTCGCATTGGCGTAGCCCCATACCTTGTCTTCCTCTGGGATATCTTCCGCCCCCTCCATGTCTGGATCGATGACCATCGTTCGGACCCCACGGGCGAGCAGCACGTTACGCAGACTCTGTCCCATCCTGCCGTAACCGCACAGGATCCAGGTACCCATGGGGGGGCGCCAAGGTTTGTCGAGCGTAAAGCTATACGCACCAATGAGCCAATGCTTAAGTGTGTGCAACAGCGGCGCGTAAAGCGCGGTTCCCAACCACCTGGCGAACGCGTCAAACGGGTCGATGATTTCCACCCGACCTAACGCCTCCAAATACTCTCCGCGCCTATGCGTGCTGGCTAGGCAAATAACGCGCACCGACGGGTTTAGGAGGCGGGCCATTACCGCGATCTTCACATTGATATCTTCATCATTGGTAAGCGCGACAACAGCCTGACAGTTCGGCTGTTTCACACCAGCATCTATCAGATGCTTGGGAACACTGGCATCAGCCCGCAACCCTGGCGTGGTCTTTCGATAATCACGCAATGCTAATGCTTTGATACGCTCGCCATCATTATCGATAACCACCGCCGTGTATCCGGAATCGTTTAAACCCCTGGTCAACAAGCTGCCGGTGTCGCCAAAACCACAGATTATGAAGAACGGCTCTGAAATTCGCTTCACGCCCCGCGAGAAACTACGTCCGGCAACCGCTTCCTGAAAATACGGATTCTGTATGACCCTGATAATCGAGCCGATTGCATAGATCCACGCGACCACGCTCGAGTAAAGACAAACGATGGCCCACATCCGTTGTGCATTGGTGAACGTATGTGGTAGCTCGCCAAAGCCGGTTGTGGTGGCCGTGTAGGTGAGGAAATAAAATGCGTGGAAAAAACTCATGTGCATTGGGTTGCCTTCCGCGTCCTGCCCAGGCATGGCGACCATGCCCAGGATCGCGATGGCGTACACCGTTATAAGCACGAGAACAGGTGTGCGCATAAAGCGCAGCACGATAGAAGTTACGCGACTGAGGTCAGACGTCGTCGCCACGTCAGCCCTCCTAGCGCCCAGACATCAGGCTGTCGGCGACTAGCATGACTACTGACACGATGTTCGCTAATAGCGCCCCCGCCGCCAACGAGACGATACTCGCCATTACACCGGGCGTAAGCCCCGTCTCCGTAACGTGCACCGCCATAGTCCAGACGAAGGCAGCGCTGATCAGTTGAAGATTGGCAACCAGACTTGTTGCCAGCAAGAGCGCGCCGATCTGAGAACGATCGCCGAGCTTGAGCCCCATTGCCAGAAGATTAACCAGAATCACGGCGTAAAATTCGTAGATATCATGATGATCCGGATTTTCGATCTCACCAACGACGAACCCAAAATTAAGCGTCAACGCCAGGATGATAAAGAAGCCAAAGACAACCTTTTCTACGTTCATGCTGAGCTCACGATTAGAAAGTTAGGGTGTCATGGTGACCGGAGTCACTAGCAACGATTTTCCGCTTCTACCGCACCTTCAGGGTAAGTGATCATGGGCAGCAGAACAATCCCCGGCGGCGTAGAGTACCGGCACCGACAGACGGGTCGTCCCCAGGAAGAACCCCACTGTGTGTCGTCTCCACGCCATCTCTGGCGTCCTGTGGCCAAACCGGCTTGCCTGTTAAGCCGCTGACTGGTTGCCTTCAAGCTCACGATCCGCGGCGCTACACGAGTGGCCCGCGCTCGGCGCGTTGCCACCAAGATAGGAGCGCGTTATCTATTACTGATTGCATATTAGCGACCAGTTTTTCGCTTAAAGTCTTCTTGGTAGTGTAAGTGACTTCATAGAGGTCGGCGTTCTTGCTGGCCGCTAGTAGATAGTCGTCACTCGTCTGTACGTTGTTAATCAGTTTCAATTCCAGCGCCCGCGTCCCGTACCAGTGTTCACCGGTAGCTACCCGCTTTATGTCTAAATCCGGACGATTCTCAGCCACAAAGTTCTTAAAGAGTTCGTGAGTATCTTCTATTTCTTCTTTCAGTTTCTTGCGCTCCTTATCCGTATTCTTACCAAATACAGTCACGGTTCGCTTGAATTCACCTGCCTTTATTTGCTCAAAATCTACGCCGTGCTTATCCAGCAGTCGGTGAAAGTTTGGCAACTGTGCCAACACACCGATCGAACCGACAATAGCGAATGGAGCCGCGATTATCTTATTGGCTACACAGGCCATAAGATATCCGCCACTTGCAGCAACCTTGTCGACTGCTACCGTCAACGGGATCTTTCTATCTTTGATACGCAGCAATTGCGAGGCCGCGAGCCCGTGCTCATGGACCAAGCCACCGGCATTCTCCAGGCGCACCAGGACCTCGTCCTTTGGTGTTGCCATCGTGAGTACAGTGGTAATTTCCTCGCGCAACGATGCGACCGCACTCGCCTTGATATCTCCATGAAAATTCAGAACAAAGACGCGTTTCTTGTCTTCCGGCTTCTTTTTGGTTTTCTTCTCTGCCTTTTGGCGAGCCTTCTCCGCCCTGGCTTCCTGTTTATAGTGCTTTCTGGGCAACACACTACGTTTAAGCGCCAATGCCATCGAATCATATTTCTTGTTTAGGTTATTGACTTCTAGCTTCTCCTGCGGACGACCGCGTTTAGATAACGACATACCAAGCATGATGATAATCGCAATAGTGATAACAATCGTCACCGCCTTGGCCAGGAATAATCCGTACTGCATTAAGACGTCGATCATGCTCCTCTCCTTCCCAGTATCTGAAACCTCATAGGGCCTTGCGCCTAATCATGCCACGTGGAAACAAGCATGGGCCAGCCCCAACTAATCTGCGCTTCGACCTACCCAGTTGTGCTGTGTGCCTTATGCGAGGATCATTACGCCCATTGCCTAGCACTGCAGTAGAATGCCGACGCGTCCACAGGAGGAGAACATGCCGAAAGACGAGATAGCACTAGTAATCGGGGTAGGGCCAGGCTTGGGGGCGGCGTTGTGTCGACGATTCGCCGACGCGGGCATGAAAGTGGCCATGGGTGCCCGCCGGGAAGAACAGCTGAAGGAAATCGCCGCAAGCATCAGTGGAGACGCTGTGCGCGCGTACCCTGTCGACGTTACCGACGAGAAATCGGTAACTGGCTTCTTCTTGAAGGTAAAGTTTGACTTAGGCGAGCCAAACCTAGTTGTGTATAACGCCGGCGCCTTTCAACGTGTCAGTATCCTTGAAGCGGATAGCAGTGATTTCGAACGTTGCTGGCGTGTGGGCTGCATGGGTGGCTTTTTAGTTGGCCGCGAGGCAGCAAAGCTCATGGCAAGCCGAGGCTCGGGTACGATACTTTTTACCGGTGCCACTGCGTCGTTGCGCGGGAGTGCGCAGTTCTTCAATCTTGCGGTCGGGAAATTCGGGTTACGGGCATTGGCGCAGAGTATGGCGCGCGAACTCGGGCCCAAGGGTGTACATGTGGGGCATGTCATTATCGATGGTCAGATTGCAGCCGGCCGTCACCTCACCCTAGCTGAGGAGCGTGGTCCCGATGCACTGCTTGAGCCCGATGCGATAGCGGAAACCTATTACCAACTACATTGCCAACCGCGCAGTGCCTGGTCGCTGGAAATCGATCTACGCCCCTGGGTTGAAAAGTTCTGACCGCCAGGCGACCGACGAGCGACCTACATGAATGTACGAAAGTAGAATAATGCGGGCCGCCGGCAGGGACGCTGGAAGTTAGAACGACGCAGGAGCACGACTACAGGATGGAGGAGTTAGAGTCGCACCGGGAGCAGCGACCGAGTTGTCGAAACAATTTGTTCGAGACGGTGGAAATGCAAAAGCATTGTCGGCCGCTCTTACGCTTCCTGCGCTCGCGGCATTAGTGCGTCCATGCACGTCGGAACAATCCTTGCTGACAGCCGAACAACCTTATTGATTTACTATCATTCACGCTGGATCGAGGTGAAATTGTCTCTGCCAACTCGCTAGAACGGGACAGCGATCACCGCGTGTAAGAGCCTTCGATCTCCATTAGCAGCTCTTTACGACAAAGGTCTACGTTCAACAGAAGAACCGACGCGCCCTCGCCTAGGGCATGGGCCAGCTGCTTTTCGATCAAAGGGAGATCCGCAGCGTGGCGAAGATACACCTTAAATGTCGAAGTAGTGCATTCATCGCGAAAGTCCGTGCCCGAAACGTTGGCGGTGTGCTCCAGAAGCGCATCAATGTTTCGCAAGATTTCAGTCAATTGCGCGACCACATCGCCAGCATGCAGACTTCGGTGTTCCACAATACTGCCGGTGCCTGATATAAAGAGCTGACGGTGTGTGCCCCAGTCTTTCACCATTGCGCGAGAAAACGACGGGCTGCGTGGACTGTACTGCGGCGGGTAGTCATAGGGATTTAGCTGTCTTGGGTTTTCGATCGGCTGGCTTGTCCCTCGCACTGCCAAAAAATAAATAAGCAGCCCCGGATCGTGTAGGCCTGCCGCTGTCGCGGCGGGTAGCGCTTGCTCGAATCCAGCGTTCAATTCCCTGAAGGCATTAAATCGTCCGACACAGAAACGACGATACCGTTCCAAATCATCTTGCTCGTCGTTTATGTCTGAAAGGTAGTTCCATACGCGCAATAGATTCGGATAACCCTTCTGCTTAACGAATCGAAGAATATCGCTGTACGCATTATGGGTAACGACATCGAGCAGTTGACCAGGAGATTCTGCCGGCCGAGATACACCGACAAGGGCTTGGTCGTTGGCAGCGTAAGCAATCTCGTCTTGCTCACCCGTTGCCACGGGCGTAGAACTGGTCCAAATCTCTACCAAGGTTTCCTTATTGAGTTGCGCTACGGGAATAGAAAGCGAGGGGCACTCAACTGATAACGGAAACTGCTTCCCTCCTCCATACTGAATGAGGGCTAGCGGTTGTCGCGACTCGGTGAAATAACCGTCTGCCAGCCGCGATGCGGATTCAAAGTTTACTTCGAAAGGTCCAGACGGCCTTCGGTAGCTGGAGTCTAGGATGACCATAGTCACGATTGTCACACGAGAGAAAGTGTGCGGGTGACGCCGGCCGAATCTAACGTACTAGGTCTACATTATCAAACCTCTGCCTTCCTTAGATGCTATGGCGTATATGCACAGGCGTTACCCTGGGTTAGCGCGTACCATCGGGGATGTCGCAATCAGCACGGCTTAGGCCGACATAAGACCAATATCGCGAGCAGGAAAGTTGGCCAAATTAGGATGGATCTGATCCAGCTCAGGTTCAGTAACGCCGAACCAACGACCCAAAGTAGCGCCATACTGATCCACAGAAATCGTGGGAATAATACGACCGCCGCGCGTGTCGTCCGGTCCGCCAATGGCCAAGTCCGGCATGGTGCCGTAGATGTCCTGACCGATGACAGCGTCTCCAATTACGAATTGATGGCCACCCCAGGCGTGATCGGAACCATCACCGTTACTAGTGACTGTGCGACTAAAGTCGGACATGGTGAAGGTGGTAACATTGGGCCCTACGCTTAGTTCAGTAAGGGCTACGTAGAACGCTGATAAAGATTGACTCACCGTTTGTAGCAAAACTGGCTGCCGCGTTTCCTGGTCGTCGTGGGTGTCATAGCCGCCGGTTCCGACAAAGAATACCTGCCTCGACACCCCCAGCTCGTTACGAATCGCAATCAGCCAAGCCACGATTTGGAGCTGGCTCGCGAGATTGCCAGCCGGGAAGACGGTATTTAGCGCGGGCAAATTTAGCTCCCAGAGGTCTTGGTACCCCTTCAACAACTATTGCATGCGAGAGAAGCTAACCTGGGGTAGGGGATTACTTGTCAGCGTTGACCGATAAGGTCGCACAAATCCGCGATGAGCGGTGCTTCGCGGGGTCGATTGGTATTCGTTACTACTCGCGCAGCTCATTTCTGCTAGAAGTGCGCCTTAGATGCTTGCTGAGAAACGCCATGCTCTGTAATCCACGCGGTCACCAGATTCGGTGGCGTGACGTCGAAATAGATGTTGTGCCCTCGGACATGAGCAAGCTTGGGCGGATCGATTTCGGCCGGGTCATGCTCTTCCAGCGCGATATCGACCGGACTTACGTCGGAGTGTTTGAAACTCTCGAAACAGACGTAGAAAGGAATACCCCGGTCTCGTGCCGCCAATGCCAGCAAATAGGTGCCGGCCTTATTGATCACTGAACCGTCGCCGGCGATCGTGTCTGCTCCGACCAAGGCTACATCGGCACGTTTCGCGAACCGACCTATTTGTTGATCGCTGATAAAGTCGGTTTCAATACCTAGATCTGAGAGCTTCGCCGCTAACCGCCTGCCTTCGCTGGGTGGCCGTGATTCAGTGACAATCACCTTCACGTTACCCACCAAACACGCGAATACAGCGACCACGGTCGAACTCAGGCTATGAGTGATGATAGTTTTGCCCGTCCCTACCAATTCAGCCGCATGCGCCGCCGCTAAAGAAACGGCGTTCTCTGATGCAAGGATTAGCGTCGTCGAAATCGACTTTATGTCATCGCGTAATGTCGAGACATTACCAGCCGGCAGTCGCCCGACGGCGGCAATCCATTCTCCGATCAGATTGCTAATCGCGGCCATGGTCGGCCTTGTGCTTTGGAGCTCTTGTGCAAACTCGATGAGTTGTCGCCGCAGGGCTCCGTTGCTAGTCACCTCTATGCTGCCGGCGTGTCTCGCCAACGCATCTAGGCATGTTCGCGCCAGTTCGCTGGCTCCATGTTCACGATCTTCGCGAATCTGACTTATAAATTTCCGTGCTTCAATCATCGCAGTCACTGAGGCTTATTTCTTAAAGCACCGAGCTAACGTTTCTTTCAGTGCCGGTACTGTGTCGTAGTCATCGATGTCTGCCGGTTTAATCCAGCGGAGTTCGAGATTCTCCCAATCCAGCTGAACAGCTTCTGGGTGTTTGATGTGAAATAAGAAAGGATGCACGTGCCAACGCACCTTGTGTTCCGCATCATCGATTTCAAGTACCTCCCCACTACTCACTAACTCGACATCGTCCTCGCCAAGCCCGGTTTCCTCTTCAATCTCAATCAACGCCTGGTCGAGTGGCTCGCGTTCAAGGTAACCGCTAATACCAGACCAGCGGCCACGGTGCGTGCTTACTGCTTGACTACGACGAACGATCAGTATTTTTCCGTCGTGCCCTAGGAAGGCGGTCACAACCTGGCGGGATTCGAACGTGCCTTGTGACGAGGAGCTGGGAGCCATAGCAGGCCCTGTTTAAGGTTCAATCTTTACAACTGTTCTGCCGATGACGGTGCCGGCAAGTAGGCGGTCGAACACCGGGGCCATCTCCTCGAGTGAGACGGTAGCGGTGACGATCTCATCCAGATGGCGTGGACGCATATCGTCGGCCAGTCGCTCCCAGATACGCTGCCGTAGCCCATTCGGGCAATAACTCGAGTTGATGCCCAGCAAGTTTATGCCACGCAAGATAAACGGCATAACTGTCGTATTCAATGCATGCCCAGCCGCGAGGCCAATGCACGCGATATTGCCGAGCGGTTTTACGGTACGCGTGAGCCACGCCAGTGGTTCGCCGCCGAGACTATCCACCGCTCCAGCCCACAACGCCTTCTCCAAGGGATGCTTACCCATGTCCAAATCATGTCGTGAATGTACCTGGCTGGCGCCGATCTTCGTGAGATAGGTATGGGTATCGGACTTACCGCTGATGGCGACGACCTCATAACTACGCCCGGCCAGAATATCGATGGCTAGGCTGCCGACACCGCCGGTAGCCCCATTGACGACAATCGGGCCTTGCTCGGGTTTTTGTCCGTTATGTTCTATTTGGTGTATGGCCAGCGCCGCCGTAAAACCCGCCGTCCCCAATGCCATGACATCAAATAGACTCATACCCTTCGGCACTAACGTAACCCAATCCTTAGGCACCCGCACATATTCCGAGTAGCCACCATCGTGGGTCTCACTTAAGCCACGCCCGACAACCAACACCTCATCACCCTCGTGAAACTGAGGATCCATTGAAGCAGCAACCGTGCCCGACACATCGATGCCGCCTATGAGAGGAAACTTGCGCAGGATTTTCCCTTTACCCGTTCCCGCCAGCGCATCTTTGTAATTGATATCGGAATAAGCTGCCTTGATGACGATCTCACCGGGAGAAAGATCATCGAGACTGACCTGCTCGATACCGGCATGACCTTCGTTGTCTCGAATGCGGAATGCACGAAAGGTTTTCATATCTGCGATCTCACACCGACTTGTGCGCGCGTAACACGGCTTTGACTATCGCGACCGAGCTTATCGCTGATAAATATGCTTGTCTCAACAAGCTTGCCTAGGTCGACACCGGTTTCGATATCCATTCCTTGCAACATGTAAACCACGTCTTCGGTGGCGACATTTCCGGTGGCACCATCAGCATACGGACAACCGCCGAGCCCCGAGACAGACGCATCGACGACAGAAACACCGAGCGGAAGACAGGCAAGAATATTAGCA
>JAOTYM010000096.1 GCA_029861845.1 Gammaproteobacteria bacterium | reverse complement strand
CACCAACACCGCCACCGTCAGCGCCGATCCGACCGTCGTCGACGCCGTGCCCGGCAACAACACCGGCACCGATACCGACACCACGGTCGATGCGGTGGCCGATGTCAGCCTCACCAAGGCGGTCAATAACGCCACCCCAGCGGTGGGCACGAACGTGATCTTCACCTTAACGGTGGATAACGCCGCCGGCTTCAGCGATGCCACCGGCGTGGTGGTCACCGACGTGCTGCCCACCGGCTATGCCTACGTCAGCGATGACGGCGGCGCCGCCACCACCGTGGTCGGCAACACCGTGACCTGGACCGTGGGTAACCTCGCCCAAGGCACCAATGCGGTGTTGAACATCACCGCGCAGGTCTTGGGCGCCGGTGTGTATCAGAACGATGCCGAGGTCACCGCCGCCAATGAGACGGATATCGACTCCACGCCGGGCAACGCGGTACCGGCGGAGGATGACTTTGATTCGGCCACGACCACGCCGGGAGCGCAGATTGATCTGTCGCTCACACAGGTCGTCAACAACCCAACACCCGTAGTCGGTAACAATGTGATCTTCACCTTAACGGTGGATAACGCCGCCGGCTTCAGCGATGCCACCGGCGTGGTGATCACCGATACGATACCAGCCGGGTACGCCTATATGAGTGACGATGGCGGCGCGGCCACCACTGTGGTCGGCAACACCCTCACTTGGACACTCCCGGGCCCACTTGTGCAGGGGTCGACGGCAACGCTGAATATGACCCTGCAAGTCCTCGGCACTGGGCCCTACAACAACGATGGCGAGGTCATGGCCGCCAATGAGCCCGACATTGATTCTACTCCAGGTGATGGTATCGGCGACGATTTCGTCAGCACGAGCACGACCCCGCAGCCGGGTGTCTCCTTGCAACTGACCAAGACCGCCAACAAGCGTGAGGTCACCATCGGCGATGTCGTCACCTACAGCGTGGCGCTCGCCAACACCGTCGTCACGGACGTCGTCGGGGTCGATGTCCGTGACCAGCTTCCGCCGAACTTCAAGTATGTCGCAGGCAGTGCGCGCCTAGACGGGGCCCCGCTGGCCGATCCCACTGGCAATCGACCCTTAGTCTTTACCATCGGCACGGTACTGGGGCTGGTCGACACCAATGGCAATGGCGTCGCCGATCCGGGTGAGGTGGGCTACCGGCTCTTGACCTATAAACTGGTGGTCGGTTCCGGCGCCACCCCCGGGGATTATGACAATACCGCGACCGCGATCGACATAATCGGCAATCCGTTTTCCAATGCCGATACGGCGCGGGTCAGTGTCATCCAAGATACGTTATTCGATCTTGGCACCATCATCGGTAAGGTGTTCGAGGATAAGAACGAAGACGGGATCCAGAACTTAGATGAGCCAGGCGTCCCCAATGTCATGGTGGCGTTGGACAACGGCACCTATGCGCTCACCGATGCCTATGGGCGTTATCACTTCCCGGCCGTGAACCCCGGGCAACGGCTAGTGAAGATCAACCTGCAAAGTGTGCCCGGCAATGCCAGGGCCACCACCGACGTGTACAAGATCCTGTCCGTCACCGAGGGCCTGCTCGCCAAGGCCAACTTCGGCATCCGCTATGAGCACACGATCGAGAAGATCGGGGAACCGGCCAAGCGCGGGCTCGCCGTGACCACTGAAATCAGTGCCGAGCCCATCCGTATCTTGGGCAATACCGAGTCCATGACCGTGCTCGTCAACGACGCCATTGCGGCGCTGCCTAAGAGCAGTATCCAGTTTAAGACGGCGTCGTTGGATGACTCGCTTGAGTACAATGCCAATGGCTTAAAGGCGCCAGTCGGTTTCGATCTCAATGTCGACAGCCCGAAACCAATCGCGAGCTGGCAATTATTCATCCGCGATGCCAGTGATCAAATCATCCGCACGCTCTCGGGCGCGGGGTCACCCCCACGCACGCTGCCCTGGGATGGGCTCAATAAAGACGGTACGCCGCTTGACGCCGGTGATATCTATCGATACCAACTCGTGGTTACCTTTACCGATGGCGTGCAGTCCAAGAGCGCCAGCCAACTCTTCGGGGTCAACCGCGCCACCGCCGTGTCCCTCAACTTAAGTGGCGGTGCGTTCGAACCCGGTTCCCACGGCTTAACCCCGCGGGCACTTAAGTTGCTCAAGGACACCGCCAAGGTCATTCGTCAGTTCCCGCGCGAGAAGATTGTGATTGAGGGGCATACGGATGCGCAGGGGTCGGCAGATTTCAATCTCGATCTCTCCAAGCGTCGTGCACTCATCGCGTTGAAGTACTTGATCGAGGTTGAACGACTCCCGGCCAGCCAATTCATCGTCCGTTGGCACGGTGAGTCCGAGCCGGTGGCCAGTAATGCCACCGACCAGGGTCGCGAGCTCAACCGGCGGGTAGAGATCACCAGTAAGTTAACCAAGGTGAAGCGGGCCAAGCTGCACGATCAGATCCACGATCAAGATTCACGAGTGGTGATCGATGACATCGCGCAGGCGGTGACCGACGAAGGCCGGTTTGCCGCCGAAGTGGCGGTCAACGGTCAGAGCCATATGGCGATCGAGGTCAAGGACTCTCAAGGCGGCCTTGTCCAAGGCGCGGTGCCGCTGCCCACGGTCGAGATTCTGCAATTGCAACGGCAGTTGTTGGCAGCCGGCGATGCGACCAGCCTATACCAGGTGCACAACCTGGCGCAGGGTGCATCCACCCACAAAGACGCCATCATATTGTCCCATACCCTGGTCGGGCGCACCGATCCCAACAATGTGGTCGAAGTCGATGGCAGGCCGTCACCGGTCGATGCCCATGGCTTCTTTGTCGACGAGATCGAACTCAAACAAGGCGTCAACACCTTCGGCCTGGTGGTGCGCAATCCGGCCGGTTATATGCGGATTGCCAATCTGCGGGTCATGGTCGCGGATGAAGAAGACGGTCGACCGGTGCTCGCCACCGAGCCGGTACCCAATCTGGCCGTCAAACTGCCGCCGCGGGGGGTACCCCTGACCACCGCGCAATTGGTCATCCCCGGGGTCACCGATCCGGATAATACCATCAGCGTCAATGGGCAGCCGGTGGCGGTGCAGGCCAATGGCGAGTTCTTTGCCAACGTCACCCTGCCCGTGGGCGAGAGCCGCGTGGCGATCACGGTCACCGATGCGAATGGACACACCGGCACCATCGAGCGCGTGGTGGTGCGTAAACAGGGGCTGTTCTTCATGGCCTTTGCCGATGCCACCGTCAGTCGCTTGACGGCCGATGGCTTTATTCAAGGGGCGGGGCTGACCGATGACGCCGAGACCGTCAAGCAAGGCCGTGTGGCCTATTACTTAAAGGGCACCATCAAGGGCAAATACCTGATTACCTCGGCCTTTGATAGCGGCACTGATGAGTTCGATGAGCTGTTCAGTGATCTCGATGAGACCGAGAACGATAGGCTCATGACCAATCTCGATCCCGATAAGTTCTACCCGGTCTATGGCGATGACAGCACCATCGTCTATGACAGCGAGAGCCAGGGCAAATTCTATCTCGCCCTGGATAGCGATACGCTGCACGCGTTAATCGGTAACTATGCCATCAATCTGTCCGACACCGAGCTGGCCGCCTACCGACGCACCCTCTACGGCGGTCAGGTGGCCTATGAGTCCTTGGCCCAGACCGCCTACGGGCAACCGCATACCCAAGCGCAGGCGTTTGTCGCCGAGGTCAGGCAGGCGAGCGTGAGCGATGCGCTAAACGCCACCGGCGGGTCGCTGTATTACTTGAGCCAGCGTGAGGTCATCGAGGGCAGCGAGCAAGTCAGCGTCGTGGTGCGCGACAAAGACACCGGGCTTGAGCTCAGCCGTACGCCGCAGCAACGCAATATCGATTACGCCATCAAGTATGAAGAAGGGCGCCTGTTGTTCAATGCCCCGATTGCCAGTGTCAGCAGTGATAACCAGCTGATCGACGGCAACCTGCTGGCCGGCAACCCGGTATCCATCCAGGTCAATTATGAGACCCGCTTGGATGCCTTCGAGCAAACCAGCACCGGCGGTCGGGTGCGCCAGCAGCTCGGTGATCACTTCGCCCTCGGCACCACCTATGTGAAGGACGAGCAAATGAGCGGCGATTATGAGCTCGAGGCGGTCGATGCCGAGATCCGCTTCGGCAAGAATAGCCGCATCGTCGCCGAGGTGGCCGAGAGCAGTGGCACCGATGCCACCAGCTTTATCAGTACCGACGGCGGCTTTACCTATACCCAGGCCGCCGCGAGCGCCACCCAGAGCGGCGACGCCTACAAGCTCGCGGCCGAGCTCGATGTGGGCGAATGGTTCGGTAAGCCCGATAAGCTCGCGGTCGGGGCCTATGTCAAGCGCCTGGAGGATGGTTTTTCGTCCGACGGCACCGGCTCAGAACAGGGCACCGAGAAGCAAGGGCTGAACTTCCGCTACCACATCAATGACCAGCAGCTGGTGCGCGGCAGTCACGATCAGCAAGAGGCCCTAAGCGGGCCGGTGGAAGCGACCGAGACGATGCTGCAGTGGCAATACGCCCACCCCGGTTGGCGCGTGACGGCTGAGGTGCAAGACCTGGTGTCTACCGATAGCGCCAATGTCGAGACCGATTCGACCACGGCGGCGGCCCGCTTTGATATCGATTGGACCGAGAAGCTGGCGGCCTTCGTCGAACACCAAAATACCCTAGATGGGCCCGATAATGACCAGACCACGGTCGGGGTCGACTATCGGCTGCGTGACCGGCTAGCGCTTAAGGCCAGCGTCACCGACGGTTCCAATGGCGAGGCGGCCGAGGTGGGGCTGGTCTATGACCTCGATGGACATCGGCTCTATGTGAGCGAACGCGTGGTCAACGATACGACCAGTGGTCGATCGACCGCCACCGTGCTCGGCAGCGAGAGCGCCCTCGGCGAGGACGGCAGCGTCTATACCGAGTACCAGTGGGGCCGCAGCGGCGGCGAAGATACCAACCAGTCGTTGGTCGGGGCGCGCAAGCGTTGGGGGCTCACCGACGGCCTGAGTGTGCTGCTGTCGGGCGAATACAGTGAGATCGATACCGCCCCCACCGTGACCACCCGCTATGCGTTGGCGGCCGGGGTCAGTTACGACAATGGCCGCGGACTGAAGCTGTCTACCCGTAACGAGGTCCGGCGCGAAGAAGGCGGGCGCGATCTCGACCAGTTCCTCTCCACCAATCACGCCGAGTATGCGTTTACCCCAGATCTCAAGATCCTGGGGACCGCGCGCTATAGCCTGACCAGTGACAGCGCCCTCGGACCCACCGAGGCCGAATTCGATGAGCTCAGCATTGGGCTCGCCTATCGCCCGGTTAATAACGATGATTTCAACCTGCTGGCGCGCTATACCACGCTCTTAGATGGGCCCAGCCAGTTCCAGGCCCAGACCGACGATTTAATCGCCGAATCTGAGGTGTTATCGGTGGAGTGGTCGCACCAAGTCACCCCCGATCTCGAGTGGGTGGGCAAACAGGCCTTTAAAAATAGGGTCGAAACGACCCCCGGGGCGGGCGAGGTGGAGACCGAAACTAGCCTCACTATCCAGCGTTTGAACTACAATTTCTATAAGGATTTTGAGTTGGGGGCGGAATACCGCGTCCTCGCCCAGCAAGACAGTGACCAGCGTGACGGCTGGTTGCTGGAATTCATGTGGCGCCCCATCGATCACCTACGCATTGGCGTCGGTTATAACTTCACGGACTTCTCTGACGATGAGTTCTCGAATAACGATTACTCCGTCAAGGGCTGGTTCCTGAGGTTGCAGGGGGCGTATTGATCTAACGGAAATATGAACATGGCAGCCGTCATTCAAAGGGAGCAGATGTCAGCGTTGGCGAGCGACGAGCAACGCCCAGTGCGTCGTATTGCCACTGAATTTGGCATTGCCTTGCTCATCCTGCTGCTGTTCTTCTTCGTCGTATTCGGAATCATGAGTCTGTACTTCCCTATCGGTACGAGCTTGAAGGGTTTGGCCCAGACTATAGGCACATCGGTGTCGCCCACGGGCTCAAAGGACTTGTTTATCGCCGGGACAAATAACCCACAAATCATGGCGATAGTCACGGAGCTTGGCAATAAGGTCAATGTGAAATCGGCAAATACCATCGCCTGGTCTAAAGCACAATTGGGCATGGCGCTTGCTGATCGTGATGCAATACAGACCTATGCCAAGGGGCGGGCATTAATCGAATTCGGCGGCGATAACTACTTGGATATCGGTGAAAACTCGCTTGTCGTCTTGCAAGGTATGGAAGCCGATCTATTTGTCAACAAACTACGCACGTTTCGAGTCGAGGCAAAGGGAGAGCTAAGGGGCAAGCTACAAAGATCTAGCGACGGGCTCACGAATCTACAAGTCGCCTTACCTGGCGCGGACCTGAAGATGGTGCCCGGTGAAGGTGAGCAAAGCCCGGTGGAGTTTAAGTTAGCCGTCAATAAAGACAAGTCATCGACGTTGTCAATATCTAAGGGTGGTGCGGAGGTTATGATAGGCGGGAAAAGCGTCTCGCTCGGAGAAAATTTTGGTGTGACCATCGGTGCTGATGGGAAAACATTAGGCCCCGTTGCCTTACCAGCACGGCCGATACTGAAACTGCCCGTCGATGGCAATGCCGCTTACTTTCGTAAACGGCCACCGAAGATAAGGTTTGCATGGGAATCAGAGAAGCCAGTATCTGCCTATCGATTCATGCTGTCGCGGGACCCTGAATTTCGTCAACTCTTGGTTGACGAACGAGTAAAGCGAGCATCGTTTACACACGGTAATCTGAAAAAAGGCGAGTACTACTGGCGCGTGCACTCGCTGACCGATGATATTGAAGGTATGCCGAGCGAGGTACGAAAGTTACGTATGGTTCAGGATCGTACTCCGCCCAGGCTGAAGCTGCAGAAACCGCCGACGATCATACGGCAGCCGACGATTACGTTACGCGGTAAAACTGAACCCGGTACCAAAGTCTACATCGAGGGTACAGCTGTAAGAGTAAGTGCACAGGGCGTATTCACGCATAAGCTAAGCGTAAAGCCTGGTGCCACATTGGTTGTTGTCGAAGCGGTCGACCCCGCCGGCAATATCGCTTACGCGACCAACTTGTTAAACGGGAAATTCTAGGTGTAACGGCATTACGATGAGCAGTAGATTTCGTTTTCCTATTCGCCTCAAGATTCTGATCACATTCTTGTGTGTCATCACCGTGGTCGTGAGCCTAATCATCGTCACCATGGCGAAGCTTTTCAATACTGACAAGACTACGTACATCCGCGACCTTGCATCCGTGATCGCCCTACATGTTGCGGCGGAAGCAAACTCTCTGCTGCGGGGTTATCATCAAAAACTACGTGTCTTCACCGAGGTTGTCTATAACAAGAAACTCTCCGCCGATCGCAAGCGTGATATCGTCGCCGGTCTCTTCAGGAATTTCGACGAGTTCGTGGCTGTGAGCGTACAACAAGGAGGCGCGGAACCGTTGATGGTGTATGACGGCAAAGCACTGAAGGCCGCCGGTCTAGAGAAAAAGGATCTCACAGAGTATTTAAAGGATAACCCGTTATCGCCAGACCGTATCAACGCGGTGCCGGTCTATGTGGAAAATGCAACGATTACGGCACAATTGCCACTGCTGTTGGTAGCAACAACCGATGTTTCCCCCAACGATAAGACACCCGTCGTAATCACAGCCATGGTACGGCTCGATGCATTACTAGGCTTGGCCAGCCGGCCCTCGGCATTCCAGGCCTTTATCGTAGACTCTGAAGGCGTACTCATCGCTCATAGCGACATCGATCGCGTGGTACAGCGAGCATCGGCCGATTGGATACCCAACCTCGAAAACCTGTCGGCCCAGAATCAGCTGTTGGGCACCACCATGGAGTACGAACACGAAGGCAATCGGATGATTGGTGGGTTCGCAGGGATCAAGAGCAGCGGCCTGGTATCGGGGGTGCAGATTCCTAAGGCGGCCGCTTACCTGACGGCGAAGGCGCTCCTCAATGACCTGGTTTTGCTATCGCTAGGGTTGTTGATCGCAACCGCGGTGGTCAGCGTTTTTCTGGCCCACAGACTTACGCGTCCATTAGAAAAACTGACCCACGCCGTTCGTCAGGTCGGTAAGGGGCACTTTGATATCTTCGTTGAGTCACCGTCCAAAGATGAAATCGGTGTGTTATCGACGTCATTCAATCAAATGGCGGTTGAGCTCAGGCAGCGATTACAGGAGCTACGGGGGGCACAGGCCGCCCTGGTTCAATCCGAAAAGCTGTCGGCATTTGGCCAGCTTAGTGCCGGCATCGCGCATGAGGTCAAGAATCCGCTTGCGGGAATTCTGGGTCACGCCCAGCTATGCTTGCGAAAACTGAGCAAAGATGATCCCATGCACAAGCATATCAATATTATTGAGCATGAGACCAAACGTTGTACCGAGATCATCACCAGCTTGATGAAGTTCGCACGTCAAGAACAGGTGGCGTACGCGCCAACTGACCTAAATGATGTGGTTAAACATGCCATAGCCATCGTCGATCACCAGTTGTCGCTCAACCAAGTGCAGATACAGATGCACCTGGCTGACGATTTGCCAGAGATCGATGGCAATGCCAATCAGTTGCAGCAGGTACTCATAAACTTCGCGATTAATGCACAGCAGGCGCTCGACGGAAAACCCGGGGTCGTGCGTGTGACCACCAGCAAAACCGATGACGGAGACGTGCTGCTGGTGTTCGCAGACAATGGTCCAGGAATTCCTGAGGATATTCGGGAGAACATCTTCGACCCATTCTTTACTACCAAGCCAGCCGGTAAGGGTACAGGATTGGGCCTGTCGATAAGCTACGGAATTATCAAGGATCATAAAGGCGAAATCACTATCGAGAGCGAGCTCGGTACGGGCACCGCCTTTGTCATGAAGTTTCCCGGAATTGTGGACGATATAGTGGTAGAAAGCTCCGCCGCATAGATTGAGGCAAAAACGATGAGTCAAGCTCCAGCACCAGCACCAGCACCAGCAACTAGACCGAAACCACAGACGGTCATAATCAGCAAGCGCGCCTTAATCGTAGACGATGAGGAATCGATCCGCGGCATAGTGGCACAGGTTCTGGCCGATGAAGGTTACCAGATTGGCCACGCATCGAGCGGTGAAGAGGCGCTTGCAATGTTCCAAAAGCAACCGTTTCCGGTGGTGTTTACCGACATTCGCATGAGCGGTATGAGTGGGCTAGATCTGCTAAAGCGACTCAAGCAGTTCAAGACGGACACCTATGTGATTATCATGACGAGTCACGGCACCATGGATGTCGCCGTCAATGCGTTGAAGGCCGGTGCTTACGATTTTCTCCATAAGCCGTTCGACGACCTTGAGTTAATCGCTAACGTGGCCAGGCGCGCCATGCAGAGCTATGTACTTTTGCGAGAACGACAGAAGCTGGTGGCGAGCCTCAAAAGCAGAAACGAAGCCATGGCAAACCTCAACAAGGCTTTTAAGGCACTCACGGTTACCCTGAAGAATAAAAACCAGGCCCTCGAAAACCTTAACGAGGCCTTCAAGGCCATGGCTATTCGCGATGATCTGACCGGCCTATTCAATCGCCGTTATCTCGACGAGGCGATCGCCAGCGAGGTTGTTCGCGCCACGCGCTACAATCGCGACCTATCTCTGATTTTCATAGATGTGGATCACTTCAAGAATTTTAATGATGAATTTGGTCACCAACTGGGCGATACGGCGCTTAAGAAGATCAGCACGATTCTGAAGGACCTCGTGCGCGAGACTGATATTGCGACACGTTACGGGGGCGAAGAGTTCGTAGTGATCTTGCCGGAAACGTCTAAGGAGGATGCTCGCGCCGTGGCGGAGAAGGTCCGTGAAACCATCGCAAACACCGCTATCGAAGGCGCCTCAAAAAAGATCACGATCAGTGCGGGGGTAGCCACGCTCGGGCAAGATGGGAACAATACGGCTGAACTGATTGGCAGAGCCGATCAGGCGTCTTATCAAGCCAAGCGTGATGGCCGCAATCGGGTGTGCGTGGCGAGCTAACCCTTGCTATATCCGCACCGCAATAGCGTAACGTTCAAACGCGGTAAAACACGCTGCCTGGCGCCGCCCCTGCCCGTTCACGGACTTCGCTGGCGATGAGTTCTCGAATATAACGACTACTCGGTCAACCGCGGGTTGATAAAGAACAGGCGCCGAGTAGAGGCGTGACTAGAACGGTATATCGTCGTCAAACTCATCCACCGTCTCTGCCATCTTGGCACTCGCCGCGCGCTCGCCTGCTGGCCCACCGCGTCCACCTTCCGACTCACCGGGGGGCTCTTGGCCGAAATCGTCGGGGGCACCGGCAGCGCCACGTGAACCCAGCATCTGCATGTCGGCGGCTACGATCTCCGTGGTATAGCGATCATTACCTTCTTTATCCTGCCACTTGCGTGTTTGCAGTCGTCCGCCCACGTAAATCTGCATCCCCTTCTTCAAATATTCACCAGCAATCTCGGCAAGCCGACCGAAGAATACGATCCGATGCCATTCGGTTCGTTCCTGTTTATCGCCAGTGTTCTTGTCCTTCCATGATTCGGAAGTAGCGAGCGTAATGTTAGCGACGGCTTGCCCGCTCGCGGAGTAACGGACGTCTGGGTCCCTCCCAAGGTTTCCAATTAGCATAACTTTGTTTACGCCTCGAGCCATGGTTGGTTCTCCATTGATGCGCGCCACGAATGTTCGATCCGTGACAGTGGTGGATAGGCTATCTTAGCCAGATTCTATTTAAGGCTCAATGGACTAACGTAATCACGGTATTTTGCCGGCTTATACAGCCTCTGGAGGACAACTGAACCGGCTCAAAGCCTCTTCATCGAGGATGCTTACGTCTATCTTTAGATAGGCGACACCTTCTTCGGCAATGACCACAGCCTCCGTTACCCCATCTATACTACCCAGCTCATGCGCTAGTTCACGCGCCCTAGCTGGCGGCTGTGGTCCCACCCGCACGAGTCGGGTTGCGACATGTTCCGGCTCCTGCATTTTTAAGGCAATCAGGAACCAGAATATCAAGACCGCAAATGTAAAAGCAAAGACGCCCACCGCATCGAATTGTCCGTATAACCACCCTCCCAGTGCGCCGCCGACGAATGCGCCCATGAATTGGAAGGTACTGTACACGCCGATTGCCGTGCCCTTATAGTTGATTGGCGCCGCTTTCGAAATCAGGGAAGGTAGCATTGCCTCTAACACATTGAACGCCGCAAAGAAAAGAAACAATGTTAAAGCGACCTCCAAAAACGAAAGCCGACCTTGGAATAGGGCAAGCTGGGACACCGCCAAAATCAATACGGCGCCCACTAGCAGTTGTCGGATGCGGTGCTTTCGTTCCGCTAAAAGCATTGCCGGCAATACAATGGCTGCGGATAGCAATACGACTGGCAGATACATCTGCCAATGCTGGTAAAGGGGTAAACCTACTTTCTCTACCAGTATGAACGGCACCGCCACGAACAGCGCGGTCAACACGCAATGTAAGACAAATACACCTATATCGAACCGTAACAATTGAGAATTGCCAAGCACTTGAATGAACTGTGCCGGCATGGATTGTGTATCCACATGATGCACGCTGCGCACCGGTGTCGGCACCCACACTAACAGTACACCGATACCCATAGCGGCAAGGGCTGCGGTTAACCAAAAAATGCCGCGCACACCAATGAACCGTTCGAGCACTGGACCAAGGAGTATGGCGACAATAAACGATACGCCAATGGTCACGCCGATTATGAACATCGCTTTTGTGCGCTGCTCGTGGCGCGTAAGGTCAGCCACCAGCGCAAGTACCGCGGCCGCGATGGCCCCTGCCCCTTGTAGCGCGCGACCAATGATGACACCAACCATCGAGTCCGCCATGGCTGCTATAACACTACCAATAGCAAATAACATGAGCCCCGCCACAATCACGGGTTTGCGACCCACCTTATCCGACAAAAGACCAAACGGGATCTGAAAGATTGCTTGCGTTAGCCCGTAGATTCCAAGCGCCAGCCCAGCGAGAAAGGCGGTGTATCCCCTTAAGTCTTCAGCATACAGCGCAAACACCGGCAGGATCAGAAAAAGGCCCAACATACGCAGACCAAAAATAGCGGCCAGGCCGACAAGCGAGCGCCGTTCGAGGGAATTCAGGGGGTGGGATTTAGCTCGCACGCTCTGGAATGTATGACTAACGGCCGGTGATGCTCTATTACTTATTGATTCGGGATAGGCTTTGCCTAAGAGATCAAAGGCATCGTATAGTAGCAGGTTAGCCAAAAGTCAGAAACACGCATGGACACGATCCGAATCCGCGGCGCCCGCGCACACAATCTACAGAGTATCGATGTTGACCTGCCGCGCGATCAATTGACGGTGATTACCGGGCTGTCGGGTTCCGGCAAGTCCTCATTGGCCTTCGACACCTTGTATGCCGAGGGCCAGCGACGCTATGTAGAGTCTTTATCGACCTACGCGCGCCAATTCCTTTCCCTTATGGAAAAACCTGATGTCGACTCGATCGACGGTCTCTCGCCTGCCATCTCAATTGAACAGAAGTCGACATCCCACAACCCACGATCCACGGTTGGCACCGTCACCGAGATTTACGATTACTTGCGCTTACTGTATGCCCGCGTGGGAGAACCACGCTGCCCAGAACATGGCGTCACCCTGGAAGCACAAACCGTGAGCCAAATGGTCGATCATGTGATGGCCTATCCCGAGGACACGCGCATTATACTGCTCGCACCTTTGATTCAAGACCGCAAGGGCGAACATGAACACATCCTCGAGGGACTGCGGACGCAGGGATACATCCGTGCCCGTATCGATGGCAGGGTGATGAATCTGGATGCGGTACCGAAATTAAAGCGGTATTACAAACACACGATCGAAGCGGTTGTTGATCGCCTCGTTATTCGACCAGGTCAGGAACAACGGTTGGCAGAATCTTTCGAAACTGCCTTGAACCTTGCCAATGGACTGGCAATCGTTTGCACCATACCGGACGACGAACGGGAACTACAGGAACAAATATTCTCGGCGCGCTACGCATGCTCATACTGCGGCTATAGTCTCTCGGAGCTAGAGCCGCGTCTGTTTTCTTTTAATAACCCAGCCGGTGCTTGCCCGCGCTGTGATGGATTAGGAGTCAAAGAATTCTTCGATCCTAATCGAGTCATCAAGGATAAGACTTTGAGCCTGCCTGGCGGTGCCATAAGAGGCTGGGACCGTCGCAATGCCTTTTATTTTCAAATGTTGGAATCGCTCGCTAGGCACTACAAGCTCAATCTTGATCAACCCTTCGAAAAGCTACCCAAGCGGATCCGCGATATTATCCTCTACGGTAGTGGCGACGAGGCCATCACTTTTACCTATGCGAATGATCGTGGCCTCAAGTATCGCCGCAAACACCCGTTTGAGGGCGTCATTCCAAACCTGGAACGACGCTATCAAGACACCGAGTCGCTGTCAGTGCGGGAGGAAATTGCCAAACACATAAGCCAACAACCGTGTGAAGAGTGTGGTGGCAGCCGCTTACGTATCGAGGCACGTAATGTATTCATCGATGACAAACCGCTGCATGCTGTAACGCAGATGACGATCGGTGTAGCACGTGACTTTTTTTCTAGCCTAAGATTAGAAGGCAAGCGCGCAGAGATCTCTACAAGAATCATCAAGGAAGTGCAGAATCGTCTGGGATTTCTAGTCAATGTCGGACTTGAGTATATCAATCTGTCACGCTCGGCTGAGACCCTCTCTGGTGGTGAGGCACAACGCATTCGACTCGCCTCTCAGATTGGCGCAGGACTGGTTGGGGTGATGTATGTGTTAGACGAACCTTCGATCGGGTTACACCAACGGGACAATGCCAGACTGCTGAAGACATTGCATAGCCTGAGAGACTTGGGCAACACAGTTATCGTCGTTGAACACGATGAGGAGGCGATTCGAGCCGCCGATTTCGTTCTCGATATGGGCCCCGGCGCGGGTGTTCACGGTGGCCATATCGTAGCCCAAGGTACACCAGAGGATGTCATCAGAACCACTGGCTCAATCACTGGACAGTACCTTAGTCGCCAACAGGAGATTGAAATCCCCGTTTCTCGAACACCCCCTGATCCGGACTCCCGGCTCATTGTGCGCCAGGCGCGCGGCAACAATC
>JAOTYM010000015.1 GCA_029861845.1 Gammaproteobacteria bacterium | reverse complement strand
GCAAAGTGGCTTTCGTATTGCGGTGGTAGAGGCCAAGGAATGGCGGTCATCCGTAGCGCCAAACCAGGAAGGCCGCACATTAGCGTTAGCCTACGGGTCTAGGCGAATATTCGAAGGTATGGGTCTGTGGCCGCAGATCGCGGCTCACGGCGTAACAGCCATCAAACGGATTCATATTTCTGATCGTGGACGATTCGGAATGACCAGACTCGATGCGGCAGATGCGGGCATCGATGCGTTGGGGTATGTCGTGCAAACCACCACACTCGCCGCGGTGTTGGCGGAAGCAGTTCAGGGCCTGGAGTCGATCGATCTTATCAGCCCTGCCGCGGCGAAAGACCTGGTGTTTAGCGTTGATTCGGTCTCGATTACCGCCAAACACGCCAACCGTGAGCGTACGATTAGTGCCCGTCTCCTGGTTGGCGCCGATGGTGGTCGTTCGCGCATACGCGCGCTCGCCGGTATCGGTGCCCACGAGGTCGACTACAATCAGACCGCCATTGTTACGATCGTGACGCCTGAGGCGCCACACCACAATGTGGCCTATGAACGTTTTACCGACAGCGGGCCATTGGCGCTATTGCCCATGCAAGATCAGCGTTGCGCCGTCGTCTGGAGCGCCCATCGGCAGCAGGCCGATTCGATTATGGCCTGGGACGAGACCCTGTTTTTGCAGCGACTGCAAGAACGCTTCGGCGATCGCTTAGGACAGTTTCTCAACATGGGCAAGCGTGCGGCCTATCCGCTCGTGCTCACGCGTGTCGATCAGGCTGTGCGGGCGCGTTTGACCTTAGTCGGAAACGCCGCCCACACGGTGCACCCGGTGGCCGGCCAAGGCTTCAACCTTGGCCTGCGTGATGTGGCAACCTTATCTCAAATACTGGTAGAAGCAGCCCGTGACGATCGAGATATCGGCGATGTGCATGTTGTGGGCAAGTACCTAAGCTGGCGCCAACGTGACACACATGCGGTTACTACTTTCACCGACGGTCTGATTCGTTTGTTTTCAAATTCCTTTATGCCGGCCGCAGTTGCGCGCAACCTTGGGCTTGTGGCTACCGACTTGCTCCCACCCCTCAAGCGTTTTTTGATTCGTCGAACCAGCGGTCTCGCTGGGCCACTGCCCAGGCTTGCACGTGGGCTGCCCATGGAAAGCATCTAACGTTTAGCTCCAATGGCGCGACCTAGAAACACTGATTACGATGTCGTTATTGTCGGCGCTGGAATCGTTGGTGCAACCCTGGCCTGTGCGTTGGCAGCCTCGAGGTTGCGCGTCGCCATCGTTGAACACGATCGGCCGGCGCCGGCGCCAGCCGGGGATTATGATCTGCGGGTGAGCGCAATTACCCCCGGTTCGCGTGTGATCCTCGATGGCGTAGGGGCGTGGGCCGGTATCGCCCAACCGCGCGTGTGTCCGGTGGAGCAGATGCATGTTTGGGATGCGGGGGGTACCGGTGCCATACACTTCGATAGTGCCGATATCGGCGTACCGCATCTGGCCTACATTATTGAGAACAACGCCATCCGAGCGGCGTTGATAGAGCGTATCGGGGGTTGCAGCAACGTGCAGTTGTGTTGTCCGCGAGCTGTCGACACCATCGATGTCGCCAATTCGCGGGTAACGCTGCGATTTACCGATGGCACACAGATTAACGCACGCGTTGTAATTGGTGCCGATGGCCCGCAGTCACGAGTGCGGCAACAGGCCGGCGTCGACCTCAGCGCTTGGGGCTATGCACAACAGGGTATCGTTGCGACCGTCACCACCGAGCAACCACATGCGAATACTGCGTGGCAACGGTTTCTATCGACCGGCCCGTTGGCATTTCTACCGCTGGCCGATGGACGATGCTCGATTGTTTGGTCAGTAGACTCGGACCAAGCTGATGCCCTGCTCGCGCACGAGGGTGCGCAGTTTCTTGAGTCCTTGGCAACTGCCTTCGGCGATAGACTCGGCGCCGTCGTATCGACAAGCACGCGCATTGCCTTTCCATTGCAACGCGCACACGCCAAGCGTTACGTAGATTCAAGAATCGCGCTGATCGGCGATGCTGCCCACACGGTGCACCCGTTGGCCGGACAAGGCGTTAACCTCGGACTATTGGACGCCGCGGTGCTAGCCGAGGTGTTGCTCGACGCCGACGGCGCTGGGCGCGACATTGGCTCGGTTCCCGTGTTGCGTCGTTATGAACGCTGGCGTAAAGGCGACAATCTAGCCATGCTCACGGTCACCGATGGTTTGAAGCGCTTATTCGGTAATTCTATGGAGGCGGTGGTGCGGGTGCGCAATCTTGGCCTCGATGTCACCGATTCGGTTCGGCCCGTGAAGAATATGTTCATGCGCCGAGCCGCGGGCTTGGAAGGGGACCTACCCCGGTTAGCGCGAGGTTTGTCAGTCGTCTCACCAGAGCGCTAAGAACCTAGGCCGATTTGTAAGAGTTCCGATTTGGATTGGTGTGTCGATAGTCTAGGATTACGTCATGCGATTACTCAACCTCATAGCGATACTATTGACGCTTTCCGCGCTATTCAGCTACGTCAATCATCGCTACTTGCGCCTGCCAACAACCATCGGGGTCATGCTGATCGCACTTGTTCTCTCGCTGATTCTAATCGGCTTAGGTGCCATAGATATCAGGATTGAGCACTACGCGCGCGATCTCCTGGCCGCTGTCGATTTCAACAAGGCACTGATGCACGGTATGTTGAGTTTTCTGCTGTTTGCCGGCGCGTTGCATGTGAACCTCAATGACTTGGCGAAGCAAAGGTGGGTGATCGGTACGCTTGCATCGGCCGGTATAATCACATCGACGGTAATAGTCGGTGGTGCTACCTGGTGGTTATTGTGGGCGATTAGCCTCGAAGTGCCGTTTTTGTTTTGTCTATTGTTCGGTGCGCTAATCTCGCCTACCGATCCCATCGCCGTGCTCGGTATCGTCAAGACCGCCAACGTCCCCAAGAGTCTGGAAACCAAGATAGCCGGTGAGTCGCTTTTCAATGATGGCGTCGCGGTGGTGTTGTTCGTCGTATTGTTCGAGCTTGTCGTCGGCGACAAGCAGATTACTGCCGCCAGCGTGGTGTTGTTGTTCCTACTTGAAGCACTGGGTGGTGCGTTGTTCGGGCTTATCGTCGGCTTTATTGCCTATCGCATGTTGAGCAGCGTGGATAATTATCAAGTAGAGGTACTGATTACTATTGCCTTGGTAATGGGTGGTTACACGCTCGCCAATACCCTGCATCTCTCTGGGCCCATCGCCATCGTAGTGGCGGGGCTGTTCATCGGTAATCAAGGCCGGCGGTTGGCAATGTCCAAGAAAACGCGACAACATCTCGATACATTTTGGGAATTGGTCGACGAAATCCTTAATGCTGTACTTTTCGTACTAATCGGGCTGGAGATCCTTGTTCTTGCGTTTACTCAGCGATATCTACTGGCCGGATTATTAATGATCCCGATTGTTTTGTTCGCGCGGTTCACCAGCGTAGGTATCTCTATCGGGCTGATGCGGTTGCGACGAACGTTTACACCCAATGCCATCAAGATACTAACGTGGGGTGGTTTGCGAGGAGGGATTTCAGTCGCGCTCGCACTCTCGTTACCGGCAGGACCAGAGCGCGATGTCATCGTGGCTATGACCTACACGGTCGTGGTGTTCTCGATTTTGGTGCAGGGCTTGACTATTGGTAGGTTGGTGCGCACCCACGCCCGGGAGCGATAAGCGAAGCGAGACGCCACGAGCGGTCGATCTTCTAGCTACTGAAACCCCATATGCCGTGAAGAATCATGTCTAGGCCCGCGTACTCGGATTTTGTCGCCCGCGTAATCTTTGTTGTGCCAAGTTGTCGGCGCAGTTTTTCTGTGACTTTGCGTCCTTCTGGCGATAATAACGCGCGTGTGATAGCCGTTTTGTCTTCTGCAGACAGGCGTGGCCCCGCTGTTAATGTCTGCCCGGGTATTGCTTTGCTCTTAAAGATTATCCGGGCATGCCGGCTATCCGGATCAGCTTGATGATACGCTTCCAGTGACATTATGGCGCTATCGCATTTGCCAGTGATCATGGCTTGGTAAACGGCCTGCCAGCTTTGTTCGCGTATTAATACAGGTTGGCGCGCCGGGTTGTCGAAATTGTGATATACCCGCAGGGTCGCGTAGTTCGGCGGAGCGTGACCGCACACGGATCGTCCCGCCAGGTCCTGCAACAAATCGAGTCCATGGCCGCGCCTCGATGCGAGCACCACAAAGATTTCCTCCTGCGCCGCCTTCACCAACGGCTCATGCTCTAACCTCGATATGCGCCAGCTAACAAAATGTGAAGCGTCAAATGCGAGATCGTACTCACCCTGTTGTATTGCTTGCTGATAGGTACGCCAGTCCGGCGAGTGCCGGTAGACCATACGTTTACCCGTAACTTGTGACAGATAGTCGACGATAGGCCCGTAAGTTTGGCGCGCGCTTGGCATAGACCTCTCTGGTGCGGCGATAAACACGTATTCATCTAACGGCTTGGCGATCGCGGGCACGATACTCTGCTCGGAGCTCATAGAGCATGTAGCGCTGATACCTAGTAGTAAGGTAATTGAAACACAGGCAGTGGCCCGCAATTTAGCGGTACGTTTAGACACAGACTTTGCGGGCGACATTACAGGACTCCGGGTCTTCTCAACAGCAATCGAAAACGCCGGCGCGAGATCGCGTACGATCAACGCGGTGGCTACAGGCGCCGGGTCAAATATTGAGCGGCGACTGGGAAAATGAGTGGATGCGCACGAATCCGTGTGCGCATCCAGGATGGGGCGCACGCAAGTGCGTCCGATTTCACCGCTCTTTCCTTGTAGCGGCTATTTGAGAGTGCTAACGCACCCTCAATCCTGCTTCCATTCAGGGCTTAGCGGATCACTCCTGATCCTCGTAAATTCGGGTAGGGGGTACCACTTTCCTGGTGTCTAAACCCGGCCCTGCCGTTATATCGCTGCCGACGATCTTGTCGGCGCTTCCGTGTGCCGTGTTTGGGCGGTGTTTTTTCAAATGCTCCTCCCGCGCCGGAGGCGACCAACCGCCGTTTTGGGTTGGGCCTTTCAAAACTAGACCATAAGCGGCCTATGTCCAAGCGGCCGCGGGCGGATGACGGTCGAATTCGGACAGAAGGCCGCTTGGCGCCGACAGCGCGTGTTACCGCCAGCGGGCCTGTCGTGTGTAGCTAACTCGGTAATAACCTTACAGGTTATGGGGCTGTAACGCTCGATGGGCGCCGCTGTCGCAGCACCAACGTGTATCTCGATTCCCGAATATGGCTGACGCAATGAAACGGTCTGTCGCCAGCGCCGGGGAACCCCGGTGCCCGCATCAGGATGGCGTGGCCGGGCGGGGCCGCAATCTCGGTTGCATCGCTACCGCTTCGGTCCTGGCATATTTGGAATTGGCCACTCCCGCCGATTACGACGATGCCAATCAAGTTTATGTAGCGTGCCCGATCCCTATGGGGCGTGATCCCCAAGGACCCCGCTTCATATTTGTTGAGTATCATCGAGTCGACCCGAAAAGGTGTAGCGAACGGATAACCGGCCAAAGTTGCCAAGGCGCTAGATACGAGGCCCTCAAAACTAGTCCTCAGCCGGATAAACTCGCTGCTATCGGTAAAGTCTTCGAACGAACCTACCTGTTGCCTTACGGTTCGCTCGCCGCTGCCTACAATTTCCGCCTCACGTTTGTAGCTGTAACCGACTGCCTCTCTCAGCAGTGAGGCCCTAAGATTTGCGTTTAGAAATGGGACGGACGTCGCCCCGACTGAGATTAATCGGCGAAAGATCTCGTCGATATCGAATCGTTCAAGCGCTGCAAGTGTATTCACGGGCTGCGGATCGGCGCGCGTACAAGGTTATGCTAAATGATTACTGTTGTCCGAAGGTAGCCCCGCCCTGGGACAGATACTCGCGTTCTGCTGCCGTCGATGCCCGTCGCAACAGTTTGTTGCGATGGGGGAAGCGGCCGAACCGGGCGATGACATCTCGATGGTTGAGCGCATAGTTGAGCGAAGGCTGAAGCTTCTCCACCACTGCCGGGGGGTAGTGATGCCACCAGCTGCTCGTAGTGTTGGACACATCTATCTTGCATCTCCAAGCTCTCCGCGTGCTCCATCGGCAGGTAATAGAAGGTTCGTTCGATCGGTCGCAGTGCAAGGTCGTGGCCGATGTCAATGCCCTGTAAGCACAGCGACAACGCCAACTCATCCTGGGCGAAAGCCCGCGCTGTGCCGCGGTAGATATTGCGTGAGAATTGATCGAGCAGCACGATCAATGCCAGTCGACCTCGCGGATACTGTTCCCACGACGTGAGTTGTCCTTGGATTGCCTTTTGCAAGTCTGTTTCGAAGCGTTCGAGAATTAAGTTATCGGTTTCAGCGCTTGCTCGGAACCAACGCTTGGCCTGCGCCGTTGTCGCTAAACCGCCGGCATCGATCTCACCGAACCAAAATGAGAGTATTTCTTCTATTCGGGTCATTCACAAATCAATGTGATCGTCTAAGGTGGCGCTTAGTAATCCAGCATACACCATAGAAACAACGACGTCAGCGCCGCAGGGCCTGATCGATCAAGGGAATCGAGTACAGTCCCGTGCCTATCAGAAATAGGATCAAAAACGCAATCGAAGCCTTGCGTCTAAGCCCGAAGAATATGATCTGCTCGATGGCGCGCAAAAACCAAAATATCGCCATTAGTGCCAACAGTGATCGACCGAGCTTAGAATGTAGTAGCTCGTTGGCATGGAAAAACGAGATGTAGGCGAACACTAAGAAAACGAATGTTAGGCAAAGATTTAGGATCTGTACCACTGCCCGATTCAAGGGGGTGAGACTAGCTAGATCCTGCTTCCAGTTAAACAGTTTCCAGAACAGCAGGTGAAACACCGCGAGCGCCAGGTTGTACAGGCCGCCAATCAAGATCAATGTTTCGGCGTTCATGGCGCTAGTGTATTCCGAGAGTTAAGGTTGACCCTCGTTTATTGTGTCGGCGCCCGGGCAGAGGGACGTCAGTGAATTAAGATGCCCGATCAGGGGCCAAAGTAGACGGCCTGGCATTGGGATAGACTCTAAGATATTGCAAGCAAGAGGTTCATGAAAGTGCCAAATTGGGCGTGTGGCCCGGCCCGACATCTAGCGGTTTAATCCGCGATGGATAAGGGCGTCAGGGCGGCGCGAATCGTAGCCGGTATGGCCACCGGTGTGCGCGATCTGCGGTCCACAAACACATGCACGAAATAGCCTACTGCCGCTGCGTCTCGTTCGCCCTCATGAAATAGACCAATTTCATAGCGCACGCTCGAATTACCGA
The DNA here is from genome assembly GCA_029861845.1 of Gammaproteobacteria bacterium. Lineage (GTDB taxonomy): Bacteria > Pseudomonadota > Gammaproteobacteria > Acidiferrobacterales > SPGG2 > SPGG2. Next base: position 43,700 of record JAOTYM010000015.1, on the reverse strand, counting down.
GATGGGCAACGCGCAGACCGGCTTCCACCACCTCGGGAAAGGCGAATGCGCGATGGAAGCGACATAGACTTTCGGCCGCAATCGCGATCATCTCCCCTTGGTTGATATCAAGACCACCCTGGCTTATCAAATACTGATTAATCACCGTGTCGAAGTAAGAGTAATAGATGACGTTATTGACGTGACCGTAGACATCATTGTCCATCCAACGCGTAGGGATGGTCAGAAAGTGCGGAAAATGATCACGCGTTTCGTTTTCTGTAAGCGTCATCAGGCGAGTCGCTTTACCAGCCACCGCCGCCACCACCACCGCCACCACCACCCGAGAAGCCACCACCGCCACTCCCCGAGGATGAACCGGGGGCGTGCGATGAGGATGAGATGGCATTGCCGAGTGAACTGCCCAAAGAAGATGTCAGGCGAGAAACATCCAGGTGTCCATGGCCGTGGTGATACCATGAGGGGCGATAATGATTGCCCTGTGTGTTCCTGATCTCGGCGAATACATCGGCGAACTGCTCGGACCATTGTTGCTCAACGTCAAGCGCCAGCGCGTATGGTAGATAGATCTCGAATTGATCGATCGTCCGACGGGGGAGGCGTCTCCCCTTGAGCTCTTGGCCCTCGGCGACTTGCAGGTAGTTGCGAAATCCTTCTACCTTGTCCAACAGTTTACGTCCGGCGCGTGTTGGTGTTTTGAGGGCGTAGTAAAAAAATACGTTAATTATGACGAGCACGACAAGCACAAGCGGTATGACGTAAGAAGCAGTATTCGACAGGGCCCAGAAACCAAAGACTTCGAATGCCACAAAAGGTAGCGCGAACACGGTCGTAACAATCGGTGCCGTGATTCCGCTCGTGCCCACCGCCCGCCAAGCGCTTATAGCTGCCTTCACCAACACAACCACACCAATTGTCCAAGCGGTGAGCCACGCTGTCATAAGCACGGCCTCGGACGACCGTGTAGTATCGGGTAGCGTCAACGAGATCGCCACCAATGTGACGATCGAAATAAGTACGCCAGGGACGAGGTAGATAGAGTTGGTAAGAAAATAGATCTTCTCATAGTTCCGCTTCAATGATTTCTTATGGCTATCAATGGCGGCGCTGATCGTTTCGTGATTGTCTTGGGTAAGTTGGATTACGCCCGCATGGCGAAGGAGACGGCGCACCAGCGCTTTTTCGCCGGGGGCCATCTTGATATGTTCCTTGTCGGTTTTTGTGAGCGTGAAGCTGTCATCGTCTTCGTCGATCGTGAGATAACCCTTTATGGCGAGATTGACAAGCGCGGCGGCAAACGCCTTGTGGTCATAGCCCATGCGCCGAATAAAACGCATAGAGGCCGGCGAATACCCTTTGGGTGGTATATAGTGTGGCACGATGACACCGGCCGGCGGATCTTTCCCCATTTTGACCCATATCAGGATGTAATAAAGACCCAATAGCGCCAGACCGGCTAGTAGGGCGACGATGTGGCTATTGGCACTTAGCAGGTGGCTAACCCTATCCGCTAGGGAAGGGGCGGTGAAGTAGCCCTTGGGCCAAGTAACGACAATAGTCAGACCTTCGTTTTTCGCCAACCTGCGGGTGGTCTCGAACGCAGCCACCCCGGTCTCATTGATCCAGGCATCGTAGTCCTGGCCTTTCGCACCGTATCCCCCGGTGTAGCCTTCAAGCGCCATTTCGGAACTCGGTATAGATGCTGGAAGAGTTACGCCTGCACTCGCATAGTCGATGGGGAATGCCCAGCCATTACCGGTGACGTTCCAGTAGAGTTCGTCATGGTCATCGAAGAACCCTAGCTGGTGAGTCGTTCTGTACGCCAGCGAGTAGGTGTACTCACCGGGCTGTAGAAACACGTTGTTGACGCCTATATATATACGGATGCCATTCTTGAGTCGTTCTGTATGGAACGACTCCAGCTGCCCATCTTTGCGCACAGAAATGATTTCGAAGTCGACTCGGTACGAATTCCCGAAACGATCTTTGTAGTCAGTAGGGAAATCTCTATAAATGCCACGTTTGATCTGCTTACCCTCCGCCCGCACGCGTATCGTCTCGATGACCGTCATGCTGGCATCGGCGTGCACCCTAATGTCGCTGTCATAGGCAAGAATGCGCTCGTCAGCCGGCGCCGTACCGGCCAAAAACAACAGCAATAACAGGGCAGTGCGCACGAAATTCATGCACCTAACTCCGGCGGCTGGGATGCTTTCGGCGAGCCCAGTTCGAAATAATCGCGTGGCTGAAACCTACATGTGTTCGCCACCAACAGGTCGGGGAACGAATCGATACGTGTATTCAAATTCCTTACGGCGCCATTGTAGTAGCGGCGCGCATATTGAATATGCTTCTCGACGTCCGTCAGATCGCGTTGTAACGCCAGGAAATTGTCATTTGCTTTGAGGACAGGGTAGTCTTCAGTTACCGCGATCAGCCGGTGCAATCCATCACTTAGGTCGGTCTCGAGCCGTCCACGCTCGCCTATACTCGCAGACCGTTCGCTTTCTACCCGCAGTCTAGTGATCGCCTCGACGGTCGTGCGTTCACAATTTGCGTATTGTTTGACAGCATCGACCAATTTCGGGATCAAGTCATAACGGCGTTTGAGCTGAACGTCGATATCACTCCAGGCAGCCAATACCCGATTCTTGTCGCGCACTAGGCGGTTGTAGATCAGGATACCCCATACGGTGATGGCCATGAGTAAGGCAACAACGATTTCGGACATGTGACTACGGATAGTGCACGTCTGCTGATATAGGTAAAGACGATAGCCTTAGTATAGTTGACGTTCAGCGCCGTCTCGCGCACATCGAATGGGTGACGCAGAGATGCAACGACATGCGTATGCAGGAATGGAGTAGCCAATCTATGAAATAGCTAGCGTGCATCCGACATGCCAAGCTCTTTGAGTTTGCGAGTCAAGGTGTTTCTCCCAAGCCCCAGTCTTTGTGCTGCGTCTTGTTTTCTGCCGCTTGTATGTTTGAGTGCAGCCTCGATAAGTATGCGCTCGAACCGACTGCTCAAATCTTTGAAAATTCTTGACTCACCTCGCGCCAGTGATTGTCTGGCGACATCGCGTAGGCTCTTTTCCCAGTCGCTATCCTCGCGGCCACTGCCTTGTCGCTGATACAGTTCGACCGGCAGGTCATCGAGGCGGATGGTCTGTGCGGGTGACATCACGGTTAGCCAGCGGCAGGTGTTTTCGAGCTGACGCACATTACCGGGCCAGGTTAGCTCACATGCATGGGCCTCAGCTTCGGAGGTAAGCTGCTTGGGCGCAACGCCAAGTTCTTCAGCCGATTTCTTGAGGAAGTATTTGAGCAGGACTGGGATGTCTTCCCGTCGTTCTCGTAGTGCCGGCAAATGAATGTGGATTACGTTGAGCCGGTGAAACAGATCCTCTCGATACTGCCCCGACGATACCTTTTTTCCTAAGTCCTGATTAGTGGCGGCTATGATGCGCACGTCGGTCTCGATTTGTTCGTGGCCACCAACACGATAGAACTGTCCATCTGCGAGCACGCGCAATAGCCGAGTCTGCAATTCCAATGGCATGTCGCCGATTTCATCCAGGAAAAGTGTGCCGCCATGGGCTTGCTCAAACCGACCCTGTCGCTGGCTATGGGCGCCAGTGAACGCACCGCGCTCATGGCCAAATAATTCTGACTCCAGTAGCTCCCTTGGAATGGCCGCCGTGTTAATCACCACAAACGGGCGACTAGCACGCGGACTATGGTTGTGTAACGCCCGCGCCACTAATTCCTTGCCAGTCCCCGACTCGCCGCTGATCAGCACATTAAAGTGCGCCTGGGCAAGTCGGCCAATGGCCCGAAATACGTCCTGCATGGCCGGTGCTTTGCCGATGATTTCGGTTGCCGTAGGCCGCGGATGGCGATCAGTGGATGGCGATGGTTGTTGCCACTCCAGTGCCCGGCGGGTAAGGCTGACCGCCTCGTCGATGTCGAACGGTTTGGGTAGGTACTCGAATGCGCCACCGCCGTACGAAGCGACGGCACTATCCAGATCCGTATGCGCCGTAATTACGATGATGGGTATATCGGGGACCCTGGCTTTGATGATGTCCAGCAGATCGAGTCCACTCATACCTGGCATCCGGATATCCGTGATAATGACATTAGGGCGTTCGCGTTCGAGCAGATGCGATACGTTCTCGGCCGAGGGCAGACAGCGTACCGACATACCCGCGCCCTGTAGCGCCTTCTCAAGCACCCAACGAATAGAACGGTCATCATCGATAACCCAAACGAGATCTGGCCTATCCATCTTTGTTCTCCAACGGTAGGTAGATACTGAAAATGGTTTGCTTTGGTTGGCTCGTGTACTCAATTAAGCCGCCGTGTTTATTGATAATGTCTTGGGCGATGGACAATCCGAGACCGCTGCCTTCCGGTCTTGCCGTTACCATCGGGTAGAAAATGCTATCGATCAAATCATCGGGGATGCCGGGGCCGTTATCTTCGACATCCGCCCGCAGTACCAGGCGATGGCATTTCTGTCCGATCGTGAGGTGCCGTTCGATGCTGGTGCGCAACTTGATAAGACCGCGACCGTCCAATGCCTCTGCCGCATTGCGAGTAATATTCAAAATAGCCTGAATAAGTTGGGCCGGGTCACCGATGAGGCTCGGCAGACTTGGGTCGTAGTCGCGTTCGATAGTGATGCCCTCTGGTATTTCCGCGAGCACCAGGTTGCGCACGTGTTCAAGGATGGCGTGAAGATTAGTCGGGCGCCGCTCGATGGGTCGATTCGGCCCGACCATGCGGTCAACCAAGTTGCGTAAGCGATCGGCCTCGTGAATGATGATGTTCGTGTATTCTTTCAGAGATTCATCGTGGAGCTCTCGCTCCAGCAGCTGCGCCGCACCGCGTAGCCCGCCGAGCGGGTTTTTGATTTCATGTGCGAGTCCCTTTAATACGGCACGATTGGCGTTCTGGCGTCGAAACATGTTTTCGTCTTTGGCTAACCGCAACAGCCGGTCTACCTGCGACAGTTCCACTAGCAATGGACTGTTGTCATCGTCATCGGCCAACCGCGTTACGGTGCAATCGACGGTTAGTCCTTGAGCATTGGCAAGTACCAGCTGAATACCGCGCGCGGTAAGGGCGCTACCGTCGTTGTGCACTTGCTCCAGGACCTGCATCAACGGCCGGTTATTGGGCAGGCACTCGGAAAGTGGCTGGCCAAGCACCTGCTTGGCGCTTAATTGGAGCAAGGCCTCGGCGGCGGGATTGATGGCCATAGGCCGCAATCCGCGGTCCAGTGCCAGCACCGCCGTGGTGAGATTGTCGAGAATTTGGTCCTCGATTTCGGTCGACATAGGCCTTGGTCCAGCTGTGTTCCGTTTAAAAATACAAAGTTAAGCAACCTCCCCTTGGGACTATCGCTTCTGCACCGAAATAGTGCAAAAAAGCGAGGTGGTCAAAAAAACGCCCTCAGATTGCCTGAGGGCGTCGTACAGCGTCGAGTGATGACGACCTCCTAAAGGCTGTAGTACATATCGAATTCGACCGGATGGGTCGTCATGCGCACCCGCGTGATCTCCTCTATCTTCAAGCTGATATAGGCATCGATGGCGTCGTCACTAAATACGCCGCCGGCCTTGAGGAAGTCGCGATCGGCATCGAGTGCGTCCACGGCGCCGTCGAGCGAATGGCACACGGTCGCGACCTTCGCCTCTTCTTCTGGCGGCAGGTCGTACAGGTCCTTGTCGAGCGGACCGCCGGGCAGGATTTTGTTCTCGATTCCATCTAGACCAGCCATCATCATAGCGGCAAAGGAGAAATAGGGATTGCCGGCCGAATCAGGAAAACGGATCTCCACGCGCGTGCCTTTTGGGTTCGGCACATGGGGCACTCGCACCGCGGCTGACCGATTACGGGCCGAGTACGCCAACAACACCGGTGCTTCGAAGCCTGGGACTAACCGCTTGTAGCTATTGGTGGTTGCGTTGGTAAGCGCGTTTAGGGCGCGCGCGTGTTTGAAGATACCACCGATATAATAGAGCGCAATCTGGCTCAAGCCGCCATATTCATCGCCAGCAAACACATTCTCGCCACCCTTCGATAAGGATTGGTGCACATGCATGCCATTGCCGTTATCGCCGACCAGCGGTTTCGGCATGAAGGTCGCGGTCTTACCATAGGCGTGGGCTACGTTGTGCACACAATACTTCAGAATTTGCAATTCATCTGCTTTACGTACGAGGCTCGCAAATCGGGTGCCGATCTCGTTCTGGCCTGCGGTCGCCACCTCGTGATGATGGGCTTCGATGGTTAGTCCCATCTCGGTCATTGCGAGCGCCATGGCGGAACGGATATCTTGCAGCGAGTCCACCGGTGGTACCGGGAAATAGCCGCCCTTGACGGATGGGCGGTGACCCAGATTGCCGCCTTCGTAGGCCTTTTCCGAATTCCATTCCGCTTCCTCTGAATCGATCTTGAAGAAACTACCGCTCATGTCGGCGCCCCAGCGCACATCATCAAACACAAAGAACTCTGGCTCGGGCCCAAAGTACGCCGTATCCGCGACGCCGGTGCTCTTTAGGTAGGCCTCGGCCCGTTTGGCGATGGTTCGCGGATCACGCCCGTAACCCTGCATGGTCGTCGGTTCGAGAATGTCGCAGCGAAGTAATAGGGTCGGTTCTTCCATGAACGGGTCCATCACCGCGCTTTCGGGTTCGGGCATGAGAACCATGTCGGATTCGTTAATTCCCTTCCAACCGGCGATGCTGGAGCCGTCAAACATTTTGCCGTTTTCCATCATGCTGTCATCGACTACATGGGCCGGTACCGATACATGCTGTTCCTTACCTTTGGTATCGGTAAAACGTAGGTCGACGAACTTTACGTTGTTGTCCTTCATCATCTTAAAAACATCAGCCGCAGCCATCTGTAAATCCTCCGGGAGTTGGTTGGGGACGCTGCTCATGCAGCGCCAAGATGCATAGCTATCGCACGAACTGTGCCAGTCTCGATTTCAACGTAACTTATTGATTTAAAATACTTGTTAGGCGCTCGCTCGGCGTCGGAACGCACGAGAGTGGTGCAATAAGCATGCTATTATGCACAAAAGTGGTGCGTTAGTAAAAGCGTAATTCGACCGTACTTATTTGGCTATCCGATGCCACCGCCTCGTTGAAGCGCCGCCGTAACGCCATCACCGCGGCTTTATTCGGCAGCACCGCCAATGGCAGTAACAACTCGACGCGTATATGGCCGTCTAGGTAATGTAGCGTCACCTTTTCAATGTGCTGCGCCGCTTCGATATCGCGAAAATAGTGGTCCAGACGTTTCTGCACGACTTCACGCAGTGGCAGCGCGCCGGTCGAGGTTGCCATTTCATCATCCTCGGGGTCGATGTGCACCATAACGTCGCTGACCTCTTCGATGTCATCGATCAACTGTGCGCGCACCGTCTCACTGATTTGGTGTCCTTCCGACAGGCTCAACGTCGGGTCCACCTGAATATGCACATCCACCAGCGCATCACCGCCCATGCGTCGACTACGCAACGAGTGCAGGGCCTCAACGCCATCAACCGCCTCAATTGTTTGTCGGATTGCATCCACGCGGTCGGGGTCAAGCGCGGTGTCGACAAGTTCGCGCACGCTCTGCCAACCAAATTCCCAACCGATTTTGGCGATCATCAAGGCAACGCCGATCGCCGCGATCGCGTCGAGGTAGGAAAGACCGGCCATAGTGCCGGTGATACCGACGACCACGATCACCGAGGACAAGGCGTCGGTGCGGCTATGCCAGGCATTGGCACGCAGCATGTTGGAGCGATAGCGCCTGGCGGCCCGCATCGTGTAGTGGTAGATAGCCTCCTTCAGCACGATCGAGAGAGCGGCAATCACCAGTGCCCATACGCCTGGCGTTAGCAGTAATTCGGGGTTAAACAAGCGCCGCGTCGCATCAACGGAAATGCCGATCGCCGTGGCGATCAAGGCAACGCCAAGGCCGACGGTAGCTAGTGTCTCAAAGCGCCCGTGGCCGTAGGGATGCTCCTCGTCGGCCTCGCGGCTGCCATGTTTGGCCGCGTAGAGGACCAGCACATCCGTGGCGAGATCCGACAGCGAGTGCACGCCGTCGGCAATTAGCGCCTGAGAATGCGCGGTTACGCCGAACACAATCTTGGCAACGCCGAGCGCGAGATCGATGGCGCCGCCGACAAGCGTCACGCGATAAATCTCGCGCACACGTTCTCCGGGCTGAGGCGATGTCAGTGATAGCCTGGGCGCGTCCCCGCGGCCGGCATTAGTGGCCACGCTAGCCGACCTCAATGGTAATGGTGATATGGTGCCCCTCGCTGCGGGTATCGATGAGCTTGTGCCCATTGATGCGGCACCAGGCCGGAATATCGTTCAGCGCCCCGGGATCACTACATAGCACGTCCAGCGTGTCGCCGCGCTCGAGCGTCTTCACCTTTTCTTGAACCCGTATTACCGGCAGCGGGCATAGCAGCCTGCGGGCGTCGAGCTCGTGTCGGCTCATAGATACCAATCGCCGGGGATCTCCGCCGGCGACATCGGTCTAACCGCGACTAGTTGCTGGCCACCTTCTGTATTGCATACGGCCACGGTCACTTCTTCGTCCTCTTTCCCTTGGCTGAAGCGCGCGGTAAGCCGCGCTGCTAGTTGCAGATCACTAGCGTCAGCCGTGCCATTCACCAAAACTAAAGGGCCCTTGTGACTGGTGGGGAACATGTGAACATACTGTCGTCGGTAACCGTGGAGAAAGTTATTCTCGCCATCGTCGCGACCGACAATAAGTTTGAAATTAGCTCGCGGGCGTAAGTGGCGGCCTACCTTTAACAGCATAATGTCGTCAAGGTCGTAGCGTTTCTCGCCGCGTGATTGCCATAGGTCGGCAAGTTTGTGTGAGTAGCGTTTATCGGTAAGAAAGCAGCAACCGCCTGCCGGTTGTGCATAATCCCTAAAACCGAACTGCTTGGCCAGTGCCATTTGTGGCTTGCGCGAGCGACCGTTCATACGCAACAGTTTTTCGCGGTTTACCCAACCTTCTCGTTCGGGTAATGTCGGCGGCAGTAACCTCGCGCATAATGGACGCAATAAACGATCGAAGGCGCCCGATTCGCGTGCCACCACTGGCATAGTATCGCGCCGCTGCGACTTCGGCCGCTGACCTATAACTTCACCAGTGATAATGAAGTCGAATCCGTTCTGCTCCATCCACTGCCGCGCCTTGCCGACCATAAATGATTTACAGCCGAGACATGGGTTCATGTTCGCGCCATACCCGTGCTTGGGGTTTATGACGACGTCCTTGTACTGCTCGATGACGTCGATAATGTGGAGCTTTATGTTGAGCCGCTCGGCCACCCAAAGGGCGTTGTTGCGTTTGGGTTTTGCTCGGTGCTGATTACGAATTGCGTGGGTGTGCCCCTCGACGCAAAAGCCGGTATAGAAGTTAATACCCTCGACGTGTATGCCCTGATCAGCAATTAATCGGGCCGCCAGCATCGAATCCAGGCCTCCCGAAATCAGAGCGATCGCTTTTCGCGGTTCATTCAAACCGTCACTTGCATCCATATCGCAGCCGAAATACTAGCCTAAAGTGGTTGGGCCGGCACCCAGGACCCGCGTGCATAGATGTCGTTTGGCGGCGACCGCAGACGCGCGCGCCTGACCAGTAAAAAAAAGCAAATAAAAACGGGCGCTTACGGGCCCGTCAGTTCTTGTTTTTTGGTTTGTTTCGCCCTTCCGTGGTGCACTCCTCCGTGGCGATCCGGGCAGTTGCCCAACTCATTGGGGGGTGAGACCTTATCCTAAAGCAAGCGCCTTGTCCATGGTCAGGCAGGTGCCCGGTGGCCTGATGGTTTCGCAGCGCACAACGCCGAATCGGCGCTGCCCGGAGTGCCGGTTAGGCGTGAGTGTTCGCGGCCCGGCCGAATGCTTGAAATCAACCTCTGTGTGTCTCAAGGCTTGGATTGCCCCGCTAAGATCCGTTTTCTCTTCCAATCGTATTGGCGGATGTATGCAAGCCTTCCAGGTTCGAATTCACCATGTTCGATCATGGTGTAGACCACGGGCTCATCACAACTAAAGGCGTAGCGCGTCCAGCGATAACGCAACTTGATGGCCTCTGGGTTGCCGATCTCACACGGGATATCTCCCTGTGCAACCTGGCGTGCAAGCGCAAGCTCGCCAAGTTGTTTTAGGTCGGCGTCCAAACTCGTGTAGGCATCTTCCGGCTTTGGCGTTTCTACCACTTCGCTTACCGCACTGGAGCTGGTCACCCGGCCTGGGGTTGGCTGAAATCGAGTCGCAATCCGGTCGATGATTTCGTGTCGCAGCAGCCAATCGTTAGCGGCGGTGCCAGCGTGTACGATCATCGCCACCCATAAGGCCAGTACCAATACGCGCAAGAGCCCCACCCATGCGCGGGTGCCGATGTTGGGTACTAAGCCGGCAATCGGGTAGGCAAGCGGGTGTCGACGTGGCACAAAACTCTCACTATTGGTGGCGATCGCCCTAAGATGGGCCATGCGCTTGCTAAGCCAAGGGGTTGGTGAGATCAGCTCGTCAAGCGACATCCAAAAAGCACTGTTATCATTGCTTTGACTCGCGAACTGGGGGATGTTGAACGATTTCCAGCGGCGGCTCCCACTAGCGCCGACGGCAAGCGCAAAGGCGGCATCTACCTTTGTTTTGCAAGCGGCGATACCGTAGCGGTCATAGCTGTATATCTTGGCACGCGCGTAGGCGGCGCCGATCAATGGCAACACCGAAGCCGGCAACAAAAAGGCGGCCCATGGCGCCCGGCGGTCGTCGATGCGTCCCAGTTCCTGGCCCATTACAAAGTCGATGGCCCCCTGGCGATCGGTCAGTGCACCGATGACCTCGCCGTTTAAGGCGAGAAAACTGGCACCCTGAAACCGCAAACTGAAACAATCCGTAATCTCCGGGTTTTGAAACAGATAGGCAGCCGGACGAGCTTCGATCCCCAGTCGTCGGCATGTGGACTTGAGGCGTGAGAATAGGTCCGGGTGTTGCTTGGTACCGATTTCAACCGCCTCCCCACGCAAATAGGCCACCCGTCTGGCCTTGCGAAGGTGGGCGACGAGGTAAGCTAAAATAATCAGAATTGCCGCGCCGACGGCAAGCTGATCTACGCCGATCACCAACAGCTCATTTTCCGGCGCCAGCTTGAAGAGGAAGGCAAGGCCGATCCAAAAAAGTGCTGAAAGCACCATCGAGATTGCAAACAGCGGCCTTTCGGGCGGATAGGGATCGACCATGTTTGAGCGGCAACGATTACCGATCTCGGTTCTTTATTCTTTGTAAATGAAGTTCCATGAATGTCTGTTCTCTGTTATAGCACAAGATGATCTGGATAACGCGCCATCACCGGCGTAAGTATGCCGACACATCGTCTCTGCTTAAGTGGCTTGTGCGCCTAGTGCGCTGGTCATTTCATCTACTGTTACTCGCGCTGATCGTAGACGCGTTTTACATAGCCCTGATATGGCCAGATTGGGACAGGCTTGCCGTCGGCCTCGCGCCCAAGTCCAGATTCATTAGTGATTACCAGCATAAACAGCGGCGCGACCGAAAGCTGCCGGCACTGCGTTGGCAGCCGGTGACCCTGGCCAATATTCCGAGTGACGTCGTGCGTGCGGTTGTTGTCGCCGAGGACAGCCGTTTTTATCAGCATGATGGCTTCGACTTCATCGCCTTTAGAGAGGCCATGAATCACAACCTCGCCGAAGGCCGCTTCGTGTTGGGTGCCAGCACAATCTCACAGCAGACCACTAAAAACCTTTTTTTGAGCTCGGCCCGCAATCCGCTGCGCAAGTGGCATGAGCTAATCCTTACCTGGGGCATGGAGCGACGACTCAAAAAGCGACGCATCCTCGAGCTCTATCTGAACATCGCCGAGTTCGGTCCTGGGATCTATGGTGTTCAAGCCGCATCGTATGCCTATTGGGGCGTGTCGGTTTCGGCCTTAACCCTGGATCAGGCGGTGGCCCTGGCGGCATCGCTACCGAGTCCAAAAAAACACAATCCGAATACACGCAGTGAACGTTTCAATAAACGTGTAGTAAAAATAATGGGTTTCATGCGGCGATTCGATCACGAGTGGCACGAGCGTGCGTCTAGACGCGCCGACAGGTTATAATTTGTCGGCCGTTTCGGTGGCACCTGAGCCCTGTACCTTCCAAATACGCCTTTGACATTCCAACAACTGATACTCAGCTTGCAGCACTACTGGTCCCAGCAGGGCTGCATTCTCATGCAACCCTACGACATGGAGGTGGGGGCCGGTACGTTTCATCCTGCGACCACGCTCGGGGCGATTGGCCCTGAACCCCTGCGTGCGGCGTACGTTCAGCCATCGCGTCGGCCTACCGACGGACGTTACGCTGAGAACCCGGAGCGACTCCAGCGTTATTATCAGTTTCAGGTCATTCTAAAACCATCGCCGCTAAACATGCAGGCGCTCTATCTCGATTCTCTGCTAGAACTCGGCTTTGACCCGTTGGTACACGATATCCGTTTCGTTGAAGACGACTGGGAGTCACCTACCCTTGGCGCCTGGGGGCTTGGTTGGGAGGTACGCTTGAACGGCTCGGAGGTCACGCAGTTCACCTACTTCCAGCAAGTCGGTGGACTCGACTGTAAACCAGTGACCGGTGAGATTACCTATGGCTTAGAGCGCCTCGCTATGTATATTCAGGGCGTCGATAATGTTTTCGATTTGCAGTGGGCGCCTGGGTTTCGATACGGCGATGTCTACCGGCAGAACGAGGTCGAGTTCTCACGGTACAATTTCGAATACGCTGATGTAGATACCTTGTTTCGCCACTTCGATGACTGTGAGCGCGAAAGCAAGCGATTGCTTGAGCTCGTACTACCGCTACCAGCCTATGACATGGCCCTGAAGGCATCACACTTATTCAACCTGTTAGATGCACGTCGTGCGATTAGCGTGACCGAGCGTGCCCGCTATATCGGCAGGGTGCGGGCGCTTGTACGCGAGGTAGCGCAGAAATATTACGACAGCAGGGAGGCGCTCGGGTTTCCACGTGGTAAGGCTGGCCGCCAGCTAAATGCCTTGTGAGCCTACATTTCCCACCAGCTCTCTACTCGATCGCTGTTCTCGACGCGATCCTATCTGCTCCAGCCCTGGCGTCGTACCCGCGTCTGCGGCGTCGCCCTCGAAAAATGAGCTCAACGTACTGTAAAGTACGCCTGCGCACATTTTCCTTCGTGCGCCCTGTATCTACGGGCAGCTACACGCCCTCGCTACGACACTCGGTGAGAAATGCAGGCTAGAGCGAAACGCGCTGTAAAGAATCGGTCGGCCACCGTGGCGGCGGATATGTTGCTGGAGGTCGGTACGGAAGAACTACCCCCGAGATCTATCAAGGCGCTCAGTGAAGCCTTGGGTAAACAATTGTACCGCGGGCTGCGCACGACCGGTTTGGCGACCAGCAACAGCGAGCATTACAAGGTTTTCGCTACCCCCAGACGACTAGCGGTGCAGGTACCTGAAGTCCGGCGGCGGCAGCCCGATCAGATTAGCGAGCGCCGAGGCCCGGCATGGCAAGCGGCCTTCGATGCAAATGGTCAGCCGACGCAGGCGGCAGTAGGCTTTGCCCGCTCCTGTGGTGTCGCCCCGAAGCAACTCGATCGACTCGAAAACGACAAAGGTGCGTGGTTGGTATTTCGGCAGAAACAAAAGGGGGTATTAGCGCACAAGCTTATTCCTACCGTCGTCGCAGATGCGCTGAAGGCCTTGCCGATTCCGAAGCGCATGCGCTGGGGCGCTTCGGACGAGGAATTTGTGCGGCCAGTCCACTGGTTGGTACTGTTACATGGTAACGATGCCATCAAGTGCGAACTCCTTTCTGTCAAGGCGGGTCGAGAGACAACTGGCCATCGCTTCCATTACCCTAAGCCGATTGCATTGCGCTCGGCGAAAATCTATCCAGGTCCACTGGAGCAGCGCGGTTATGTGCTCGCCGACTTTAGCGCGCGCAAGGCCTTAATCCGAACTAAAGTAGAGGCGCTCGCCAAGCGCAAAAAAGGTATCGCCATTATTGGCGACGAGTTGTTGGAGGAAGTCACCGGGCTTGTCGAGTGGCCAGTGCCTATACTTGGATCCTTCGATAAGAGCTTTCTGAAGATACCGCCCGAGCCTCTGATCGCGGCGATGCGCGACCATCAAAGATATTTTCATGTCGTTGACAATAGCGGCGCGCTAATGCCCTATTTCATTACCGTCGCCAATATCAAGAGTAAAGACGTAGCGAAAATACGTGAGGGCAATATGCGTGTGATACGCGCACGCTTTGCCGATGCCCAGTTCTTTTGGCAGAGCGATTGTAGTACGCGTCTTGAGCACAAGGTAAAAGATCTTGCCGGTGTCGTCTTCCACGTCAAGTTAGGGAGCGTGGCTGACAAGGTTTCGCGTGTGCGCGGGCTTGCGTCGGCTATCGCCAAGGAGTTGGGCGGCTCGACGCAACTGGCGGACCGCGCTGCCCTACTGGCAAAGGCTGACTTGATGACGGGCATGGTGGGAGAGTTTCCCGAGTTGCAGGGCACCATGGGGCGTTACTATGCGCAACATGACATCGAAGATCCCGAGGTCGCCACCGCGATCCAAGAGCACTATCTACCGCGACACGCGGGCGACAAACTCCCGCGGACACAAACCGGCCAGGCGTTGGCGATCGCCGATCGACTCGATACCTTGATCGGCATTTTTTCCGTCGGCGAAGGCCCGACTGGAGATAAGGATCCGTTTGCATTGCGTCGCACCGCCCTCGGTGTGTTGCGCATAATCATTGAAGGCAAACTTGAGCTCGATCTGCAGACGTTGCTTGCGTCGGCTTGGCGCAACTATCCCGAAAGCTTGCGGCAAGATGATACCGTCGATTCGGTGTACGGTTTCATGATGGATAGGCTTCGCGTTTACTACGCGGAAGTTGGCGTGCGACCCGATGTATACGAGGCGGTGGTTACGTGTCAGCCCGCGCGCCCGCTGGATTTCGATCGACGCGTACGTGCGGTCATGGCGTTCCGTAAATTGCCCGAGTCGGAGAGTCTAACCAGTGCCAATAAGCGTATTCGCAATATTCTTAGACAGGGTGGTAACGCCGACTGGGACCACGTGTCGACGGTGCTACTCACAGAGCCGGCCGAAAGGCAGCTGGCACAGCAGGTGCAATCGCTTGAGCAGACGCTCACGCCCTTGTTCGACCAAGGAGACTATACGCAAGCAATGAAACGGCTAGCGGCGCTACGCCCGCAGGTTGATGGGTTCTTTGACAAAGTGATGGTCATGGTGGACGAAGAAGCGGTAAGGGATAATCGCTTAGCACTGTTAAGCGGCCTGAGTGCACTTTTCCTGCGCGTCGCCGATTTATCGAAGCTGCAAGACTAACAGGAGGACCTAGCATGAGTGCTGGCTCTTATCAAGACATGCTGGCTGCTGTTCAAGCATTTCACGATAAACATGCACTACGGGAAACTGGTGGTGAGGAATTAAATCATCGCGTTGCTTTAATGGCGGAGGAGTTGGGAGAAATTGCCTCGTGTATCACTAAGGGCAAAGCCAAGACGGCATTGGCGGAGGAGTGCGCCGATTTATTAATTCTGCTTATCGGTACCGCTATCGCCGCGGACTTCGATCTGGAGCAGGCGTTCTGGCAAAAAATGGCGCGACTAAAGACCCGGGATTCCAAGGTGATAAACGGCCGCATCCGCGTTTCCGAGTTCAGCGAAATGTAACACGGTTAGTGTTCCATCGACTTGATCAATAAATGCGCTTAGTCATTCTCGATCGCGACGGTGTCATCAACAAGGACTCCGAAGATTTCATAACTTCACCGGAGGAGTGGAAGCCTATTCCCGGTAGCGTGGAGGCCATAGCGCGGTTATACCGAGCTGGCTACAAGGTCGTCGTTGCTACCAATCAATCCGGCATCGGCCGCGGGTTGCTGGATATGGATACGCTCGGTCGTGTCCACGCGCGCATGTTCGATTCGGTACGAAAGCGAGGTGGTGACATCGATGGAGTCTTCTTCTGCCCGCATAAACCGGAAGACGCCTGCGCGTGTCGCAAACCGGAGCCAGGTCTGCTCAATGAGATTGCCGATCGCCTCAAGATGAATCTCAATGGTGTGTACGTCGTCGGCGATTCTGAACGGGATATTGTGGCCGCACGCCGTGCAATGGCGTTACCAGCATTGGTACGCACTGGCAATGGTAGAAAGACTTTGAAAGAGAGCAGCGAGCTTAACGGCGTACCGGTATTCGATGATCTACAGGCATTCGTGAGCGCGTTGCTGTCCGGCGAATTGAAGACGCGTTGATGTGATTTATCTGCGCTCGATGTTGTATAACGCCGTACTTTGGCTGTCGGTGCTCGTCTATGCGCCGCTAGCGGTGTTGTCTTTTCCGCTTCCCGCACTTGCTCGCAATCGTTTTATTGCACAATGGGCACGCTTCCAGCTGTGGTTGCTACGTCACCTGTGCCGGCTGGATTACCAAATACAGGGCCGCGGAAATCTACCGCCGGGACCGGCGATAGTCTTTTCCAAGCATCAATCGGCGTGGGAGACGCTGGCGTATCAGGTTATTCTTCCACCGTTCACATGGGTGCTAAAGCGCGAGCTCCTATGGATCCCGCTGTTTGGTTGGGGTCTGGCGATGTTACGACCGATCGCAATTAAACGTGGGGTCGGGCACCGGGCGGTTGACGAGGTGGTCAAGCAGGGCGCCGATCGACTGGCAGCCGGGTTGTGGGTATTGATCTTCCCAGAAGGGACGCGCCTGCCGCCACGGACTCGTCGAAAATACAAGCAGGGTGGGGCGATACTAGCGGCCGAAACCGGTTATCCAGTCGTTCCTATCGCGCATAATGCGGGTAGCTTTTGGCCGCGCCGCAGCTTTGTTAAACGCCCGGGCGTGGTTAGTGTCGCCATCGGCCCAGTTATTGAAAGCCGTGGACGCAGTGCGGCCGAGATTACGAAGTTATCCGAGGACTGGATCGAAGGCACCATGGCGAAATTGGAAGGCACCAGCCAACAGACCGGTTAAAGGTTTTGAATCGCAACTGGTTCCACCGAATCCGCCGGTTTGAAACCAAAGACACGTCCGTAAAAATAAAGCTCAGCATCCATTGCGCGCTTAATATTCTCTGCTCGCCGAAAACCGTGCTGTTCCCCCGCAAACGGCACGTAGGCCACCGGTAACCCCTTGCTTGCGAGTGCCTGTACCATTCGTTCTGCCTGGTTGGGCGGCACCACTGCGTCTTCGAGACCTTGTAAGAATATAACCGGGCATGAGAGACGATCCGAAAAATGAATTGGTGAGCGCTCCCGGTATGTGTCGCGTCGTTGCGGATAGGGCCCAACGAGCCGATCGAGATAACGTGACTCAAACTTGTGAGTGTCTTTGGCCAAGGCTTCCAGATCGCTAATACCGTAATGACTGGCGCCCGCCTTAAAAATATCGTGAAACGTCAACGCGCACAAAACGGTATATCCGCCTGCACTGCTACCGGAAATGGCCACCCTGGCGCGATCCACGCGACCTTGCCCAATAAGGTGGCGCGCGGCATTAACACAGTCGGCCACATCGGCGATTCCCCATTGATTATTGAGGCTCTCCCGGTAGGCGCGACCGTAACCGCTGCTACCCCGGTAGTTGACGTTTACGAGCGCAAAACCGCGGCCGGTCCAAAACTGCGTCCTTAACCTCAATTCACTCGATGTGGCACCGGTGGGGCCACCGTGGCAGTTGACGATCAGCGGTGGTCGCTCACCAGCGGGTGCTGTGTAGTCAGGGTTGCACGGCGGATAGAACAAGGCATGCGCAACTGCGTCCTGTGCGGTCGGAAAAGTAATTGCCTGCGGAAGCGCGACAAAGCGCTCGTCAATTGCTACCGTGCTCGTGCGACGCAGCACTCTAGTACGGTGGGTGGTGAGATCGAGCGCGACAACTGCAGCAGTCTCCGTGGGCGAAGCAGCCACAAATACAGCGTGCTTGGGTGAGACTCGTATATCACTGATACTGGTATAGGGCGTTTCGATCTCGGCCGATTCGTCGCTAATGGTGTCGATGGTAGCGAGCCTAGAGTCGCCGTCGTTGCTATATGTGCAGACGATTTGGTGGTCGGCGGCGAATCCGTAGGTCGACATGCCGAACCCCCATTGCGGTAACCCAAACTCCGCTTGCTTTGAGAGCAAAGGCTTTATTTGTCGATCGCACCAGCGATAGAGGTTCCACCAGCCACTGCGGTCGGAGACAAAGTACAGGGCGCCATCCGGCGACCATTCGGGTTGAAAGATGGATTCGTCGACACCGCCGGCGACGCGAGTGGGTTCACCGAATCCGCCTTGCCCATCGAGTGGCGCCACCCATAGCTCGGTGCCATCCCACGGCATGTTGGGATGATTCCAACTGAGCCACGCGAGGCTGTGACCATCCGGATGTAAACGTGGTGACGAATAAAAGTCATTACCTGCTACCAATACTTGCCCGGGATTGCCGCCCGCCATCGGTACCGCCACAATGGTATTGCGCGGTTCACCGTCGGTACCATGGTCCTCACACACACAAATCAATCGCCCACGGCGGTGATCGGTCACGCCATCGGCATAACGCAGGGGGCCGATTGGCGTGATCGGGGCTGGGGTGCGGTCAGGGTCTTGACGGTAGATCCGTTGATCCTTGTCGTTGGAAAAAAACACGACCCGGTCTGCTATCGCGAAGGCGCCACCACCA
This sequence comes from Gammaproteobacteria bacterium, assembly GCA_029861845.1. Lineage (GTDB taxonomy): Bacteria > Pseudomonadota > Gammaproteobacteria > Acidiferrobacterales > SPGG2 > SPGG2. The sequence goes on along the minus strand of JAOTYM010000015.1, from coordinate 24,916 downwards.
TACTCATGGACGCGTGTCCTGACATTGAAGGATGACGGCGTGACATCGGTCAGTTGTCCGTCGGCGGTACAACGAACAACAACATTGCGCCCACCCTCGGTGGGGCGCGACTCTATCCAGTAGATGTCATCACCTTCTACTGTTATCGAACCAATAGCGACGGTCTCAGAAACAATGAGATCCGACGTGATCGGTGACACCCACGTGCCAAACGGTGCGGTACGTCTAGTCATAGATCTTGGGCGTATCGCGCGATCGAGGTCGGTCTATTCCAACAATTCCGTGTCGTCATCGGAATAAGCGGGCGAGCAACAGCATAAGAGCTTTAGCACAACGTCACCGGTGTTGTTTAGCTGGTGTGGTGTGCCCGGCGGAATACACACAGTATCACCAACTCTAACATCAAAAGTTTCGTCGCCAAGCCTCATGAGCCCGTACCCAGACGTGAAATGATAGAGTTCTTCGGTTTGCAGGTGCCGATGTAGTCGAGTCTTGCCGCCAGGGGGCACAATGGCCTCGGCTAGACTCTGCGCTTGGTTTTTGTTCACACGTGGATGCATCAGCTCCCTTATTTGCGAGCCATCTAAGGTCACGTAGCTCTGTATTTGCTGGTATTCGGTTTTAGACACCATTGTTATGCGATCGCCTAAGTTTTGTTGCCTGCCATGCGCCGGCACAAAGTGAGCATGATATCAATGGGCACGATCATCAGGCCGGTCGTTGAACAATCTGATGTCTCAAACAAGTTTAGACGAGCTATGGCCCTTCAACCGCGCCATTACCATATCTGCGGTCTTCCGAAAGTCGACCTTGCCGCTGCCCATCTTGGGGAGCTCGTCGAATACTACGAAGTGGCGCGGTAACGCTAACGGCGGCAGGCGCTGGGACAGTTTGGCCAGCACATCTTTTCGATCAACGTCGTGATCCAATACCACGACGATGCTTGCTCCCTTCTTCGCGTCTGGGATCTCGACCACACAGACCTCGGTGTCGTCCGACACGATCTGTTGCAGCGCGTCTTCCACTATCACCAGTGAAACCATTTCACCACCGATCTTGACGAACCGCTTTAACCGACCGCGGTGCCATAGATAGCCGTCCTCATCTAGCATCCCCATGTCGCCGGTCTCATACCAACCGTCTTCGATCCGTAACGCCGTCTCCTCGATGTCCCCGAGATATCCCTTCATGACTAAGTCACCCTTCACCAGCACCTTACCTTCTTGTCCGGGACCCAGCGGCCTACCATTATTGATGTCGGCGATTTTTACGGACACCCCCGGCAGGGGTCGGCCGACGCTTCCTGGTTTGGCCGCGCCCGGGAGATTGACCGAGATCACGGGACTGGTTTCAGTCGTGCCGTAGCCCTCGTATACGCTCAACCCGTGCTGTTCTTCGTAGGCACGTCGTAGCCATTCGGGCGCCTTGTCTGCCCCGGCCACGACAATGCGTAACGACTCAAAATCACCGGCGGACGATTGTCGTAGGTAGCCCATCAAGAAATAGGGCGTCGCAATCAGAACCGTCGCCTTATCGTCACGGATAATGCGGCTGACGGTCTTGAACTCCAGTGGGTTGGCGTAGGTGACGATCGTTAGACCCAGACTGAGTGGAAGCCAAAGGTTGGTCGTTTGTCCGAACACATGAAACAGAGGCAGGATCGCTAGCAAGATGTCGGTGTCATGAAACGCGAACACTTCTCTGGCCGCAATGACGTTTGAGCCAATGTTGCGATGGCTCAGTTCTACCACCTTGGGCTCGCGCTCACTGCCGCTGGTGAAGAGGATGACGACGCTGTCATCGGGGTCGCCGTGATGAATCTGCTTGAGGATGGATCGCGTCGGCAGTTTGGATTTTAACCATGCCCGCAATTTTTCTAACGCAGTAACCTGGTGCATGATGTCTTCGATACACACCATGCCATCGACCAGGTTGCAACCGATTTTTTTCAGCAGCGTGCGTGACGTGATGATGGTCTTAAAGTCACATTTGCGCTGTGCGAAACGCGCATTGTGTTCGGCGCCGGTCGAATAGTTGATCATCACCGGCACCCGGCCCGCCATCAGTGTGGCCAGGACGGATAGGGCACAGCCGGCAGAGTTGGGAATCATAATCCCGATATAGCCGTCTTCGTATCGACTGAATCTGCGCGCCAGCAGCAGTGAGCCGAGTAGCGCCCGCGCGTAACTCACTCGCTGGCCCGTCGAGCGATCGAGAAAGGCGAGCTTACCGCCCTTGGCTTTGGCTACAGTGACAAACTCCCTATGGAGCAGCATACTGGTGATAGACCTTTGTTCGTCATTGCCGTTCTACTGCGTTACTGAGTGCTGCAAACTCTTCTAAGGTAAGCGTTTCCCCGCGGCGCATTGGGTCAATATCGAGCGCCCGTATTTGCTGATCATTAAGGAAGTCCTTCAAGGCGTTACGCAGGATCTTGCGCCGTTGCACAAAGGCCGCCTGTACGATGCCGGCAAACACGGTTTCAGTGTTAACGGTCACCGGTGGTTTGGCGTGCGGGCGCAAATGTACGACGGCAGAGTCCACCTTTGGTGGTGGTCTGAACGCAGCCGGTTTCACACTAAGGAGCTTCTCTACCCCACAGCGCCATTGCACCATAACCCCTAAGCGGCCATAGGCTTTACTGTTCGGCTGCGCACATAGCCGGTCGACCACCTCATTTTGCAACATGAAGCACATGTCCTCGAGACAGTTTACTTGGTCAAGCAGACGGAACAACAGCGGGGTGGAAATATTGTAGGGCAGGTTGCCAATTACCCGAAGCTTGCGATCTCGATCTACCAAGGCGCAATAGTCAAACGATAGCGCGTCGGCGTTGTACACCGTGACATTTTTAGCGAGTAGGGGGTCGGCATCGAGTTCGGCAGCTAAGTCACGATCGATCTCGAGCGCATGCAGACGCGTTACCTGTGGTGCCAGGACGCGTGTTAGAACACCGTGGCCGGGGCCGATCTCGACCACATGGTCGCTTGGTTGTGGCGCGAATGCTTGGACGATGCGGTCCAACACACCGGTGTCGTGTAAGAAGTGCTGGCCAAAGCGCTTACGGGCAGGGGTGGTGGTCATGTCGCCACGAGCGAGAGCGCCGCATCGATCGCCGCCCGCAGGCTGCCGGGATCGGCCCGACCAGTGCCGGCGAGATCGAGAGCGGTACCGTGGTCGACAGACGTACGCACAAACGGTAACCCTAAGGTGACGTTAACGGCGCGACCGAGGCCGCGATGTTTGAGGACCGGCAACCCTTGGTCGTGATACATGGCCAGTACTGCATCCGCATTCTCGAGCTGGGTCGGTATGAACGCCGTATCGGCCGGCACCGGTCCACGCAGCGCTAGGCCCTCGTGCCTGAGTTGTTCGATCGCGGGTGCTATCACCTCTATCTCCTCGCGGCCGAGGTGTCCCGACTCGCCGGCGTGCGGATTAAGGCCGCACACGAGAATACGTGGGTGGTCGATAGAGAATTTGTCTTTCAACTCCTGATGTAGCACCCGCAACATGCCCATGATCCGACCTCGGGTGATGTGTCGGCTGACTTCGGCCAGTGGCAGATGGGTGGTCGCCAGCGCCACTCGCAAGTCGTCGTTCATCAACATCATAACCACCTGGGCGCTGCCGGTGTGCGCGGCAAGAAACTCGGTATGACCACTGAAGAAAACCCCAGCGTCGTTGATTACACCTTTATGTAACGGGGCCGTTACTAAGGCGTCGAACTCCTTATCTAGGCAACCGTCGATCGCGGTCTCGAGCATATCGATGACGTAAGGCACATTGGCCTCGTCGAGACGGCCGGCATGCACCGGTCTAGCAGTATTGATTGGCAGTACGGTGATGCCGGGGGTGGCGGAGGCGCGCCCCTGCCATGGTCGCGCTGTGAACGGTAATCCCATCATGGCGGCGCGCTGCTCGAGGAGTTCGGGGTCGGCGATGAGTACGAGACAACAATGAGGAGGTTGTTGTCCAAGCATCACACAAAGGTCGGGCCCGATACCGGCAGGTTCGCCGGTGGTCAACGCGAGAACCGGGATGTTATTGGTCATGGCCAGTCGCGAGTTGGGCGCATCAGCACCTTGCATCCCTGATGTCTGGCGCGCGGGGCCAAAATCAGTTTCCGCTAGCTGTGCGCCTACTGGTCCTCAAGCCGATAGTTCACGTAGGCCTCGTCCCGCAATCGGCGCAACCATTGGTCGTAGCGGGCGTCGGCCTTGCGGCTATGGATTTGCCGGCGAGCGGCGGCACGACTACGTTCTTCACTGACATCATGGGTGCGCTTAGCGAGTACCTGTATCAAATGTAAACCGAAAGGCGTGCCTACCGGCTCGCTCAATTCGTTTGGTTCGAGCTGGTTCATTGTTTTTTCAAACTCAGGCACCGTCTGCCCTGGATTCACCCAACCGAGGTCGCCGCCCTTGGCGGCTGAGCTCTTATCTTCGGAATGGGCGCGTGCGAGCTCGGCAAAGTCCTCGCCATTTAACACCCGCTCCCTGAGTTGCTCCAGTTTGGCTCTGACCTCCGAGATCGATCGGACCTCGCTTGGTCGCAACAAGATGTGACGCACGTGAACCTGAGGTACAGGCCGCGCTTGTGCGCCACGCTTGCGTTCATCCAATTTCAAGATATGAAACCCAACCGGGCTTCGTAACACATCGCTGACGCCGCCCGGCTCCAGGGTCAACAGCGATTCGAGGAACATGCCCGGCAACTGGCCGGGTTCTTTCCACCCAAGCGACCCACCTTGTAAAGCATTCTGACCATCGGAGTGGGTAATCGCCACCTGCTCGAAACTAGCCCCTGCGATCAGGGATTCATGGATTTTTTCGGCCTTGGTTTTCGCTGCCTCCACCTGTTCAGGGGTGGCCGCGTTAGGCACTGCAATTATGATTTGTGAGATACGATAGGCATCGTCCACCCGTGCTTGGTCGTTACGGTTGGACAAGAAACTTTCTAACTCGGCCTCCGATACGGTTATGCGATTATTTATTTGCCTCTGTAGCAAGCGTTGGATTTTTATATCGTTACGGATCTGACTGCGATAACGCTCGATTTCAATGCCGTCACGGCGAAGTACCCGATAGAGCTCCTCGACCGTACTGTTATTGCGCTCGGCCACGACCGCAATCGCCTGTTCCACATCTTTGTCATTAACTCGTACCCCGAGCTCGTCGGCCAGTTGCAGCTGAATTCGCTCCAAGACCATGCGTTCGACCATTTGTTTTCGGAGGACTGATTCTGCAGGCGGGTCAATATTTCGCGTCGCCAGTTCTTGCTTAATCTCTTCGATACGGGCTTCCAATTCGGTGTTGGTAATGACGTCTTCATTCACCACCACGACAATACGATCAATATCTACGATGGCCGCCACGGCCGGTGCCAGCGGCCCGCACACCGACAAGGCAATCGCCAACAAAGAGGTCTGCACAATGGAAGGTTTCATCTGCATATCACCCGCGCCCCCGATGCCTATGGCACGTTGAACGCCACAGCATAACACGAATCATCGATAACCCGGGCGATCGCGACCAAACTCCGCTGTCGGCGAAAATACGCTTTGCTCGAACGGGTTATCGGGTGCGCTGCCCCACTCGCCAAGTCCATTCAGCGTCAGCTGTAATTGTATACTGTTCACTTGCTCGTCATCACTACTGATCCGCCGCCTGGCGAAGAAACGAATTCCCCAGCAACACGAACGGTATTCCAGGCCCGCGTGCGTATCGAGATTGCGGTCATCTTCGAGTGAATAACTCGTACCCGCCTGTATCGTCCACCGGGGCTTAAGCGGCCAGCGTACAGACAGGTCTAGTTGTTCGAATTCGTCCCGGACGAATCGCTGGCCCAAATTTACAATGCGATCGTCGGCCGGTTGGTACTGGAAAAACAAATCGCTCTTTTGCCTCTCGTCACGTTCATCGTTCCACTGCAGGGTACCGCGTGTATACCAGCGCTCGGCCAGCCGCGCCGTGAAATCCAAGATGATATCGGATTTGTCGCTGGTATCTACGCCAGCCGGCAGGTTGACCTCGCGGTCTTCGAAGAAAAAGATCCGGCCAAGACTCACCTGTAGGCGCTCGATGCCATCGCTAGCGCCGATGACCCGTGTGGTCAACGCCAGCGTGACTTGATCGGCATCACCGACTCGGTCACCGCCAATAAAGCGGTTCTCGCGGAATAGATTGGCGAAGCTCAAGTCGGGCACGCTGGTGTCGAAATCCGGCAGCGTGTCTTGGTCTTTCTCAGGTATCTTCAAATAGAATACCCGCGGCTCCAGGGTTTGTAGGAAAGCGCCGTTGCGCATGCGCATCGGGCGCTCAAAGAACAAGCCACTGTCAAGGCTGAAGGCGGGGACGGTGACATCCGGTTTGTCTTCGGTGCTGCCCGAGACGTCTAGGTCGTAGGCGATATGGGTGACACTCAATTTCGGCGTTATAAAGCTGTAGCTGTTGCGGAACGGTAGGCTCACGGCCGGACGCAAGTTTAGGCGGGCACCGGTCAGGCTATTGTCACGCTCGAAGTCCACGAGCTCGCTGTCTAGTTCGGGGTACAGTCTGCCGGCGGTAATAGCAGGGCGCGCCGATAGCGATAGTTGCGGCAGTCGATCGTACGGGCGATCAGCGATGGCGATCGTGTCGTCTATGGTCTGGAAGCCGACGGCCCGTGCGCCGAAGCGCCAGACACTGCCATCGTAGCCAACGTCGGCATCCTGCTTTAAGTGGGTGAGGCTGGTGATCGACAGCTTGTTACCGAAGTCATCCAGGTAGTCGTTATCGGATACCCGCTCGAAATCGATGCCAGCGCGCCAACCGCGGCCGAGGGCTTGGCTGTGTACGTAACGACCGGCCCAGCGATCCTCGCCGGTTTCATCGTCGTCTTCGAGAAACTCGAAATCGAGCTGACCATTCAACGATCGCCCGAGGTAGCGAAACTCGTCGCGGATCTGTAGGCCCCGTTTGCTCAGTATTCGCGGCGTAACCGTGGTGTCGAAGTTAGGAGCAATATTCCAATAATACGGCACCGCAAGCTCGGTGCCGAGCTTATCGGAGCGACCGAATTCGGGCATGAGAAACCCTGACTCACGTTCATCGGACACAGGGAAGCGAAGATAGGGCCAGTAGAAGATCGGTACCCGCTTGAATTTGATCGTGGCATGGTGGGCACTACCGACCTTGCGGTTCTTGTCCACCCTTAAATCACCTAGGCGCAAATACCAATCTTCATGGCTCTTGGGGCACGTGGTGTAGCGCACGTCCTCGAGTTGAATGCGTCCCTCGCCCTCTAAGCGTATGCGCCCGGCACTGCCGCGGGCATCGTTGCTGCCCAATCGATAGGTTGTGGACTCGGCGTATCCGGTTTGAGAGTCGAGCCGCATATAGAGTTCGGGGGTCTTAAATTGATCTCCGTCCAAACTTTCGAGGGTCACATTTCCGCGCGCCTGTATTTCCGATTTTGGCTTGTGGTAGACGATTTCGTCGGCCAAAATACGCTGATCTTCTCGCCGCAGCTTCACATTCCCATATAATAAAATTGTCTCATCGTCGTGGGTTTCCATACGATCTGCGTGAGCCTCCGTTTCTTCAGACGTGGCCTCGAAAAATGGTTTCGGCGGTGGGGCGGGGCAACCCGCAACCGGGGCAGCGACGCTCGGTTGAGAGCTGACGACAGCTACAACGGTAAGATAGACCCAACAGCGGGGCTGGGGCATGAGTGTGCTTTGTTCATTGCGTAAGCCGTAAAATTGCATAGAATCGGCACGCCATCAAGCGTCGATGGTGCTAAGTAGGCGAATTGGACGACAGACTGCAAGCATTGCGAACATGGCTAGCGAAGGCGCTGGCGACATCGACGTACGAGCTCGAACCAGCCAGCGCCGATGCGAGCTTCCGTCGTTACTTTCGTGTCAGGGTTGGTGACCGATCCTACATTGCTATGGATGCACCGCCGGCGCAGTCCGATTTAACGCCGTACCTACGGGTGGCGGCGCGTTTCCATGATCTCGGTCTGAATGTCCCCAAGGTGTTCGAAAGCAATACCGAGATGGGTTTCTTGTTGATCACCGATTTGGGCGAGCGCTTGTATTTGTCACAGCTCGACGACACCACGGTAGAACGACTCTATGGCGATGCGCTGGGAGCGCTCTTGATTCTGCAGGCGGGTGTGTATAGCGATAGCACCTTCCTGCCCGATTACGATGAGACCTTGCTGGTGGACGAAATGGAGCTATTTCAGGAGTGGTACCTTGGACGACATCTCGGTATTACGCTTACCGCCAAGCAAAAGGCGCACTTGTACCACGTGTTCGGCCAACTCACGCAGTCGGCCTTAGATCAGCCACAAGTATGGGTGCATCGCGATTTCCATTCGCGCAATCTCTTGGTCACCAAGCACAACAATCCGGGGATCCTGGATTTTCAGGATGCGGTACTGGGGCCAGTTACCTACGATCTCGTTTCCCTGCTGCGCGACTGCTATATCGCCTGGCCACGTGAACGGGTGGAAGATTGGGCCAAGGGGTACCATGCGCTGGCATTACAATCGGGTATACAAGTCGGTGAGGACGACGGCCAATTCCTACAATGGTTCGACCGGATGGGGTTACAGCGACACCTCAAGGCGATAGGCATATTCGCCCGTTTGAAGTACCGTGATAGCAAGTCTGGTTACTTAGCTGACATCCCGCGTACCCTCGGTTATGTGATACAGGTGAGCGCGCGTCATGCAGATCTGCAAGCGCTCAACACGCTGTTGTATGAGCTCGGGGTCGCCAAGGCGGCGAATAGGGAGATGACATGAGGGTGATGATTCTGGCCGCTGGTCGCGGGGTGCGCATGCGTCCGTTGACCGACCGCATCCCGAAGCCACTACTCACCATAAGCGGTGAGCCACTGATCGTGCATCTTATAAGGCGGCTGGCCAAGGCGGGTTTCAACGATATCGCCATCAACTATGCGCACCTCGGCGAGCAAATCGTGGACCGACTCGGCGACGGTACGGCGTTTGGTGTGCAGATTCGTTATTCGCCCGAGTTACCGCAGGCGTTAGAGACCGGTGGTGGTATCTACAATGCCTTACCGCTGTTGGGCGACGGACCGTTTGTGGTGGTCAACGGCGATATCTGGACCGATTTTCCTTTCGAGCGTCTGCCGGCGCGTCCCACCGGTCTGGCGTATTTGGTATTGGTGAACAATCCGCCGCATCGGGTCGATGGGGACTTTGCGTTGGTAGATGGACACGTGTCTGCCGACGGCGACCCAAGGCTAACCTTCAGCGGTATCGGTGTATACGCCGCCGAGCTCTTTCGTGACTGTGAGCCCGGTCCATTTCCACTGGCGCCGCTACTACGAGCGGCAGCGGTTCAGGGTTTGGTAACCGGCGAGCACTACGCGGGCGAGTGGGTTGATGTCGGCACCGAAGAGCGCCACCGCGCCCTCAAAGATCGATTAGCCGGATCTGCTTAACGTCGGCGGTAATTAAACCGGTAGGCAAAAGAAAGGCCGGCGGCAAATGCCCTAAGTATTTCTCGCGCATAAACCGCCGGCTTGTTATCTACACGGTTGCGGGGCACCAGGCTCCTCACCGTCGTTACCGCGGTCGGCCTACTTATTTCGGCCGACCACGCGATGATCTGGAACCACCCGCTAGCCGCGTTACTTCTTCCTCTTAGCTGCTTTCTTAGTCGCCTTCTTGCGCTTTTTCGCCTTCTTGGCGGTCTTCTTGGCGGCTTTTCTCTTCTTAGCCATAACGTACTCCTTTTGGGTTGTGGTTAGAGGCTTACTTGGGAAAAGGGGCGAATTTGCCCCTTGGGTACTGCTCTTTGCAAAAGCAAAAGACAGCCATAGGCTGTCTTTTGCTGATCTGAAGTGGAATAGAACATATCGACGGGCTGGCTAGACGCTTTACCGACGGCCGTTTCGTGGCGATGCTTCCTATTTATTCTTGTTCTTGTTGAGATCCGTAATCGAATCAAAATTATCGTATACCTTTGACTAGCGTCGTCAAACCGGTTGTTGATGGTCGCTTTGCGTTATCTCTTCCTGACGGTCCGCGACAACTCTTCCACTGCTTACTCGACTTCACAACCGTGTTAAACAACCTTAAAACCTTGTCTAGCACACTCACATAACGTGTCAAGGTATAAATGTAAATACCATTTACAGAAAAAGCAAACTTTTTTGACAACTTTTTTCATGTCGATGTAAACCCAAATTCGAATCCAATGAGTCATCAACATTTATCATCCACATTTCGAGTCACCGCAGTTTAGACACGTCTTGCAACCATCCATTTTGATCACCGCCTTGGTCAAACATTTATTGCACAGTTGCGCCTCCGGCGGATACCCGCCTGCGTCATCCAGCATAGGTTCTGTATGGTCGTTTTGTGCCTGTATTTCAGCTAGTTTTTCCGATGCGTATTGCTTGCGATCATCGTTTTCTTCGGTCGAAATCAGGCCAATCATCTTCAAATGACGTTCAATGACGTCTCCGATTTCAGCCACCAACGACGGTGTGTACTTGCCACGTCTGAAGTAACCACCGCGTGGGTCGAACACGCTGTGTAATTCTTCGACCAGAAATGTCACGTCACCACCCTTACGGAAAACGGCAGAAATGATGCGCGTGAGGGCGACGATCCACTGGAAATGGTCCATGCTCTTGGAGTTGATGAACACTTCAAATGGACGTCGTTTCTCATGCTCGGTGCCGGCATTGAGCACGATGTCATTGATGGTGACGTAGAGCGCATGTTCGGTAAGCGGCGTCTTAATCTTGTAAGTGCTACCGAGCAGCATCTCTGGCCGCTCGAGCTTTTCGTGCATTTGGATGACGTTGCTTTCAACCAGATCGCTGACTTCTTCCTTGCTGACGTCGAATCCGGTGATTTTCTTGTCGATTCTAATGGTCATGATGTGTTCCTGTTCTCTGCCCTTATTGTCAAAACTTGCCGTAATACCCTTCTTTTAAAGCATCAAATAGGTTGGCGGCAGTATGGGTTTCGCCGTCGTATTCGATCTCTTCGTTACCCTTAAGGTCGAGGACTTCGCCGTCTTCCAACTGGAAGCGGTACGTGGTTTTTTCGAGGTCTTTGTCCTTGACCAGTACGCCTTGGAACGCCTGTGGATTAAAGCGAAATGTGGTGCAACCCTTTAGCCCTTGTTTGTGGGCGTACAGATAGGTGTCCTTGAAATCCTCAAATGGGAAATCGGTGGGTACATTGGCGGTCTTGGAGATCGATGAGTCTATCCATTTTTGGGCCGCCGCCTGAACGTCGACATGCTGGCGCGGGCTGACATCGTCGGCGGAGACAAAATAATCCGGCAACCGCGTTTCCGGTATATCAGCATTCGGCATGGCCTTGGGATTGACCAGTGCCCGATACGCCAGCAGCTCAAACGAAAACACTTCCACCTTCTCCTTGGTCTTGCGCCCCTCACGAATGACGTTGCGGCTGTAGTGGTGCGCAAACGAAGGCTCGATTCCATTGCTGGCGTTGTTGCCGAGCGATAGGCTGATGGTGCCGGTGGGCGCAATAGACGTGTGGTGCGTAAACCGTGCGCCCGCTTCGGCGATACGGTCGGTCAACGCCGGATCTAGTTGTTGCATGTAACGGCTGTAACGCGCAAGCAGCACCTTGCCAGATACTTCATCGCCGACCTTATAACCGTCCTTGGCCATTTCTGGTCGCCGCGCCAGCATCTCCTCGGTGACGGTAAACGTATCCATCATAATCGGGGCTGGGCCCTTTTCCTCCGCGAGCTCGATGCCGGTCTGCCAACCGACTTCGGCCATCTCCTGCGACACGCGTTCTGTGAATGCCAGTGATTCGGGCTCGCCATATTTCATTCTCAGCATGGTGAGGGCGGAACCAAGGCCAAGGAAGCCCATGCCGTGGCGGCGCTTGTAGGTAATCTCGTGTCGTTGGGCAGCTAGCGGCAGGCCGTTAATCTCGACCACGTTGTCCAGCATACGCGTGAATACGGACACCACCTCGCGGTAGCGCTCCCAGTTGAAGCTCGCCTGTTCGGTAAACGGGTGCTCGACGAATTTGGTGAGATTGACGGAGCCAAGCAGACACGACCCATAAGGCGGTAGCGGCTGCTCACCACAAGGATTAGTGGCGCGGATGTTTTCGCAGAACCAGTTGTTGTTCATTTCATTGATGCGGTCGATCAAGATGAACCCTGGTTCGGCATAATCATAGGTGGACGTCATGATCATGTCCCATAGCCGGCGCGCCGGTAGGGTCTTATAGACTTTGCACGCTACCTCGCCGAGGCTGTTTTGCATGTAACCATCGCTGGTTGGCCAGCGGCGCCAGACCATGCGGGTGTCGGGATCATCGTAGGCCTCTTTGTTGGTCGGAAACACCAGGTCCCAGGCGGCATCGGCTTCCACCGCTTGCATGAACTCATCGGTGATCAGGCACGACAGGTTGAATTGGCGTAGCCGTCCGTCCTCGCGCTTGGCACGTATAAAGCTGAGGATATCCGGATGCGAGATATCGAACGTCCCCATTTGTGCCCCCCGGCGGCCGCCGGCCGACGACACCGTAAAACACATGGCGTCGAAGATATCCATAAAAGAAAGGGGGCCGGAGGTATAAGCCCCGGCCCCGCTAACAAAGGCCCCTTTGGGCCGGAGGGTAGAGAACTCGTAGCCGATGCCGCAGCCGGCCTTAAGCGTGAGCCCGGCCTCGTGTACTGCGCCCAAGATACCGTCCATAGAATCCGGAATGGCGGTCGAGACGGTGCAGTTGATGGTGCTGGTGGCCGGCTTGTGATCCTGGGCGCCGGCGTTGGAAATGACACGGCCAGCCGGGATCGCCCCATGCTGCAACGCCCATAGGAATCGCTCGTCCCAGTGTCCGCGCTTCTCCGGGGTGGGTTCCACCTCGGCCAGCGCCAGTGCCACCCGACGATAAGTGTCGTCGATGTCTTGATCTAAGGGTTCGCCAGATTTCATCTGCAGGCGGTACTTCTTGTCCCAAATATCGAGCGAGGCCGCCTGCAACAAGATGTCGTCAAGCGATAGTTCTGTTTTTTTGAGCGAAACCGCCTTCATGGGTGTGAACGCCTCCCCTTGCTTAGGCTTGTTGTTGGGAAAAACCCCAAAACACAAGATATAGTAGTTTTCAACTAGACTAGACCCATCGTATTGGGGTGTCAAGCGAGAAAGACGGAAGGTTTGGCAGTACCGATTAGCGGCGGGCGGGGTGACTATATATATAGTGAGCTAGTGGTCTCGGCCGGCCGGCTTGGCCCGACCCTGAGGCATGGGCGCCGTACCCCAATATATTGGGTCGCTAACGCGACGGTGAATGAACCCGTCTCGCCCCGGTGGCGCGGCTCCAAGTAGCCAAAGAAACGTCCCCCAGGTGCGGCGCCGGCAAACCCAGCCGGCGCCCTCGCGTACTCGTATCTATATGGTGAGCCCGAAGGCCAACTGCAGCCGGACGTCGAATTCGTCTCGCCTAAAGTAATGCTGCTGGGTACCGGGGTGTTCGATCTTGATGGCCCCCATCAGCGCCGCGATGCGGCCGGTGGTCTTCCACGGCAGGTCGTGCATGAGTCCATATAGTAAACCGGCGCGGTAGGCGTCGCCGCAGCCGGTGGGGTCCTTGACCGCCGACACCGGTGCCGCCGGGATATTAAGGCACTCGCCGTCGGTGTAGATGCGCGAGCCCTCAGCCCCCAAGGTCACGATCAGCCCCTGCACGTAGCCGGCCAATCCCTCTAGGGATCTGCCGGTGCGGTCGGTCATGAGTTGGGCCTCGTAGTCGTTCAACGTGACCCAGGTCGCCTGCTCGACGAAGCTCATGAGATCGTTACCGTCGAACATGGGTATGCCTTGGCCGGGATCAAAGATGAACGGGATCTTAGCCTTGGTGAATTGGGCCGCATGCTGGATCATGCCGTCACGGCCGTCGGGCGAGACAATGCCGATAGTCACCCCACTGGCATCAGCGACATCATTTTCATGTGACAGGTTCATGGCCCCGGGATGGAACGCCGTGATCTGATTGTCGTCCTGGTCGGTGGTAATAAAGGCCTGGCCGGTATAGGCGCTGTTTATGACCCTGATGTGTTTTTGGCTAATGTCGCATCGGTCCAGCCACTCCGCGTAGGGGGCGAAGTCGCGCCCGACCGTGCCCATCGGCAATGGGTCCTCACCCAGGAGTTTCAGGTTGTAGGCGATATTGCCGGCGCACCCGCCGAATTCGCGACGCATCTCCGGTACCAGAAAGGACACATTCAGGATGTGTACCTTGTCCGGCAGGATGTGATTCTTGAAATGATCGTCGAACACCATAATGGTGTCGTAGGCAAGCGAACCGCAGATTAGGGCTGACATTGTTATTCCGTTTTTGGTTTGGGTTTAATGTCGGCGATGCTGTCCTGAGCCTGGTCCCGTGTCAAGAATCGCCTAAAACACGGGGAAAAGCCGCTTTCCGTGTCGCGGCTGGCTGCCTGCCATCGATTTGTGCCAGAATCGTAGACGCAATTACGGCGATCGATCTCGCGAGCCCAAAAATTTGGTCGCCTCTCGCAGGCCCGCTCCGTCACAAGGAATGGATAGGGGGACGTCTCATGTCGCCAGGAAACGGGTTTATGTCAGCGGATACTTCTTCGACGACCAGCGGTGGCGGCAGACTCGTTGTCGTCTCCAACCGCCTGCCGTTCATACTCAAACGGCTGGACCACCGCCAGTGGAATGTGGAACCCGGCTCCGGCGGGTTGGTCAACGCCCTGCTCCCGGTGTTGCGCAACCGTGGCGGCATTTGGGTGGGCTGGCCAGGCACTGTCGACGAGGACATCAGTGAGCTCGAGACCACGCTCGCCGAGTTGACACGCGACGCCGGTTACAGCCTCGGGCCGGTTATGCTCACGACCGATGAACGTGACAAGTTCTATAACGGTTTTTCCAACGAGATCATCTGGCCGCTGTTTCACGATCTGCAGACCAACTGCAATTTCGATCCCGCCTTCTGGCAGGTGTATCAACAAGTCAACCTCAAGTTCGCACGCGTGTTACAAAAGTGTAGTGAGCCCGATGATTTCATCTGGGTGCACGACTATCACTTGATGGAGGTGGCGCGCGAACTGCGTCGGCTCGGTGTATGCTCGCGCCTGGGATTCTTTTTGCACATCCCGTTCCCGTCGCTCGATATCTTTCTTAAGCTGCCGTGGCGGTTCGAGGTCCTGCGCAGCCTGCTCGAGTTTGACCTGCTCGGCTTTCAGACCTTGCACGACCGGCGCAACTTCGTACAGTGCGTGCGCACGTTACTGAAGGGCATATGGGTACAAGGCAAGGGTCAGGTGTTGACCATGCGTTTCGAGGTGCCGACGGTGGCCGCCGATCAGAGCGTTGCCGTGAAGGATCGAGAGATTCGCATCGGCGTATTCCCCATCGGTATCGATTACAAGACCTATGCCGAGCGGGCGGCATCGGATGAGGTCCAACAACGCGCACAATATTTTTACGACAACTTGCGCGGACGCCAACTCATACTCGGTGTCGATAGGTTGGATTACACCAAGGGCATCCCCAATCGCTTGGCGGCATTCCGGCATGCGCTCAGGCGTTATCCCGACATGCACCACAAGGTCACGCTTATTCAACTAGTGGTGCCCAGTCGCACCGACATCCTCGAGTATCACAACTTGCGGCTCGAGATCGAACATCTGGTGAGCGAGATCAATGGTGAGTTTACCGAGTCGGGTTGGGTGCCGATTCACTATATCTTTCGTAACCATGAGCTGCCCGAATTGCTGGCCTACTATCGGGCGGCGGATATCGCCCTGGTCACGCCGTTGAAGGACGGCATGAACCTGGTGGCCAAGGAGTACTGTGCGGCCAAGGTCAAGAAAGATGGTGTATTGATCTTAAGCGAGTTCGCCGGTGCCGCCGGCCAGTTACAAAAAGGCGCATTGCTGGTGAATCCGCATGACATCGAGGGCGTGGCCGATCGCATCCATGAGGCCTTCACCATGGGGCCGGATGAACGCCGCCGGCGTATGAAGCGACTGCGTCGCGCCATCAGGGACAGCGACATCTTCTGGTGGGTAGACTCCTATCTGGGCGCGGCGATCGAGAAGGAGCTCAGCGACTTCCCTATCCTGGAAGAGTACATTCCCCACACCGAACGGGTTTTGGTCGACTGAAAGATTCGTTATCATTGACGCCCACTATGGGCCGAGCTCGACCCGCTGATGGTTCGTGTCGTGCCTTGCGTAGCACCAATACAGGCGAACGCGATAGTCATCAGTGAGCAATAGTTCCAATCCTGCCGAGCTCGGCTTCGATGCCGTGATCTTCGATATGGATGGTGTGGTCACCCACACCGCGTTATTGCACTCCGTTGCCTGGAAGGAATTGTTCGACGCCTATCTCAAACAACGGGCCGAGCGCAATGGTGAACCGTTTCGGGCGTTCGACGCCGAGGGAGATTATCTCGCCTATGTCGATGGCAAGCCGCGTTACAAGGGGGTGCAGAGTTTTCTCGAATCGCGTGGCATCGATCTCCCCTACGGCGATAAGAGCGACGGCGACGGCCAAGAGACCGTGTGCGGGCTTGGCAACGCCAAGGACGCGATCTTCGAGCGCATGTTGCATCGGGACGGTCCCAAGTTGTTCGACTCCACCATCGCCCTCATCCATGCCCTCAAGGCGGCCGGGGTGAGGACCTCGATCATCTCGTCGAGCAAACACTGCCAAGAGATCTTGGAGATGGCCGGGGTCGAAGATCTATTCGTCACCCGCATCGACGGCGTGACATCGGAAGAGCTCGGCCTACACGGCAAGCCCGATCCCGACATCTTCACCAAGAGCGCGGAAATGCTGGGCGTGCCTGTCGAACGCAGTGTGGTGGTCGAAGACGCCGTCTCCGGGGTACAGGCCGGTCGCGCCGGTGGCTTTGGTTTGGTGCTCGGGATCGACCGCGGCAACAACCGTGAGGCGCTCATGGCCAATGGTGCCGATATCGTGGTCAACGACCTCGCCGAGATCAGTGTGCAAGACATCGATGACTGGTTTAATCGCTGATCTGCCCTCGGCCCTGGCACACAGTGGCGATATCCGCAAGCGGCTCGCTGGTAAACGCCCGGCTGTGTTCCTCGACTATGACGGTACCCTCACTCCCATCGTCGATCGACCGGAACTGGCGATCATGACGTCGGAGATGCGCGCAACAATACGGGTCTTGGCCACCGTGTGTCCGACCGCCATTGTCAGTGGCCGCGGACTGGCCGATGTCGCCGCCTTGGTCAAGCTCGAAGAACTGATTTACTCCGGCAACCACGGCTTTGAGATCAGCACCCCGGGCACGTCGACCGTGCATAGCGACAAGGGCAAGCCGTTTACGGAAGCAGTAGCCGCCATCAGCGAACACATCGCACAAGAGATCGCCGACATCGACGGGGCGTTTGTCGAGAACAAGACCTACTCACTATCGGTGCACTACCGTTTGGTGGCGCCGCAGCGGGTCGCCGAGATCGAAGGGGTCGTCGATGCGGCCCTGACGGACTATCCTAATCTACATAAGCGTCACGGTAAGAAGGTGTTCGAGATCAGACCGAAGATCGATTGGGACAAGGGCAAGGCGGTGTTGCTGTTATTACAAACCTTGGCCCTCGACGGACCCGAGGTGGTGCCCATCTATATCGGCGATGACATCACCGATGAGGATGCGTTCCGGGCCCTGAAGGGACGCGGCATCGGCGTGCTCGTCGGCACCGAAGAACGCGAATCGGTGGCCGACTATATCCTGCATGATACCGACGAGACCCAACGGTTCTTACACGTGCTGACTGATCTGGCGCGGGGATCCAATTGATGAAGCAATGGTCGCTGGTGTACGAAGGCTTCGATCCCAAGCACGAACCGCTGCGCGAGGCGCTGTGCACGCTCGGCAATGGCGGCTTTGCCACCCGCGGGGCGGCGGAGGAATGCCAGGCCGATGAGGCCATCCACTATCCCGGCACCTATCTCGCCGGCGGTTACAACCGGCTGGATAGCCAGGTGGCCGGGCGCACCATCACCAACGAAGACCTGGTCAATTTCCCCAACTGGTTGTTACTCAAATTCCGCCCCGAGGATGGCGACTGGTTCAACTTGATGGCGGTCGAGATCCTGAACTATCACCAAGAGCTCGATATGAAGGGCGGCATCCTCAATCGCCGCGTGCGCTTTCGCGATCACCAGGGGCGCGAGTCCACCGTGACCTCTAGGCGCATCGTACACATGGCCGACCGGCACTTGGCCGGCATCGAGTATGCGATCACGGCCGAGAACTGGTCCGGACGCATGCAGGTGCGCTCGGCCCTGGATGGCTCGGTGATCAACGCCGGGGTGGCGCGTTATCGCGCGCTCAATTCAACGCACTTGGAAACGCTGGATCTGGGTGAGTCCGCTAGCGACACCGTATTCTTGCTGGTGCAAACCAACCAATCGCGTATCGAGATGGGGCAGGCGGCGCGCACCCGTATCTATGACAATGGCGAAGAGATAGACGCCAGGCGAAAGACCTTTCATGACGGATCCATGATTGGCCAGGAGCTTGCGTACGACATCGATGAAGGGCAAACGCTCACCATCGAGAAGATCGTGGCGCTCTATAACTCGCGCGATAAGGCTATCACTGAATCCTCGTACGAGGCACAACAAGCGGTCAAGCGTTGTGGACGCTTTAGTGAACTACTGCCGCCCCACACCCGCGCTTGGAAGTCGCTGTGGCGCAAATGCGATGTGCGTATCAGGTCGCACAATTCCGAGCAGATGATGTTGCGCTTGCACATCTTTCACCTGCTGCAAAGCGTGTCGCCCAATAGTATTGGCCTGGACTTCGGGGTGCCGGCGCGCGGCTGGCACGGCGAGGCCTATCGCGGCCACATCTTTTGGGACGAGTTGTATATCTTTCCGTTCTACACCTACCGCGTGCCCGATGTGACACGCAATCTCCTGCTCTATCGCTATCGTCGGCTGAGCATGGCGCGCCGGCTGGCCCGCGAAGAGGGCTTCGAAGGCGCCATGTATCCGTGGCAGAGCGGCAGCAACGGTCGCGAAGAGACCCAGGTCATGCATTTGAATCCGCGCTCGGGCACCTGGGGGCCGGATAGCTCGCGCTTTCAACGCCACGTCAATATCGCCATCGCCTATAACACCTGGCAGTACTACATGCTCACCGACGACAGGGAATTCATGGCCACCCACGGGGCCGAGATGATTGTCGAAATTGCGCGCTTCTGGGCCAGCATCGCCACCTACAACAAGAAGCGCAAACGCTTCGAGATCCACGGGGTCATGGGGCCGGATGAGTATCACGAGAAGTATCCCGGTGCCGATAAACCGGGGCTGAACAACAATGCCTACACCAATGTCATGGTGGTGTGGGTATTGGAGCGCGCCCTACAGGTGCTGGATATGTTGATGCCGCAGGCGCGCCGTGAGCTCAAGGAAAAACTTAAACTACGTAGTGAAGAGACCAAGCGTTGGATCGATATCACCTACAAGATGATGATCTCGTTTCAAGACGGCGGCATCATTAATCAGTTCGAAGGTTATGAAGACCTGGAAGAATTTGATTGGGATGGTTATCGCAAGAAGTACGGCAATATCGAACGCCTGGATCGTGTACTGAAAGCGGAAGGCGACTCGCCCGATCGCTACAAGGTATCTAAGCAGGCCGATGTCTGCATGTTGTTTTATCTGCTGCCGGAGGCGGAGTTGCGACGTATCTTCAATCAGCTCGGTTATGAATTCGACGACGACATGATTCGTCGCAATATCGATTACTACATGCAGCGCACGTCGCATGGTTCTACGTTAAGCAAAGTCGTGCATGCCTCGGTGTTGGATCGAATCGATCGCAGTGCCGCCTGGGCCATGTTCCTCGAGGCGCTAGAGAGCGATGTCTCCGATGCCCAGGGCGGGACCACGGCAGAGGGCATCCACCTCGGGGCTATGGCGGGGACGGTCGATATCGTGTTGCGGCACTATGCCGAAATCGATACCACTGGCGATATTATTGCCTTTAACCCACGGTTGCCAGAACACCTGCATGGCCTGCATCTGAGGCTACGACATCATAAACAGTGGTATGAGTTGGATATCGATGATGACAAGTTTACCTTGTCTGTCGAGGGGGACGGACCGGAGCCGGTGACGGTTAAGGTGGGAGGGGAGATTTTGGAACTTCAGCCGGGCGGAAGTTATGAATTTCCGCTGAAGAAAGAAGCGCCTGAAACTTTGGCGCTGCCGGCGTCGACGTCGCAGAAGGGTAAGGGGTAACCCCTCGAAGGTGCCCGCGCCGCGGGTGGTATTAGCGGGGTGCCGACCCCCCATACGCAGGTTACTTTCGTTTCAGCGAGAGTTACCAAAGCCATTCACGCCTGCGCCCGCAACGCGGCGGGTCCCCTCACTGCCTTCGTAGACCCGGTGGGTCCGCCGACGGCACATCCGTGTGCCGATGGACGGACGCCGGGGTCCCTAGCGCGCCTCCTCACGGGCGTCTTGGTCGGCGTTCAAGCGAGGGATTGGCGCGGTCGTTTTTGCTTATTTCGAGCATTGGTTGCAGGCTACTGGTGTTCGGTGATTATCTTTTCTATCTTGATGATGTTCGTAAAGCTCAAGACAAATGCTACCTAACCACGCAGCCACGCACCAATGCGTGGCTGAGTTTGACAGTTAGGTGGTGGCAGAGAGAGCCCATTGCTGCGACAGGCCCTTTGCCTTTTTATGCTGGCTATGCTGCTCGCGTGCGATCGCAGCACCCCAGTTCCGACCGAAGCCCCGAGCCGTTTTCTCGACTACGAAACCAAAGCAGATCTCCGCCTTCCCTTCGAGGGTGCCTGGTTTGTAGCTTGGGGAGGGCGAACGCTTGCACAGAACCAGCACGCTATCTCTCAGGATCAGCGTTTCGCCGTCGATCTGCTCGTCCTGCGTCCGAGCCTCCAACCGTCTCCCGGCCTAATCGCAGAGTGGTCCGCAGGCAAGTCGCACCGTTCGGATGGTAGTCGCAACGAGCACTACTACTGCTATGGTAGGCCGATCCTCGCGCCGGGCGATGGTCAGGTAGTCGACGTCAAGGATGGGCTACCGGAGAATAAGCCTGGCAAGTTCGAGGCCAACCATCCGGGAAACTACCTCGTAATCGATCACGGGCGCAACGAGTTCTCCATGATGGCACACCTTAAGCCGGGATCAATAAAGGTGTCTGTCGGCGAGCGCGTCGTTGCCGGACAGCAGGTTGCCGCATGTGGGAACAGCGGTCGTTCCAGTGAGCCGCATCTTCATTACCATCTTCAAAACAGCCCACGCTGGTTCGATGGCGAGGGGCTACCCGCTCAGTTTCAAGCTTTCGAAGCCGACGGGCAGCTTGTCCAACGGGGCGAGCCGCGCCGGGGCCAACTTGTCAGAGGCCGGCGTAAAGAAAAAGGGGTAAAGTAGTTTCGTTGGTGGGTTTGCTCCGAAAACGCCGCGCCCTCGCGCGGAAGTGTGCTGCGATCGAAAAGTTCAATAATTGACGTTAAAAAAAGAAAAAAGGTTGAAGGCTTACATCAATCGGTCGAGGGACTACAACGGGTGACTTACGTTGACCGATGCGAGTCCCGCCACAGTCGTAATAGTTCATCATCGTCTGGCTCGTCGTCAAAACAGCGATACCACTCTTGATTAATTGACACCCAAGGCTGTGCGCGCTTAGTCCAAATATGGGCTATGGGCCGTAACCACGAGGTATCGTTGAGCGTTCCTGCCTTAAGGCTACATGGTTCTTGATCGTTGTTGGAAGCGTGGTAAATGCGTGAACCGCAGTTACCGCAAAAGGCGCAAATCTTCGTCGCGCCACTGTCACCTCTGGTTGTCCAGAACTTTGGTTCGCCGGACAAAAACTCGATCTCGTCTCGATTTACCCACAGAGACATCCCAAAGGCGCTAGAGGACTGTTTTTGGCAATGAATACAGTGACAGATGTAAAGTGTCAGCGGTTCACCGGTGAGTCGATATCGAATATTGCCGCATTGGCACTGACCTTCTGGATGCTTTTCGCTAGTCGCCATACTCGCCTGCTCTCCACATTAGCGCAGAAATATATGATACATGAGAACCAGCTCGGTGCTGATCGTGGCGAGCCGTAATTAATTTTGTGCGCGTGGTATTATCCATTAGGATTGTGCTTTCGTTCCGGGCAAACCTATAGCTGTTGGAGACCGAACGAACGATGGCCGGGAAACAGGTGCTGGCGAACACACTTCTAAGACGACGATCAGCACACTATGCGCTTGCCCTAGTCCTTTCGGCAGGCTTAGCCCTGCCTGCCTCTGGAGCAAAGAAAACCCGCGTTCCCGCCATAAGCGCGGCGGAACCGGAACAGTTGCGCAAGGACGAACTGATCTAAGCTATCGCGACAAGGGAAACGAGACATGATCCAACTTGCTGATGCCCAGCGCGACCTGCAACAACACGCCCGGACACTCGCCCAGAAAGCGATCGCGCCCCGAGCTGCGGATGTCGACCGCAGCGAAGCTTATCCCTGGGACAATGTGAGGGCCTTGACCAGCGCCGGGTATATGGGCATGACAATCCCTGAGAAGTACGGCGGGCTGGGATTGACCTATATGGACGCCGTATTGGTGATCGAAGAGATGGCCAAAGTCTGCGGCGTGACCGGGCGCATCGTCGTTGAAGGCAACATGGGAGCCATTGGCGCCATCATGAAGTACGGTAGTGAGGAACAAAAGAGGGTGGCCGCTAAATTGGTGTTAGCCGGTGACAAACCTGCCATCTGCATCACCGAACCTGAGGCCGGCAGCGCCGCAACGGAAATGACGACGCGCGCTGACAAGAAGGGCGATCGTTATGTCCTTAACGGCCGCAAACATTGGATCACTGGCGGTGGTGTCTCGAAACTACATCTCATTTTTGCACGAGTGTTCGAAAACGGTGTCCCACAGGGAATTGGGGGATTTGTCGCCATCCGAGCACAAGACAAGGGTCTGAATATCGGTAGCCGGGAACCTGCTATGGGTCTGCGCGGCATACCCGAAACCGAGGTGATCTTCGAAGATCTGGAGCTGCCGGAGGATAGATTAATTCAACCACCACAGGGATTAGCCAAAGGATTCGCCGCCCTCATGAATGCCTACAACGCCCAGCGGGTCGGGGCCGCGACGGTGGCCCTCGGCATCGCGCAGGGGGCCTTCGATTTGGCGCTCGAATATGTTCAACAACGTAAGCAGTTCGGGCGACCGATCTGCGAGTTTCAAGGTTTACAATGGATGCTGGTCGACATGGATATAGAGTTGGAGGCCGCACGCGCGCTTATTTACCAAGCGGCCGCCGCTGCTGGAGATGGGTTTCCGGATGTTTCCGAAGCGGCTCGGGCCAAGATACTGGCGTCTGAATCGGCGATTCGAGTCACCAACGATGCACTGCAGCTGTTTGGTGCCTCCGGTTATTCGCGTAACCTGCCCTTGGAGCGTATGGCGCGGGACGCTCGAATGTTCACCATCGGTGGCGGCACTGCACAAATACTCCGCACGGTGGTGGCATCGAAGTTACTCGACCGTAAGCTGCCACAAACCCGTGACGGCTACCGGGAGCGTTCCAACTCAAATCCTTCCAAAGCTGCTGAGCACGACTAACGCGGCAGACCTTACGGTCCCACCGACTCTACGAGTCGGGATGCCGCCAATACCAGTGGCGCCGCCGGTGTGCTTGTCGCCTCAAGCAGCGCAACAGCGGACATGAGAACGTCGGCGTCGATTTTTAACGCGGCTGACTTCGTCACCATCGCCAGGGCAACGCATATACATGGCGCCTGGGCCGATAGTCGCGTGTCTTTGGAAAAGGAGCTGGCTGGTGCTCTAACGCAAAAACAATCCGCTCTGATCGCCTGTCGTATCAGCCGCAAAAGTTACGATGGTACGTTCTGACCATGCCTTGTTGAGCACGCACCGTTAGGCATAGAGGCGCTCATACGTGTCTCGGCGTCGCTGATTAACGCTCATAGTGCTCAGTTCGAGCGTCACCGAGGTCGCTACACCAAGATCTGCTTACACGCTGCAAAACAGCCGACGCTGGTTCAGTGGCGAGCGGCTGCCTGTAAAGTTTCAAGGTTTCGAAGCCGACGGCAGCTCGTCTAATGGGGCGAATTGCGCCGAGGCCAACTTGTCAGGGATCGGCAAGAAAAAGGAGTAAACTGGTTTTCGTTGCTGAAAGTGGGTTTAAGGTTACTTTTTCATTTCCCAATGGTCTTGGCTGTATAAGCATCGCCGGATACGGAGGTCGGGCCACCGTCTCGCTCGATTGGGGTATCAGGGCTGTTGCCCCATTCTGCCCAGGAACCGGGGTACGCCTTTACATTGGTGAATCCAAGGGCTTTGAGCATGATGTAGGTATGCGAGGAGCGGTGGTGTGTCTGACAGTAGACGATTACCTCCTTGTCGGGCGTAACTCCCAGTTCGGATAAAGTTTCGCGAAGTACTTCATCCGGTTTTAGGCGAAGTTTCCGCCCCCGATCCATGGTAGTTACCCAATTGAGATTGACTGCGCCGGGTATATGTCCGCCGCGCTTGGCACGTATATCTTCACCGATGAACTCAGCACGACTTCTGGCATCGACAATCGCCACCGAAGGATCGTCCAGGCGTTCCATGATGTAATTTTTGTCCACCCATCTACGGGCGCCGCACGAGACCTTGCAAGTACTCGGGGCTTTGTCCTCGAGTTCATCCGTGACTGGATGACCCTCCGTAAGCCAGGAACAAATGCCACCGTTGAGCAGCGAAAAATGTGGATGGTTGATGACATCGAGCGTCCACAGCAGACGGCTCGCCCATCCACCGCCCTCTTCGTCGTAAGCCACCACGTGGCTCTCGGGGGTGAGCCCGATCGTAGATGATCGTGGAGAGCTG
>JAOTYM010000014.1 GCA_029861845.1 Gammaproteobacteria bacterium | reverse complement strand
ATACGCGGGTTGAGCGAGCTGTAGGGGTCCTGGAAGATGACCTGGAATTTCTGGCGCCACGAACTCAACGCTTTTTTGTCGAGTTGTTCGAGATTGATACCCTCAAAGATGATCTCGCCCGAGGTCGGGTGCTCGAGCTGAAGGATGCAGCGCCCGGTCGTGGTCTTGCCGCAGCCTGACTCGCCGACCAACCCCACGGTCTCGCCTTTGCGGATGGTGAAGCTCACGTCGTCCACCGCTTTGACGTTGCCGATGGTCTTGTGAAACATGATGCCCTCGGTAACGGGAAAGTACTTCTTGAGGTTGCGGACCTCGAGCAGGGTCTCGCCCTTTTCAACCGATCGGAGGCTAGCCGCCGCCTGCGCCATCGCACTCACTGCACGGTCCTCATGTCAGTGTCCAGTTCGTGCTTGCGAAAACACGCCGCTTTTTGTCCGTCGCCTATATGTTCCAGCAAGGGAATGTTATCGGTACAGCGATCGATGGCCCAGTGGCAACGTGGCCGGTAAGCGCAACCATCATCCAGCCGCGTGAGGTCAGGGGGCTGTCCCTCGATGGGCACCAGCCGCCGGCCGCGGTGCTGATCCATTCGCGGCACTGAGCTAAGCAAGCCGATGGTGTAGGGATGGCGAGGTTTATGATAGACCTGGGCCGCGGTCCCTTCCTCGACGATCTTACCGGCGTACATGACGTTCACCCGGTCGGCGTAGCGGGCCACCACACCCAGGTTGTGCGTAATCACAATCAGCGCCACCCCGAGACGTTTGGTGAGGTCCTTCATCAACTCCAGGATCTGGGCCTGAATCGTTACGTCGAGCGCCGTCGTCGGCTCGTCGGCAATGATCAGCTTGGGCTCGCAACTCAAGGCCAAAGCAATCATAACGCGCTGGCGCATGCCACCACTGAAATGATGGGGATATTGTTTAAGCCGTCGCTCCGGATCTGAGATGCCGACCATGCCCAGTAGCTCTACCGCCCGCGCTTCCGCTTTTTCACCCGTCATCCCTAGGTGGTGTTGCAGCGTTTCCGTAAGCTGCAGCCCGATCGTGAGCACGGGATTGAGCGAAGTCATCGGTTCCTGAAATACCATCGCGATCTGCCGACCCCGGACGCTACGGATCTCCGCATCGCTTAGCTTGAGCAGATCCTTACCCATGAACCGGATGCTGCCGCCGACAATGCGGCCCGGGGGCCAGGGAATAAGCCGGAGGACAGAGAGTGCGCTGACCGACTTGCCACACCCCGATTCGCCGACAACGGCGACGGTCTCGCCCTCCTCGACATCGTAGGAGACATCATCGACGGCTTGCACGGTGCCGGCCGAGGTAAAGAACTGCGTGCAAAGATTTTCGATTTCGAGCAGTTTGGCCACCGACCCACCTTACTTTATTGGAATTATTTAACCAAATCGTTCGCTGACGGGGCAGTCAGAATCAAAACGGTAGGGGCTCTATCCCCGAATGTCAATCGACCGGCTTTGCCCGCCGTTAAAGTACGCCGCCGCCCGCCTAATCGGGCGACCCCGGTGCCGGTTGTACCGCAGCGAGCGCCGTTTGCTTATCGGCGGGGAGCAACACCGCGGCGAGCACAATCGCCGCCGCGAGGCCGCCGAGTACGACAAATAACCACCAGAAGTCACCGGTGACCTCGTGGATAACCGCCACCATGGGCACGGCCAGCGCACCCACGCCGAGGGCCAGCACGAACTTGGCGCCAAAGGCGGTACCGCGCCATTTGCTCGGTGAGTAGTGCGCCAGCAGCACATTCTCGACCGGCACCGCGGTGGTATTCAGGAACACCGCGGTTGACACGGCAAATAACAACGGCAGGCCGTAAAGACCAGCCGCCAGAAACAACAGCGGCGCCTGTATTACGTAGGCCAGTATATAGATGGGTCGCGCCGAATAGCGGTCAGCCAGATGGCCACCGAGAAACTGCGCGCCCGCCGCAAGGAAATAGACGAGCGACACCAGGCCGCCGGCGCCGAGCGCACGCCCGTTCGTCAGGTCCGGTAACCGCTCAGCAAACACCTTGGGGAGCGCCGACGAGACCGCCTGGAAGATTAAGCCCGCACACAACATGGTAACGGAGAGCACGACAAAGGCGCGTACCATGTCGCGGTGCGAGGTCTCGGGTCTCGGCTTGACGTCTGTCTTGCGTTCGACGATGCGGCCGCTGCGCACACACGCGAGCAGCACCAGACCGGTGGCAATCGCGACGACGCCCGGAATGATGAATGCGGCACGCCAGTTGATGAGATCGGTAAGCACACCGGCAGTTAGACCCGCGCTCGCCACGCCGAGGCTGCCAAAGATACCGTTGATGCCCAACACCTTGCCGCGATTGACGGCATTGCGCACCAGCCACGCCATGCCGACCGGGTGATAGATAGAAGCAAACAGGCCGATCAGCGCCAGGCCGACGGCAATGCCTAAGGGTGACGCCATAAAGCCAGTGAGAACGGATGCCGACCCGAGACCGATGAAAAAAACGACCATCATCGCCGGCATGCTCCAACGATCGCCGAGCCACCCGGCCGGTAGCGCGCCGATACCAAACAAGACGTTGCCGACGGTCAGTAGCGCCAGTAACTCGCCGTAGCTCATACCGAACTCGTGCTCCAAGGCCAGCACGACCGTCGGATAGAGCAGCATAAACAGGTGCGAGAAACTGTGACCGACGTTGGAAAACGCGAGCGCCAGAGGCGCGGAGGTGGAGGCCATGACAGGAACGTCGCTCAGTTGGGCATGACGCGCAGCGCTGGGTCGCGGCAGTTGCGCTAAGAAAAGGAGCGATGGTGCCATGACATCGCTTCGGCCACAACTTGTGTTTGCTAACGCGCCGAAACGAAGTGGGCCTTGGCCCCACGCCGTGTCGCCGCAGCCCGACCCACCCGCTTCACGGGGGGTCGCAAACCCGCCGGCAAGCCTACCGATCAGGACTTGAAAATTGACCGGCAATCCTTATATTTCGCTACGCAAAAAAGTGCAAACTGTCCCTGTTTGGGCACCGCGACAAACAGAGTTTGTTCATGCGCAGAAGGAGGGGAAATTCATGAGCGAACTGACCGATAGCAGACACCTGCACGTTTCTGTTCACACCCAGAGGTATCGCAACGCACCGGCGCTGCCTTGAAACTATATATGATTTCAAAGACTTACGGTTACACCGGACGAGTGTTGCAGTAGCAATGCGCCACCGATTCGCGTAGCCTCATGCGCATAGTGGCAACCTGGCGGGCGTTTTGGTGTCTCACTCGGTGGAGGAAGAAGTATGCAGGGCATGATTGAAATCAAGAATCTGTGCAAGCGTTTCGGCCCTATAGTGGCGGTGGACGATGTGTCCTTCGCGGTGCATCGGGGCGAAGTGCTCGGCTTCCTTGGTCCCAACGGGGCCGGCAAATCCACAACCATGAAGATGATTACCGGTTTTCTAACCCCAGATTCCGGTACGGTGATCATCGAGGGCGATGATCTTGCGCTCGCGCCGGTGGCGGTGAAGAAGCGCATTGGCTACCTGCCGGAGGGGGCGCCGCTGTACGCGGACATGACGCCTGCCGGTTTCTTGAATTTCATCGCTGAAATCCGCGGGTTTCGCGGCGAAGCTAAACGCCGCCGACTTGACGAGACCATTGCCAAGGTGAATCTCGAGCAGGTACTCGACCAGCCTATTGGCACACTCTCGAAGGGCTTCAAGCGTCGCGTCGGCCTCGCCCAGGCGATTTTTCACGACCCCGAAGTATTGATTCTGGATGAACCCACGGATGGGCTTGATCCGAATCAGAAACACGAAGTACGCACGCTCATTCGCAACATGGCCAAGGAGAAGGTCATCGTCCTTTCTACCCACATCCTGGAAGAAGTCGAGGCGGTGTGCAGTCGCGCCATCATCATCGCCTACGGTAGGCTCGTATGCGACGGCACACCGGCTGAGCTCGAGGCGCGTTCGCGTGTACACAATGCTGTCACCCTCGCCCTGCGCGGCGGCGCCGTTAACGGAACCCGCGACGAACTGCGTGCCCTGTCTGGCGTCAAGTCGGTCGAACTCCTCACACAAAACGATGACCTTGCTCGCTTCCGGGTCTACCCCAAAGATGGCCAATCACTCGTAACAACAATAAGCCAAGCCGTGCGCGAACGCAGTTGGAACGTTGAAGAGCTGAGTATTGAGCGTGGTCGTCTCGACGAGGTCTTTCGGTCAGTCACCACCGGCGAGCCACGCACTTCCTGAGGGGTATCGATATGGCTAACATCTGGGTTGTTTTCAAACGTGAGCTGACAAGTTATTTCATGACTCCGATCGCGTATGTCTTCATCGTCATTTTCCTTTTCCTAAGTGGCATATTCACTTTCTACTTGGGTAACTTTTTCGGCCGCGGACAGGCTGATCTGGAACCGTTTTTCAGCTTTCATCCGTGGCTTTATCTATTCTTGATCCCAGCCCTTGCCATGCGTCTGTGGGCCGAAGAACGCCGCGGTGGAACAATCGAGTTGCTGCTGACCCTACCCATTGCAATGCCACAGGCGGTGCTTGGTAAATACTTGGCTGCCTGGGCGTTTACCGGCATCGCGTTGGCACTGACATTCCCGATCTGGTTGACCGCGAACTATCTTGGCGAGCCGGATAACGGCGTGGTCGTCGCCGGTTACGTCGGCAGCTTTCTGATGGCGGGGGCGTTTCTCGCAATTGGGTCCTGTGTCTCATGTTTGACCAGGAATCAAGTCATCGCCTTTGTTGTGACGGCAGTCGTCTGCTTGATCTTTGTTCTGAGTGGCTATCCGCTGGTGCTCGACTTCTTTAGCAGTTGGGC
This sequence comes from Gammaproteobacteria bacterium, assembly GCA_029861845.1. GTDB lineage: Bacteria > Pseudomonadota > Gammaproteobacteria > Acidiferrobacterales > SPGG2 > SPGG2. The sequence goes on along the minus strand of JAOTYM010000014.1, from coordinate 47,075 downwards.
GCCGCGGTTTCTCGTCGAGACTATTAGCTCGTTTAGCTTTCTGAGTCATTTTAATGCGATTACCAAGGGCGTGATCGATCTGCGTGACTTAATCTATTTCGCGTCGTTGATCGCGTTCTGGCTGTTTGCCAATGCCATCCTGATTGAAATGAAAAAGGCGGACTGAGGAGAGCGACACATGAAATCTAGATGGCTTACGACTACCGGGCTCGTGTTGGGGGTAATACTACTTCTTGCGGTCAACATTTTCGGCAACGCCGCTTTTACCTCCGTGCGTCTCGATTTGACCGATAGCAAACTCTATACGCTGTCGACGGGTACGAGAAACATTCTCTCAGGACTGGACGAGCCCGTTACGCTACGGCTCTTCCTGTCGCGCGCACTATCGTCGCGTTTGCCTAGTATCAACAGCTACACGAAACGTGTCGAGGAATTGTTGGAGGAGTATCAACGTGCCGCCGATGGCAAGCTGGTGGTCAGCGTCGTCGATCCAGAGCCGTTCTCGGAGAAGGAAGACCGCGCTGTCGGCTACGGTCTGCCCGGCATACCGCTTGATGAAGAATCTACGTTCTATTTTGGGCTCGTCGCTACCGGCTCCACCGACGAAGAGGAGGTGATCCCATATCTGTCCGCGGAGCGTGAGGAGTTTCTTGAATATGACCTCACTCGGCTGATCTACCAGGTCTCACATCGCAAGCAAAAGGTCATCGGGCTGATCAGCTCGTTACCGTTAGATGGCATGAATCCGCAAGCGGCAATGACGGGCAGGCCATCGCCACCGTGGGCGGTGTTGGCGCAAATGCGGCAATTCTTTGACGTAAGGAAGCTAGACAGTACTATCAAAACAATCCCGGCAGACATCGACGTCCTCATGCTGGTCCATCCCAAGGCGCTTACCGATGAGACCCTCTACGCCATCGATCAGTTCGTGCTTCGCGGCGGTCGCACACTGGTATTCGTTGACCCTCATGCCGAGGCCGACCAACAGGCACCGGGTTCGATGGGCGGGGCACCATCGGGACGCAGCTCTGAGCTGAGCACGCTTTTGCAGGTGTGGGGATTAGAGCTGGTACCAGCGAAGGTCGTGGGTGACTTGCAGTGGGCCGCCAATGTGCGGTTCCAGCGTCACGGGCGTCTGCGACTGATGGAGTACCCCGTCTGGATGAACCTCCCGCCAGCCCTATTCAACCAGGACGACATCGTGACCGCGAAGTTGGGAAGCCTGGCGTTGGCGACACCTGGGCGGCTCAAGCTGACGGGTGACGCCGGGGTGCAGATCACGCCGCTGATCCAATCGAGCCCTAACGCGATGCAGATCGGCACCGAGCGCTTAAGCCTCTTGAGCGACCCGGAGGACATGTTGCGCAACTATCGGGCAGAGGGGGAGCGCTTTTTGTTGGCGGCCCGGGTGACGGGCCCCGCAAATAGTGCTTTCGCCGACGGTCCACCGGCTACAGAAGATCGCCAATCAAAAGGTGCGAACAAGAGCTCAGAAACTGAAAAAAAAGACGAAACGATCACAAAGCTTGAGCATTTGGCAAAGGCAAAAGATGACATCAATGTGATCATCGTCGCCGATACGGACCTGCTGCAAGATCAGTTCTGGGTGCAAATCCAAGAGTTCCTCGGTAACAGGCTCGAGATTCCGACGGCGGCGAATGGCGCCTTCGTCGTGAACGCCCTGGATAGCCTGACTGGCAGCAACGATCTCATCAGTATACGTAGCCGCGGGCGCTTTACACGGCCGTTTACCCGCGTCAATGCCCTGCGACGGGGAGCCGAGCTGCGCTTCCGTGAGAAAGAGCAAGAGCTGATCAGACGACTACAGGAAACCGAACAAAAACTGACCGAGCTGGAACGCAGCAAGAAAGGCGACAACACGGTTATCTTGACCGCTGCGCAGCAAGAAGAGATCGCTCGTTTTCGTGATGAGAAAGTCCGCATCCGCAAGGATCTACGCAATGTGAGGCACGAACTGCGAAAGAACATCGAGAGCCTGGAGGGCTGGATGAAGTTCGTCAATATCGGCATGATGCCCGTGCTCATCGGCTTTGGCGGCGTCATAGTGGGCTCCTATCAGATTCGCCGCAGAAAGAAAGGTGCCCACACTGCGGCTAATGCAAGGTCAGGGTGAGCCATGAGAAGCAGCCAGACCCTTGTTATTCTCGGCCTTGTCACGTTGGCTATTGTGTTGGCCGCGATATTCAGCCAACGGGAATCGACAGGGATTCCCCGCCAAGGCGAACCGCTGTTTCCTGAGCTAATGGCAAATATCAACGACACGGCCGAAGTGATCCGTGTGAGCAAGGACGAGGCGTTGACCCTTGCCCGTCACGACGGTCGTTGGGTCGTAAAGGAAAAGGCAAACTACCCTGCCGATGTAGATAAGGTACATCAGCTGCTTGTGGGGACGGCCCAGCTCCGGCGAGTGGAACCAAAAACACGCAAGCCCGAACTCTATGACAAGCTCGGGGTTGAGGATGTCGATAAGGAAGGAGCGAAGTCGACAAAAATCTTACTAAAAAACGGTAACGGTAGTGTGCTAGCAGACTTCGTTCTGGGTGAAAACCACTGGGTAACGGGACAACCGAGTTTAAGGCAGTATTATGTTCGACTCCCCGACGATCCGCAGGCGTGGCTGGTAGAAGGTAACATACCTGATGACAAATCAACCAACCACTGGCTGAATGATGACATCCTCACGCTCGATGCTGAACGTGTACGTGAAGTCAAAGTAACCCACCCCGACGGCCGTAAAGTTATCGTTCGCCGGGCCGGCCCCAACACGAAGGACTATCAACTCGTAGGATTGTCGAAAGGTGCAGAGGTGGAATCGGCGTCTGCCTTAAACAGCATTGCCAATGCGTTAACAAACATCACCCTGGAGGATGTGAAGCCAGATTCACAGGTGGACCTCAAGAAGCGAGCTGGGCTATCGGTCGAGTTAAAGACCTTCGACGGGCTGTTAGTCACTATGAAGACAATAAAGGATGGTGATAACAATCTCGCCCGGTTCAGAGCAATCTTTGATGCTTCTCTGGTACACAAAGAAAAAGCTAGCAAAGAAAAAAGCGAGTCTGACGATAAGGATGCGAACAAAGAATCTACACTCAAAGAACCAAATGTCGTTCAGAAAGAAGCCGAGACGCTCAGCGCCCGCTGGAAGGGCTGGGTTTATGTGATACCTAAATACCGCATCGACGTCCTTGCCAAGAAGAAATCACATCTAATCAAGAAAAAGAAGAAAACCGGATAGACGACTAGCGGCGTAATTATGGCGGGAGCCTTGTCGCCGCGGGCTTCTCGGTAGCGGCTGTCACGTGGCTTGTATACTCTAACCCAGTTATTGGCGGAGCTTCCAGAATGGCACTTGTTGATTTTCCCCGGGTTCAATTAACCCATACACCAACACCATTGGAGCCGTTACCGAACTTGACGCAACAGCTCGGTGGACCGCGCTTGTTTGTCAAAAGAGACGATTGCACGGGACTTGCGATGGGCGGCAACAAAGCGCGGCAACTGGAATACTATCTCGGCCAAGCCATGGCCGAGAACGCGGATACCGTGCTCATCACCGGTGCGGTGCAATCAAATTTTCTCCGCATGACGGCGGCGGCGGCAGCAAAATTGGGGCTGCGCTGCGAGATCCAGCTTGAAGATCGGGTCCCCAATATGGGGGCTGACTACCACAGTTCCGGTAATGTTCTGTTGCACCAGATCCTAGGTTGCACAGTACACAGCTTTGCGGAGGGAGAAAACGAGAAAGCGGCTGACGCGGCCTTAGAAACAATGGCCTATCGGATCCGCGCCGATGGCGGTCGGCCCTATGTCATCCATCTGAGCCAAGAGCATCCACCCATTGGTGCCTTGGGTTACGTCGACGCGGCACGCGAGATCTTGGAACAAACGGCACAAACGGGAACAAAAATCGATTTGATCGTAATACCGTCCGGCAGTGCTCTCACCCACGTCGGCACCTTGGTCGGACTGAGGTTACTAGGCAGTGCGCTTCCCGTTCTAGGAATTTGCGTGCGGCGTGATCAGAAACAACAGACCGAGAGAGTCTTGCGTCGCGCTAACGAGACGGCAGAGCTCCTTGGTAAATCTGGAATCATTAAACCGGATGACGTGTGGGTAAGCGATCGTGTGCTTGCCCCCGGCTATGGTCAAGTAAACGAACAAACTACAGAAGCGATACTACTGGCAGCCCGTAGTGAAGGCTTATTACTCGACCCCGTGTATTCCGGCAAGACATTGGCCGGTCTGATATCGCTGACTCGCGATGACATCATCCAACCGCATTGGAACGTGCTGTTTGTGCACACCGGCGGTACACCTGCCTTGTTTGGCTACCAAAGTCTACTTGCTCCCAACTCGTTGTAGATTTGCTATCGCTTAGCACGATTGACCAGCTCCTGATAAAGCGTGTCCGGGATGGCAACACCTTTTTGCTGTGCGTTCACTCGGCGCAACTGGCGTTGAGTACCAGGGAGACGTGCACCATGTTGCACAAGTATTGCCGCGAATAGCTCTTCGATTCGCGCCGAGAAACGTGCGCCGGCAAAGACGAAGGGGTCGATAATCACAAACGATTGGCCGACGCGGGGCGGCGCGCCTTCGGCACTGAAAAATGAACTCGCCTCATAGGCAAAGCTCGCACCTGCCAAACCAGCCGTGAGGATCTCGACCACAAGCGCAAGCGCGGCACCCTTGGCTTCCCCCATGGGAACCATAGTCCCGGCCAATGCGGCGGTGGCGTTTGTGGTCGAATGTCCCTGTGAGTCCAGCGCCCAACCACTGGGTATAGGCTTGCCCTGCTTCTCCGCCAACATCACCTTGCCACGTGCCACGCGGCTCAACGACAAGTCAATCACCAAAGGCAGGTTGTCTGCCCGTGGACACGCAAACGCGATCGGGTTGGTCCCAAAGGTGCCTTTAGAACCGCCCCAGGGTGCCATGGCCGAAGGCGTATTGCTGAAACCGAGCGCAATGTAACCATGCGTCGCTACCTGTTCGACGTGATAACCGCAGGCGCCTGCGTGATGAGAGTTGCTGACCGCAATCGCAACGACCCCGGTATCCTCAATCAAATCAATGGCCCGGGCCAGTCCCACTTTTATGGCCGGGAACGCAAACCCGCATTTGGCATCAACCGTGATCGAGGCGCGCGCCGTCACTTGCAAATCCGGGGTCGCCTTACCATCGACCTTACCGCTTAGGGCTTGATCCGCATAAAACGGTATGCGCGAAACACCATGCGAAGACAGGCCCTCGGCATCCGCTGCCACCAACGCCGCGGCAACGATGCGGGCATTCTCGGAAGAGGTGTTGGCGGCAACCAAGGCATGGGTCGCAAGATCGGACAGTTCCTGCAGGCTAACGGTAATAGTCATTGGTTGCGCTCCAACACCTGGCGAACGCCGGTCGCAACCATTGCACTGACGCGCGCGTTCGATTCCTCGGTCACACCGGCGATGTGTGGAGTAAGTATTAGGTTGGGTACATCCTTGAAGCACGAACTGGCCGGTAGCGGTTCGGTTTCGAACACGTCTAACATCGCGCCGCCGAGCACGCCAGATCGCAACGACTCGACAAGGGCGCGTTCGTCGACAATGCCGCCGCGGGCAGCATTGATCAGCATGGCCCCCGGCTTTAACGCGCGAAGCGCAGCACCATCAATGAGGTTTCGTGTCTCATCCGTCAGCGGCGTATGAATACTGACAACATCGCTTTGACCCAACAGGTCTGACAGATCATACGGCGACACGCCCGTTTGCGCCCAGATCTCGTCATCGCGTTCAATCGGCGGATCACTGGCGATTACGCGCATACCAAGTGAAATAGCCTGTGTCGCCACCGCGCGGCCTATGGCGCCAAACCCGACGAGCCCCAGTGTTTTGCCCTTAACTTCGCGGCCTATCACACGTGTTCGTGGCCAATCACCGGCGATTACATCGTTAGTCGTGAAGTAAGCGCCACCGCGCATCAGCATCAAAATACCACTGATCACATATTCGGCCACCGATTCCGCATTGGCCAGGTCAGCCCGCACGACCGCGATGCCACGCCGTTCGCACGTGGCTAGGTCAATGTTATCGAGCCCCACCCCTAGCCGACCGATAACCTTGAGGTGAACTGCCGCCTCGAGCAATGCGCCCCGCACTTGGGTACGGTTACGGACAATCAGCGCCGGCGCCGTTCGTAGTGCTTGCTCTAGGTGCAGCGGCACTGCAAGCATTTCCGGGTCATATAGCACATCGTAATCGGCGGCCAGTTCGGCCACCACCGTTTCATTCATGAACTCTGGAATGACGATGTCCGGCATTGGCCCCTAGGTGACGACGGTCTGGCCAGACTGGACACGGGTGAAATGTACCGGTCGATTATTGACCATCAGATCGTCGGACTCGAGAACGGTATGGGTAAAAGTAGACGTCGATAGATCTCCAGCCTCTGGGAAGTCCGACCGATAATGCGCGCCACAAGAGTTTTGGCGCGCGGTCGCGGCAGCTGTGATCGCACGACTGACTAGCACTAGGTTTTTGAGGTTGAGCCAATCGTGCCACGCTAGGTTAAATGCAAGCGTACTTCCCACGACACCGGTGTTATCGAGTTCACGATCGAGTTCACATAGTGCCGTGTCGGCGTGTCGCAAGCCCTGCGCTTCGCGCACGATTCCCACCTCGTCCCACATAATGTCATATAGACGTTCGCGAAGCGTATTCAGATCACCGAGTGTACGATTTAGTGGACGCCGGCAGCGCTGCATCGAGGCCATGATTGCATCCTCATCCGCTTGGTAGAAAACCCCACCATCGGCTACCCATTGGGCCATGGTGCGGCCGGCGATACTGCCAAACACGGTAGCGTTGGCAACGCCATTGCCGCCCAGCCGGTTAGCACCATGGACGCCACCGGTATCTTCGCCGGCGGCAAACATGCCCGTTAAAGTGGTTGAACAATCGGCGTTGATCAACACGCCTCCCATCATATAATGGGCAGTGGGAATAACTTCTACTCGACCCCCGGCCAGGTCAAAACCACAATCCTCGCAGCGCTCGACCATACCCTTGAACATCTTTCGCACGTCATCGGACCCAAGATGACTCATCTGTAGATAAAGACCGCCCAGGGGAGAGGTGTTACCGGCACGGATCTCTTCGTACATAGCGCGACTGACGATATCACGCGTGGCGCGTTCGCCACGCGGATCGTACTTTTGCATAAAGCGCTCGCCATTAGCGTCCAACAGGTAACCGCCAGCCCCGCGTAGACCCTCCTCCAGCACGGTGCCCGTCATTCGCGTGTCGCGACCCGCGAGTAGCCCGGTGGGATGAAATTGAACCATTTCTAGGTCACGCAACCCGAGACCCGCGCGCAGTGCCATTGCCATACCGTCGCAACTCTTGTCCGCCGACGGCGTGTTGTATTTGTACATGGTGGGACCACCGCCAGTCGCGAGCAGCACTGCTTTCGCCTGCATGAAGACAAACTCGCCGGTGCGCATATCTATCAACAGCACACCGGCAACGAATTTACCACTGGGGTCCTTTATGATCTCAACCGCCCGGTGATCTTCGAGACGATTGATGTCGCGCACCCACAGTTGTTCGGCCAAGCGATTGATAATCTCGATACCCGTGAGGTCGCCCTTATGCACGGTTCGATCGAAGGTTTGACCAGCAAACGCCTTCTGATGCACGGTGCCATCTGCGTTGCGATCAAAGAAGCAACCGAATTCATTCTCAAGCTCACGGATACACGTCTGCGCACCGGTAACAAGCTGCCAAGCAAGCTCCTGGTCATTCAGCCACTTGCCGCCTTCAATGGTATCCATGAAGTGGCGCTCAACCGAGTCCCCTTCGGCAAGTGCGACGTTATAGCCGCCCTGCACCATGCGCGTGCAGCCGCATTTGCCGAGCAGCCCCTTGACGACGACGGTGACGGAGAGTTGTGGCACGATTTTGTTGGCGTGTAGCGCCGCCAACAAGCCGGCACCGCCACTACCGAGAATGAGTATATCTGTGCGGCGGCGCCTCAAGACTTGACGCCGAGCACAGACAAGGCATGGGCACGGCGTTCGGCGGCAGTAGCCTGTACGGTCTCATAAAGGCTGCCACCGTGTGAATCCATGCCTACCAGCAACGGGCCAAAGTCGCACACCCTGAATTTCCAAAGACTTTCCGGGTTGAGGTCATCTAGGTCCACATCCTCGATTGCCTCTATCCACGTCGTTTCCAGGGCGGCCGCGCCACCAATGATCGCTAGATAAACACCGCCAAGGTCGGCGAACGCCGCTTGCGATTGCTGCATGAGGCCACCCTTGCCGATGATAATGCGCACACCGTATTGCTCCATAAGCGGTCGCGTAAAGCGTTCCATGCGGGCGCTGGTAGTCGTACCGATGCAAATCGGCGCGTAACCGGCGGGAAACTTAGTCTTATCCTCTACTTTCTTTACGTTAGGGGCAGTGTGAATAACCGCATGACCATTCAAATCGAAACGCGTCTTGCGGCCGTGATCGAACATCGCGATTTGTGTGGCATCGCGGATCCCAAAGAGTGTGCCGCCCAAAGAGACCGTATCACCGATGCGCAGGCTACGAACCTGGTCTTCACTGATAGGCATATCAAAATCGTGGTGTGCCATCGCTAGAACCCGTACTCGACTGTGTTTGGGGTAAACGTTGCCGTCGCCCGCCGCGCCGAGTGGCACTGAATATTGACGGCGACGGGGTTCATGGTGATATGCGTCGCCGCCGTTTCGACGTGAACCGCGAAGGCGGTTGAATCTCCCCCTAAACCTTGCGGGCCGATGCCCAAACTATTGACAGCGGCGGTCAGCTCGCGCTCGAGCTTGGCACCTTCTTCGTCGTCACAAACGCTACCGAGCGCGCGTGTCGCCGCAATCTTTGCCAAATGGACACACAAATCAGCCGTACCGCCTACACCCACCCCGACGATAGTCGGTGGGCAGACCTTACCGCCGGCCTCGATAACTTTGTCGACGACGAATGTCTTAATGCCGTCGACACCTTCGGCCGGTACACACATCTTGAGAAACGAACCATTCTCCGAGCCACTACCCTTGGGTATCATTTCGATACGAAGGACTTCCGGTTCGTCGGAAAAATCAATATTGATCACTGGCACCCGGCGCCCGGTATTGGTGTGATCGTTGGCGCGGGTAATGGGATGAACCACCGATGAGCGTAACGGATGCTCGTGGGTCGCCGCGGCACAACCGCGGACAATTGCTTGCTTCAGTTGGTGGCCATCAAGTTGCACATTAGGGCCGATGGTTACATTATAGATGGGAATGCCGGTATCTTGGCAAAGCAGGTTGTCGGTAGACTCGGCCACTTTAATATTCTGCATCATGGTGCCGAGTATGGCCTTACCGGTAGCGTCGGACTCCGCGGCGTCGAGTCTGGCGAATCCCTGCTTTATGTCGTCTGGTAGTACCTTCAGAGCGCGTATATAAAGCGCCTTGCAAACATCCTCGACAATTCTTGAATCAATTTTCATAACGCCAATACTATACCTTAATACGGTCAACGTGGGACTCAACAAAGCAGGCTGGGAAAGGGGGACGTATTTGGCTTAGCCCAAAATCCCACGAGTGACGAATAGCAGTACGCTAATACTCATGAGTACATAACTCGCCATATACACGCGATCTGCGGTCTTTCTTCGCTCAGGATTAGCTTGCTGGAACCAGTAGGCGGCAATACTAAGGATCCCGCCTGCTACCGCGGCAATTACCATGGGCCACCAGAGCAGCTGACCCCAGTCGATCACACCATCAAGAGGCCTTGAGGTACGCGGGCGCACTGGACGAAGTCAACAGCATCCTCCACCGCCTAGCACCTTGGTTGGAATAATTCGCGATGCCCTCAAATACGGTTGTTCATCATGACGAAACACACCATGCACGAGCAATTGATCACCGACCTTGGCGTTAATCCCATTGTCGCCTATGACTTTCAGCGGCATCTGTGAGACATCTTGCAGCAGAAATATGCGTCCGTCCGAAAACGCTTTGATGACCAGCCCATAGATAACCACGCCCTTACCATCGAAATCGATGGGATCCGCTAGCAGATTCGCGATGATGGGCCTATCCGTCTCGTCATGAACAGCCTGGCTGAGCGATGTAAGTGTGGCAAAAAGCACCAACACAAGAGTAATAAACGTCGATAGATTAGACAGCTTCTTCATTTATCTGTTTTCCCCTGTACCGATTGCCGTTGCTCAAAAGCTTCGACCAGATCTGCGGCGGCGTTACTCCCCGCGGCAAACGCACTAACTGCCTCTTGGTAAAGAATCGAAAGCGCCTCACTCTTCAATTCAGCGTAACGCCGCGAGGTCAACATCTCTAAATTTCTTGGCCGCGGCAGATCCACTGTGATCGTTGCTTTCACATGAGTGGGCGCGCGGCTCAACACTAGCAACTTGTCGGCCAACAGAATCGCCTCGTCTATCTCCGAAGTAACAAAAAGAATCGTGCGCCCGCTACCCTCGAAAAGTCGAAGCAGATACTCCTGCATGAGTTGCCGGGTCATGGCATCTAGCCCCCGGAAGGGCTCGTCCATCAGCAACACGCGAGGGTTGTTGATAAGCGCACGGGCCAGTTCCGCCCGACGCTGCATACCACCCGAGAGCTGTATCGGATACTTATGACTAAATTCACTAAGTCCCACTAGTTCGATTAGTTCGTGTGCCTTCTTCTCGATGTCGGCAGCTTGACTGTCGCGTTGCACGACTGGCCCATACATAACGTTGTTCAGTGTTGTCATCCACGGGAACAGAGCCGTTTCTTGGAATACCACGAGTCGATCGGGCCCTGGTCCCGATACTGTGGCACCATCGAGCACGACCTCGCCTGATGTCGGCGTTTCGTAACCTGCGATTACGTTAATCAGTGTGGTCTTGCCACAACCGGATGGCCCGATAACCACCGTGAATTTGCCACGTTCCACCTCAAACGTGCAGTCTTGAATAACCGTGGTTTGAGCGACATCTTCCCCAAACTGTTTGGTGACGTTGCGAAGTTTAACCTCGCCACCTTCTACAGGCTGAATCGACGCTTTGTGCTCCATCCCCCTCTCCCCGGCTTACCAATATGCGTTGATATGATATGTGGCAACGATAGCGGCGGCTACCAGTACAATAAACGGCAAGTAGGGTGCAATTCGATAGAAGATTTTCACGTGTGCTAGGCCCTACAACCGGAAAGGCAGTGCGTAAAAGAAATCTACCACATACAGCGCCCCTGCAATACCGGTGATACCGCCTAGCATCAGTCTCAAAAAATGCTGCGGCACAAAACGCTGGGTTTTAGCCGCGCACCATGAACCGAAAATACCACCGGCCGCAGCGAAAAATCCCCATGCCCATTCCGGTTGAATGGCGACCCCGGTTGTTGCGGGTAAGATCACGCCGTAGGTGAATAACCCGACGCCGGATAACACGATTACATACGGGATGGTCGCCGCGACAAGTACATACATCGGCAAGCCATATACGGCTGCGAATATTGGAACCAACATGAAACCCCCACCGACTCCAAGAGCGGCCGATATTACGCCGACAACGGCACCCGTCATAAATAAGAAGGCAAGGTTTACCGTCCAGTATTCTTCCCAAAAACCGATAGTGAGTCGGCCACGGCTACGAGAAATTGTTTCAACTCTGATATTGCTTGGCAGACCCGAGGGCGACAGGCCCGCGGTACGGCGCGTTTCGGCTTGCGCCGCAAATTTTTTGTCGAGTCGGCTGTGCCTTCCACGAAAGCCATGAAATGCCGCGTGACAAAGGTGTACACCGGCAAACACTAGCGCCAACCCGACCGTGAACGTAAATGGCTTGGTATCGGACAGCAAAGTCAGCCGAACAAAAGGCCCGATCAAGCCACCTACTATACCGCCCGCGCAAACCCACACAGCTAAATCGAGGTTCCACTGCCGATTTCGACGAAACCCAAAAAGTGCCCCCAGTGGATTGAGGAATGTGAGAAGCTGTGTAGTCGGCGTGACATGTAGATTCGAAAATTGCAACACCGACATCGTATAGGGTAGCGCAAAGATACCCGCTGCCTCACCCACGACGGCCATGGTATAACCGGTCCAAGCCCCCATCCAAATGAGGTGCCAAATCGGGACGCGGACACCGGCTAATGGGAAAGCGACTTCACCTCCTGGCAAAAAACCATGTTGCGCGTACGCGGTAATCATGCCAAGGGTACAAGCACCGAGGATGAGCGGACATTGCTGAAAGAAAAACTCCTGGGTGAGCGACCAGTTTTTAACCACGGCGAACGTGTCTGCCGTCCGCGTCAAACTCTAGTCACCTGATAGCCATAGGCTTTTAGAACAGGCGCCGCCAAGGTGTTGCCCACTCGCCGGCGGCTCGAATAATCGCGCTCGAACAATACCCCGCGATGCCGATCGAAATCATGCACACGATAACATGCCCGATGGCGTTGATCTGGAACGACAACCAAAGCAAGTAACCAAGGCCAGTATCGCCGGCGATCATCTCCGAGGCAACGACCATTTCCCACGAAATCCCCATCCCTACCGCCATGCCTGTCACGATAGAGGGGATGGTAGCGGGTAAAATAATCTTCCAGAACAAATCGTTGGGACGCGAACCTAGGGAGAGGGCAGCGCGTTTATATGAAGGATCGATATGTGACGCCCCGCCGATCGTGTTGAGTAGTACTATCCAGAAAGCACCGAGGAACACGATAAAAATCACGCTCATCTCGCGCGTCGGCCAAAACACAATCGAGATCGGAATCCAAGCGACGGGCGGGATCGGCCTTAGGATCTCGATGACAGGAAATGTGGTATCAAACGTCATGCGATTGATTGCCATGGCCAGCCCCAGTGGAATACCGATTATCTGCGCAATGATGAACCCGATCGTTATGCGTTGTAGACTGAGGTACCACCCTTGCCAGTACTGCTCGGACGTAAGTAGATCCTGTGCCGCCACGATCACCTCTGATGGCGGCGGCACGTTTGAGATCAGCGGGATACCTAGTGGTTTTCCCAATTCCCAGACTGCGGCGAGTGTCGTCAAAGAAATTACGCCCAGCAACAGGTTCAGGTTCCAGCGCGCTTTTAGCCAACGGCGCAGCTGGAACCATGTTGTCAGCTCCCTCGCCGGCGAACCACCGTGAGATGATTGCTTCATTTAAGCCAACTCCCTTTCACCCGCCTCAAATGCCCTCAGCGCCTCTTCATGAATAGCCGCCCCCAGCTCTGACTTCAGTTGCAGAAATCGATCAGTCGTTGTCACCTCGTGGGTACGAGGACGCGGCATGTCTACTCTAACAATTTTTTTTACTCGTCCCGGCCGTGTCGTCATCACTACCACGTTATCGGCCAGGAAGATCGCTTCTTCTAAATCGTGAGTAATAAAAAATACGGTCTTACGCGAATAGTCGTACAACTCGAGCAAATATTCCTGCACAACGCTTTTCGTCAACGCGTCAAGCGCGCGAAACGGTTCATCTAGCAATAAAATCTTTGGATCGTTCATGAGCGCGCGAACAATCTCGACCCGCCGTTTCTGGCCACCAGAGAGTTCACCACTATACTGTTTTTCGGCGCCCGCCAAGCCAACGCGGCCGAGCAACTCTCGGGCCTTCTCATTCGCTTCGGTCGGAGTCATTCGGTTTTGCGCGATTGGACCGCATGCGACATTCCAAAGCACTGTCTTCCACGGGAAAAGCGCGCCATGTTGAAACACCACCATCCGATCCGGACCCGGTAACAACTTTCGTCCAGGAGACGCCAGCAGCTGCTCATCCATTACAATTTCACCATCTGTCAGCTGATCGAATCCCGCAACCGCGTTCAGCAGTGTTGTCTTACCGCAACCCGACGGACCGACAATGACACAAAACTCGCCAGCCCCGATGTCGACGGAAACGTCATCTAAGGCAACCACGTGGACCCCCTCCGGATCGTAGATCTTACCGGCGTGCCGAATTGCAAGCGCACCCTGGGTAGCCATTACACGCCTGCTAACAGTTTGGCCCGCCAGCGCATCAACCGGTTTCCCACAATGCGGACAAGGCCACTAGACAGATACCCACACAGTCCTAACGTTGCCATCGTTATCACCATGGTCGGAAACTGTACGTAGTAGTACGTCTCCCACACCTTGTAACCGAGTCCGGCACTTCCAGATAGAATCTCAGCCGCAACCAACGAGAACCAACAGGCACCCATCCCTATCTGAAAACCGACAAAGATGTAGGGCAACGCGCCCGGTATGATCACGTGCCAGAGAATATGCGATTGCGAAAAACCGAGTGACTGCGCTGCCCGAAAGTAGACCTGATCAATAGATCGCACCCCTAATAGGGTGTTCAGTATCGTCACAAAAAACGCGGCGAGGAAGGTCAAACCAATGATGGGAATTTCACGTCCTGGCAATAACAGAATGGCGAGGGGAATCCAGGCCAGAATGGGTATCGGACGCAATATTTCTAGAATCGGAAACGTAAGTCCAAAAAAAATGCGTCGCCAACCCATTAATATTCCGATTGGCACCCCCAACGTGATAGCAGCAAAAAAAGCCGCGAACACCCGCGCGAAGCTTGTCCAGATATGCCGATAGTACTCGGCGGTAAACAACGACACACCAAAGATCGGGTCTGCGCTGAGCCACTCCTGGGTGCTGTTCACAAGGCCTGGCAGCTCCCCGAACCGCCAGACCTTGAAGGCGTCAATGAGCAGATACCAGGCCAGGAAGAACACACCGATACCGAGCGCCGCGCGGTAAGGCCGTGGGCTGCGCAGCCATCGGCGAACGCGAATACGCCACGGGTACCGCACCGATACCATTTCTGCTGCCGATTCCAGCGCGGTAGTCGTGTCAGGTGATGCCATAAGCTTCAGCCGCCGAAAATCTTCGGGTGGGGGCCGGATCTAGCGACCTGCCCACCCGATTGAGAAGCCCTACCGATAAATTTTTCTTAGCATTACACGTATGCGCTTAAATCTTGAAGAGCGCTGCATATTCTTCTATACGCTTCGCATCTTGAACCAAGGGATAACCCTGCTCCAGTGGCACCGCTTTGAGCGTAATAAGCGGTGATTTCACGCCCATTTCTTTCATTGCCTCACGGGCTAGCGAATCGTCGATCGCTCCAGGGAGAAGTTGTGACGAAGGAATGATCTTATTCTTCGCAAGATAGTCGAGCACAATGGCTTGCAGGTTGCGCACCTCATCATTCCAGACAAACAGCTTCTCGTCGCGGATCGGACCTCCATAATAAGGTTCGGGCAGCAGTCCCGCCAGCGAAAACCACAGGGCCTTATGTGAGAATCCTTTCACATACTTTTGTGCGATCTTGAGGACTTCGGCATGGTTGCGTGGGTCGTAATACCACATCTGTGTTTCAATTTCAGCCTTAAGCCATGCCTTCACCACGTCCGTATTTTCGTCCAGAAAATCTTTGCGGCAAACGATGGTGCCGGAATCCCGTTCCTGCCATGGGTAGCCAGTTGCGACCACACGCGCGATACCCTCGCCAGCGATTTCGCTGACGGCAGCTCCTTGCGGATCCCAAGTACAAGCGGCATCGATTTTCTTGGCACGCAGATTCGTGGTGATCACACCGATCGGCTGATTCAGGTACTCCGCCGGCTGAACCCCGTCACGCTTTAAAACATCTTGGAAGAATCGATCAGAACAGCTGCCTTTAGGCGTCGCAACTACTTTGCCGTCCATCCACTTTAGAGCCTCCTTGGAACTACTGAACTCCGGCGCATCCGTTCGCACGAGCACCTGGTAGCAGTGATAGCCGCTCGGCGAACTACCGATGAGACCTATTGCACGGATGTCGACACGGTCGCGCTTGAAAGTGGCGATTAGACCCGGAGCATCGCCGTTGTGACCGATTAGACTCTTACCGGCGATTAGCTCGTTAGTAACGATTCCACCCTGGATGGGATGGCTGAACGTAACTTTGCTTCCGGCCGGAAGATATTTCTTCCAGATTTGTTTTTCCTCATTGATCATGCCGAACCAACCCTGGGTCCAGTCTGGGCGGATCGCCACGTTCATCTTGACCGGTTTACCCTTGATCTGCTGCCCATAGGCGAGATCTCCCCATGGAAAACCTGCTGTCGCGATGGCGGCACCCGCCACGCCTTGGGCTGAACGGATCAAGAATTGCCGACGCGTATAATCCCCGGTTTTTCTCTTCTTACGCTTCTTGTGGGTGCTATCGTTGCGCATAACGGATCCTCCTTTAGCAGTTGAACCCCGTTCAGCTTACGACAACAACCCATGCTTCAGGGGCCGCGTTGCGATGAGTAGCCTGCCATGGTCTGGCGTTAAACTAAGGCTACTAGAACTTTCTCTTATTTCACGGGTCTAGCTTCCCGCAAAGAACCAAGAACGTCTGTCAACGAATTGACATTCAATGGGGATGCGCCGGCGAATCCTCAATATCAGCTGGAACTTGCCCGACTCACGGGACTCAGCAGGTCCGGCCGCAGAATGATGACCTGTCTTTTACGGATACGCACGACGCCTTTTTCTTGCAGGCGGTCTAGAGTCGTAGTAACCCACTGACGCGAGGCACCAACCATATGGGCTAGATCCTCATGCGTGAAGTCCGCCGCGATGGCAATGCCGCCCTCCTTTGAAACTCCATAGAAGGAGCTGAGGGCAAGAAGTAGATGGGAAAGCCTTTCGGCAATTGATCGCGTGCCCAACAACTGTACCAACGTCGAAAAACGCTTGCCCTTGAATACCAAGGCCTCTACCAGGGCAACCGCGAATTCGGGAATTCTCTCCATAAGCCCACGGATTTCGGAACCGGGCAACATGACGACGTCGGTGTCGCGAACGGCTACACCAGACCACATATGAATGCTTTCGCCAAAGACGTCGGGTCCACCAACGAAATTGCCAGGCTGCCAATACGCCAACGTAATCTCGCGCCCGGAGGTTGATGTGTAGTAGGTGCGGACGAGCCCACTTTGAATGATAAAAATCCCCTTGTGTCGGTCTCCCTGAAAAAAAAGGATTTCTTTGGAGGTGAGATGAAGACGGTGCCCCCGGCTCATCACTAGCGCCAGGTCCCGTTTTTCGAGACGCTTGAGAATATCCGGCGGACCTTCTACTTTTCCGTTGGATTCGAGTAAATCGATTAGCCCCGCATCCAACGGATCAACAACGGTCTCCACCCTCTCGTCACTCCACCTTCTCAAACGCGAATACGCGCCCCCTCAGGATCAAAAAAAGGGATTTGGGTGATCTTTGCGGACAGTCTTCCAGAGTCGTGGACCACGGTCAACTGTGAGCCGATTTCAGCATGACTTACCGGGACATAGCCGAGCCCGATCGTCTTGCTGAGAGTGGGGCTATATGCGGCGAAGGTTGCCTTACCGACTGTTTTTCCATCGATTTCGATCGGCGTACCAGGGGTAATCACCACCGGATCACTATCAACAACGTAACCAACAAGTTGACGCTCCACTCCTTGCCGTTTGATAGAGAGTAGCGCATCGCGCCCTACGAAATCGCCCTTATCGAAGTTAACCGTATGTCCGAGACCAGCTTCAAACGGGTTCGTGGTCTCGTCAACTTCGCGAGTATAAATATGGTAAACCTTTTCGAGTCTAAACATGCCGACCGTACGATTTCCAGCCAGCATTAGCCCATCATTCTTACCAGCCTCGACTAAAGCATCATACATGGTCCAGGCGTAACCGGGGTCATAAAATATCTCGTAGCCGAGCTCGCCAGTCACCCCTAATCTGGCAATCAGACAGTCGATACCCGCGACATGAGCATTCCTAAACCGAAAATAGGGTAATGCTTCGTTAGACAAATCGATGTCGGCGATTTTCGATAGGATCTCACGCGATTTAGGGCCCTGAATTTCAATGCAAGTGGTACCAGCTGACAGATCACAAACACTGGCGTCCATGTCGGCAATATGTTTTTCGATCCAACCCGGCGTTTTGTGAACATTGAAAGCAGCCACCGTTAACAGGAAGTTGTCAGGGGCAATGCAAAAAACCACCAGATCATCGAACATGCCGCCGTCTTCCTTGCAAAGACTACTGTAGAAACATCGACCTGGCTCGACCTTGATATTTGCCACACAGACTTTCTGCACGGCTTTGTGCGCATCTTTGCCTGTGATGTAAACCTCTCCCATCGCATGACCATCGAACACTACAGCCGTCGATCGACAAGCCTGTACTTCCTCAGCCATAGAGGAAAAGTACTCTGGCATTTCCCATCCGGCAAAATCGAAAAAATTCTTCGCGCCATGCGCGACATGTTGTCCAAAGTGCGGTGATCTTTTCAAAAGTTTGGCCATAATCAGTTTTCCTTACGCTCTTAGCATGATCACATACGCTGCGATTTCCCGTTTTCAAAGCGGCACAAGTGGGTCGTCAATCGAGTAGCATTTCTGATTACTTGCTTTGCGCGCTCTTCTTTTCTGCCGCAGCCTGGCCGTGCCATTTTTCGATGTGCTCACGGTGTGTATGCAAAAATGCACCTTCTTTGAAGTATTTATCATAGAAGTCCACGTCGAGATGACACGCTTGAATGAAATACAGTAGATGCATGGTGTCGTTGAAGGCCGGATACTTACCGTATTCCTCGTAGATATAGCGACAAATATCCTTCACACATTCAACACCGTCCTCACTCACGCCGGGAACAGCCTTCTCAAACTCTTCGTTAGTCACTGTATGAGGCAAGACCATTCCGCGCTTTTCCCAGTCGTCGAGCTTCTCACCCATCCCGCTAACCGCCGCTTCGACGGCATCATCCATGTTTTTGTAATAAGGCGGACAGAATCCTTCGAAATAGCCATCGAGTCCGACCGGGTTAGGAAAGGGGTCCTCCTTCGACGTGACGAAACGAAGCCCTAACCCCTTACAGATTGGTGTGCCGCCCATCACAATTAACGGTGTAAAACCTCCGTGCAACCATCCACCCAATCCCATCGCAGCGAGGGCAAGCTGCATCAAGGTGCCCATCATGGCGCCCTCGGCACAAAGCCAACTTACGATAATTTTCTCCAAACGGCCAAGTGGTAGCACCTTATTTCGGTCCAACAATCCCTTCTTAGCCCATTTCTCGGTCCCGGCGGGGCGCATACCTTTTCGCTCGTCGACGATATAGTATCCGCCGCCTTCGATGTATCGTCCGCCTTGCGGATCACACATATTAACCGTTAGACGGATAAGATCTTGGCTAACGTCGGTAACCGGCATAAAAAGCGTAGTACCGGGTCGGTTTGTGACCCAGAGATTATGGGCAAAAAGCCCGGGTGTTTTCTGCGGTAAATCGAAACGGCCGTCGCTCAGCTTTACCGTGTGATCTCGATAAAACTGCAATACTTTGTCCCGATTTTCCTTGGTTTCATATTCCTTCATCTTTGTCATCTTCTGCTGGGTGCCGCGATAAAGGAAAAGACCGTCGTCGTTAGTAAAGAATAATTCGGTCCGATGGGCGCCAATAGCACTCGGGTGAGGTCGCCCGACAGATTTAACCATGCCACCTTGGGTATCGCCTTCACATAAGATTGCGCCGGTGACACCTGTGCCAGCGGCGACGAGCATCGCCGTTTCGGCCTCTGTGAGGGGTAAAGGATCCTTATCAGACTTGTAAACAAATGGGCCATGAGCGAGTTCCATGCCATAGCCAAAACGCCGTGATCTCCTTCCCACAATCGCCTCGAACAGTGGGAAATTCCAGGCGTCTTCAACCTCTGGCAGCACTCCGAATCGTGTAGTTTGCTTAGTCATGATTTCCTCCGGCGTTCGTTTTATCTGGTCTGTGCGTCAACAAGAGCCATGGCATTTTCAGCAGATATAACAGAACCACAGGGCTTAGTAGTTTTCCCACAACGCGGAGAACCTCGCGGGCCGTAATATAGGTTCTGGCGTCCCACACACCCATGCTTCCGACCATGACTAATTGGCCGTTCTCAGTCTCAAATTTTGAGATTGTGACCTCGAATTCACCCGCCAGTGATTTGATTAACACGCGCCGATCCCTCCTTGTGGTGGCAAATAAGAAATGCCGTTTTTTGCTTGTAGGCGTACAGCGGTTCATACTCCCGTGCGCTAGCGCTGTCGTCAGTCAAGTAGTTGACAATCGCCCCCCCCGGGTGAGGGTATGCGACCGAGAACATCATGAGGTGGGCCTTGTGACCCGTCGGGTTCAGGTCGCACCTAATAGTATGAAAATAGTATGAAAAGAAGGCCGGCCGCTATGCTCATACCGCCTGAGAGCACGACCCAGGTACTTTGCCGGCCGTGCCAAGGCAAAAACTCCAACGCCAGCAAACGCAGGCCGCCGGTGAGATGGGCCGCAAGAAGAATTACCAGACTTACCTCGGCTGCCTTCACGAGTGGTTGCTCGGTCCATTTGACAAAGACATCCAACGCCGCCTCGCCCTCGATAGCCAGCGCCAACACCCAGAAGTGAATCGGTAGGAACGCCGTTAGCAGAAGGCCGGATAACCGATGGACGATGAAAGCCCAGTAGTTCGGGTTGTTGCGCGACCGCCACCCCACCATCACGTGTCCCCATATGCAAATAATATAAAAGCGGCGCGCCAGCCGAGGACGGCAATCATTAGTCCCAACAGCCCTAGCATCACACCGAGAGTGATGCCGCGCAAACGGGTCATTTCGGTGAGGACGGTGCGCAAGCCTAGTGGGGCATGAATCGCAGCCGCAAAAACGAAGACAATATAGAACAACAACCAGCCAACATTCCCTTGCACGCGCTCGATGATCTCGACCCCACTCAGGCCGCCGCGTACAGCGTAAACAACGGTGGCGATGTGGACAATGACTGCCAACGCTAACACGGCGGCGGTTGCCCGCTGGGCTATCCACATGCGCACTTCGCTGCGTGTGCTCATAGCTGTCCTTTCATCGCCGCGGCCGCAGTCAGACGCTTCAAACCGGCGATTCCAGCCGTCGGATTCAGTCGCGTTGGGCACCACTGTGTGCAACTCTGATGAGAGTGACAGGCATGACAGCCAGCGTCTCCTGATACCGCCCTTAGACGCTCGCTGTTGCCGACATCGCGGACATCGTTTGCGAGCACCCAGGCGCGATTGAGTGCGGCCGGTCCCAGGTAGTTGGCGTTCCATTCAACTAAGTCACAGGCTGCGTAGCATACGCCGCATCCTATGCACTCAATGCCAGCATCGGCAAATTTGCGCGCACGAGAATCTGGCTCGACCACAGCAAAATCTCCGCCGTGCTCGAGCGCCGGTACAAACCTACCTTTGGCGCGCGCCCACTTATCAAAGAACGCTGCCATATCGACGCTAAGATCCTTGATGATCTTCAGGTTACGAAGTGGCGCAATCCGTAATCGGTCACGCTTGGCTACCTGCCGAACATGTGTTCGGCAGGTCCAACGTGGCACGCCGTTGACGGTCATTGCACATGAACCACATACCCCTACCCGACAGGCGAAACGATAGGTCAGCGTACTGTCGAGATGGCGCTGTATATGAGTGACAACGTCGAGTACGGTCTGATTTTCCCTTAGGGGCACCCTATAAGAGACGAACTGCCCGTGTGCCGTGCCCCGCCACACTTTCACATTCAGTGTAGTGCCCATGCCACCCTAAGTCGTGCCGGTCAGCCGTTGCCTAAGCACTGCGGTAGAGTTTCGTAAACACAAACTCCCGATGCCCTAATACCTCGGCGCAGGTCAGACGTCCGTTACAAGTTCGAAGCGTCATATCAATCAAGGCATCGCCCGCTTCGTCGAGCGTCATCTCCCGCCGGAGAATGCCGGACACGTCAAGGTCCACATGTTCGCGCATCGTGCGCACGGTTCGCGGGTTTGCGGTCAACTTGATAACCGGCTCTATGGGATTGCCGATGACATTGCCTTGGCCAGTAGGAAATAAGTGCACCACGAAACCGGCTGCCGCCTGCAGTGTGACACATTCCGCCGCCGCCGATGAGGTGTCCATAAAATAGAGACCAGGACCCTTATTAGGTTCCTCCGCTGGCCCTAGCACATCGATGAACTTAGCGCGCTTGCCGATCTTCTGCAAATTACCGAATGCCTTTTCTTCGATAGTGGTCAGACCGCCAGCAATGTTGCCTTTTGTAGGTTGTGATTCGGAGAGATCACTGGTTTTGTTGGGTTCGATCACCTCATCCATGTAGGCCTGCCACGTACTAAAGAATTTCTCTCCAACCTCGGGTGTCGCTGCCCGAGTAGCACAGACCTTTTCGGCGCCGGTAAGCTCCGAGGTCTCACCAAAACAAGTGGTGACGCCGAGCGCGTCAAACTTGTCGATCAGATCGCCAACGGTGGGATTAGAAGCCAGGCCCGAGGTAGTATCCGATTCGCCACATTTCGTCGAAAGAAACATTTCGCTTATCGAACATTCCTCGCGTCGAAACTCGGAGGCCCACTGTAGGAACTCATGCGCCTTGCGTGATGCGGCGGCAATCGTATTGAGATCACCATTGCCCTCAATACTAAAGCCCTCGACCGGTTTGCCAGTTTTGGCAATGCCATCAACAACGCGACCGGTCCAACCCGGTTCGATACCAATAACGATGCATGCTGCCACATTGGGATTACTGCCGGTTCCAATCAAGGTGCGAAAGTGCAGTTCCAAGTCTTCGCCGAACTGCAAACGTCCGTAGGCATGTGGCAAGGCCAAAGTGCCCTTTATATTATTAGCGACCGCCTCGCAAGGGGCGTTGGACAGGTCATCGAGCGGAAGGATAACAACATGATTGCGAATACCGACGCGCCCGTTCTCGCGTCGATAGCCCCAGAATGATTGCGCTGCCATGGCTACCACCTCTTGGTCTTGGCGTTATGTACGTGGACATGGTGCCCCCTGCCGATACCGGCAATCGAACGACCGATGTCATGCCCATACTTTATAAGTGTGGCGCCCTCCTCTATGTCAGTGAGCGCAATCTTGTGGCCGAGTGGAATCGCGTCCATACACTTGACGGTAATGGTTTCATCGGTCTCCATGATCCAGCCCGTCAACGCCTGTCCCGGCTGCACGTTTTCGACCACGACAACCCCCACCGTATCGGCCTTATCGTGGACAAGGAAATGAGTAGTCACGGCACCTCCTGTAGTTATCGCGAGAAAGACATCATAATATAAATGGCAATTGTGATGCCATTGGACACGGCTGCACCTGAACAATTCATGATGACGCCTCGACCACTCTGGCTTCGGGTACTAACACTAGTAGGTTTCTTATGTTGCTCGAACACCTGGGCAGGCCCACTGCACAATGCGGCAAAACAAGGAGACATCGGTCAAGTAAAGCGGCTCATCGATCAGGGGGCGGATGTTAATGCCCGCGACGACTACGACCTTACGCCATTACATTTTTCGGTCGGTGCCGGCCACACAGAGATTGTCGAGTTGCTGATCGCCCAAGGGGCTAACGTCAACGCACGACACCAGATGGGCACACCGCTACATCCGGCCGCTCTGTTTGGACACCGGGCTATCGCCGAGCTGCTTATTGCCGCCGGCGCCGATGTAAACGCGCTAAGCGCGGATGGGGTAACGCCATTGCATTTTGCCGCCGGCAAGGGCCACGTGAACCTGGCTGATCTGCTGATCGTAAAGGGAGCCACGGTGAATGTCACCGACAAAGACGGCGCGACACCGTTGCACGCGGCCGTGCTCAGTGGTTACCGGATGCTGACCGAGCGGTTGATCGCGCATGGCGCCGATGTTAACGCAAGAACCAAAGCAGGTCTTACGCCACTTCGGGCCGCGACCCTTGCTGGTCACAAGGATATCGTCCACCTACTGCGGCAACACGGAGCTGTTCCCGAAACGGACATCTAGGCAAGCGCCTGCATCAGTGCAAGGAAACAGGTTTTCTAATAGTTCTTTGATTCTTGATATCAAGATAAACCATTGTTGCCTGTTGATGTGGAATCTGCAGGAATCTGATCGCCGTACTGATGCACTGTTCCTTGGAACTCAGAACGCGTTCAATCTTCTGCGAAAACCTTTCCGCTTCACTTGATAACCCTTCCTGTTCTAGACGCCGTTTGGCGGATTGTTTAATGGTTGGGTCTCGAACTAGGAAATATGTCGTAAGCCAACTCAATAAGCAGTTTTTTCGGCGTGCCCACGGCTCGCTGATGGCAGGCCATGGATAGGCCTGCCAATTCTTTCTAGTCGCTTCGCGGTAGTACGCGTAGGGCTCGAAACCATACTCGCGCTCCTGCGGAACAATAATAAGGTGTTCCAGGGTATTCTCTATCTGATTGGCGAGTTTGATTTTCTCACCATCCGGATCATCGACAGGGAGGATTTGTGGAACCGAGTCGATCCAATACCTACGTAAATGAAGCAACTCATGCAACACCGCTTGCGGTTGGAAGTCGCCCGCATCGCGACATAGAAGCGTTGCTCCATGTTCGGATGCAATAAGTGCTATTGCTTTTGGCGATTGAGCAGACTCGTTGGTGGGCGTCGGAGTTGGGCGTACTTGAATCTCGGTAGAAGAAAAATCCTCTATCTCTTCAACTAAACGTTTTATATCGGCACCGAGCTTGTCTAGAAAACTACTTTTCATAGCAACATCTCAGTACCAAGAGACTGCACTACTTATACACCATCCATCGTTTGATCAATCAACATATCTACGACCGACTTAAGCGCTGTCTCGTCATCCGCTCCCGCTGCTTTCGCCTCTTCGTAAACCTGCACCTGTCTATGAGCACTGGTGCCACGTGCGAGAATCTCACGCGCGTGTTCGACTTCGTCAACACAACCAAAGTGCGTCGCATCATCCATCACCAGTTCCAGCATCTCTTCCAGAAGATCAGCGTAGGGCACCATTTCGCCCTTGCCGAAATCTATTAAGCCTTCCTCAATACCATAACGCTCCGCCCGCCAACGATTTTCGTTGATCAACATATTCGCGTAGCCACGCCAGCGCTGATTTCTAGCCCGCAACCGACAAAGCATACTCAGCCAACAGCGATAAATTGCGGCCACACAAATTGCATCTTCGATACGCGTGCAAATGTCAGTTATACGCATTTCCAGCGTAGGAAATCGCACGCTAGGCCGAATATCCCACCACACCTTGGTACCGTCTTCGATTACGCCGGCCTTTACAAGCGCATCCACATGCCGTTGGAATTCGCCATAGCTGTCAAAGCGCTCAGGCATGCCGGTACGCGGGAGGGCGTTCCATACGGCGACTCGATACGACTTTAGCCCGGTATCGTGCCCCTGCCAAAACGGGGAGGAAGTGGTTAGCGCCAGTAGGTGGGGCAAGACATAGCTAACTTGACCCATGAGATCGATTCGCAAATCATCGTCTTCGATGCCTACGTGCACATGCATACCGCTGATTAGTAATTGTCTCACGACTTCCTGCATATCTCGGGCGATGATTTCATAGCGTTCCTTCTCGGTGTGCCGCTGTGAAGCCGGAGTCGCAAACGGGTGTGTGGAGGCCGCAATCATTGCAAGTCCATGGTTCTCGGCCACCCGTGACACGCAGCGACGTAAACGCGCTAACTCGTCACGCGCCTCCTGCAACGTATTGCAGACGCGCGTACCCACCTCAATTTGCGACTGCAAGAACTCGGGGGTTACCTGCTGCTCGAGCACTTGTTGGCACTCGATAAGCATGTCCGGCGGCGCCTCGCCTATAAGGTCACGAGATTCACGATCAACCACCATATATTCTTCTTCGATGCCAATGGTGAAGCTCGGTGCTTTGATCATCGTGGACACCTCGTAATGCTTCGTTCGTTTGGTTAACCCGAAAATTCCCTAGAAGCCACCCTCTATCGCTATCTCGGCCACCGGTTTACGAACCGAGGGTTGTTCTCGCCCTTGTAAGTCTGCAGGGAGATCTTCACGTTTTCCGGGCTTACCGACCGCAATCATCGCCTCGACCTGAAACTCGTCGGGAACGTTTAGCTCTAGCCTCGCTTTATCGTAATCAAAACCCTGCATACCGTGCACGACCAGACCCATGCGCGACCCCTGTAGCGCCAGGTTCTGCCAAGCGGCGCCGGCATCGAATGAGTGCGTGGGTGCGGCCTGATCATTCGATTCAAACGCCTTGCGTGAAACGACCACCATCAGCACGGCCGCCTGCTTGGTCCAGCTTCGATTGAATTCAACCATGAGATCGAAAAATCGATCCCAGTTTGCGGTAGCTCGTCGTGCATAGAGAAATCGCCAAGGCTGGGCGTTATAGGACGAGGGCGCCCATCTCGCTGCCTCAAACAGTGTCATCAGTTCCTGCTCGCTGATTTCCGCTCCCGACATCGCCCGTGGCGACCAACGATGGAATAGCATCGGTTCAATGTCATGGTCAGGTTTTCGATACTTTGAAATCTCGATTTCGGTTGTCAACATATTCGCTCCTCAGCGCATTAACATTAGACGTTTACGACCCGTGTCACTGGCAGCGGTGTACCCAAGATTAACTGTCGAAGCCGATCGGTATCTTCGATGATGTGTGCCAGATTGTGGAGACTGCTGTCGATGGCTTGCGCGAACTTTTGCGGGCCGCCGAAACGTGCAATCGTCTCCGGCGGGAGAAATTTGATGAGCAGCGCAGACGTGCCCGGTGGCAGTCCAGCGAAATGCACGGTTAGAATCCCGTAGTCCCGCAATAATAGCATCGCCAAAGCGGCGCTCGCTTCGTAAGGAACGATTGACGGCCGGCTGATATTGGCGCGCTCCATCGCCACGTCCAGAATGTCCTCGCCCCGCAGCATAGCGATAACCGGCGTTTCAAACACACGGTCGCCAAGTATTGCCTTTAATTCACTGGCCACATTTTTGGTAGTCGCCACCAATTCACGCACGCGGGCGGGACTATATTGCTCAAGCGATCGGACCACGGCGGGATAAAGCATCGGCCGTGCTTCCAGGCCAAGTTCAACCGCACAGACCCGAATACGATCCACCAACTCAGTGTGTCCGCCAAGTATTCCCAATCGAGGACCGACGGTGCCATATTTATCTAGTCCGGTTGAGGCTACGTCGACGCCTAGTTCGAGCGCACGAGGTTGATCGAAAATCGCCGGGCCGACGCGCGCACCACCGGCATCGTCCACCAAGACCTTCGCGCCCGTCTGTTTCGCTAGATCCACGATCCTTCTGATTTCATCGATGGCAAGAATTTCATAACTCACGGCCAGACGGGTGAGTACCACCAAAGATACCTTCTGCGCTTGTGCAAGCGCTTGTTCCAGCTCATTGCTCCCAACCGTGTCGACGAAATGGGCACCGGCGCGGGCGGCGGCACGGGTCACGCAGGGATGGCTATAACTTGGCGAAACACCAACCACGGTATCCCCAGGACTGACCAAGACCAGCGTCGCCGCCAGCAATGCGCCGGTCTGCCGATTCATGACGGCGATGTCGTGTTTCCCCGCTATACCGCCCAGATGATTAAGCGCTAACCGCTGTAACTGCTCCATCTGCAGAGCCGGCGCCAGCTCATCATCCAACAAATCCAAATCTTCCGATTCATACCGAAAACTTCGTTCTAGACCTGTCAGGTTAAAAACCGCATCGCGCCCGTGCTCAGCGA
The DNA here is from genome assembly GCA_029861845.1 of Gammaproteobacteria bacterium. Taxonomy (GTDB): domain Bacteria; phylum Pseudomonadota; class Gammaproteobacteria; order Acidiferrobacterales; family SPGG2; genus SPGG2. Next base: position 19,466 of record JAOTYM010000014.1, on the reverse strand, counting down.
TCCGTTGCCGCATCAAAACCCAGGCGTTGCGCAGCTTTGCGATATCATCCTGCGTACTGCTTATTAGCTCGCCACGGGCGTAGGGCAGGCCTGGCGTGTGTGCATTGCCAAATTTGTCTTTCTTCACAATGTGCCCCAGCCGCTTAATGTTTCAAGTTCGTGAGATCAGGCAACACAATAGGGCATGCCGCCTCGAACGTCCGGCTTGCGCGCAGTACGAGGGCATCATCATAGGGTGGCCCGACAACCTGAACACCGACTGGTAACCCCGCCTCGGTCGTACCACATGGTAGCGACGCCGCTGGCTGTTGTGTGAGATTAAAAGGATACGAAAACGGGGTCCAGCCACACCAGCGCGATTGCGTTTTTGGGTCGGGCACTTCCTGGTTAGCGGCAAAGGCAGGCACTGGCAGTGTAGGTGTCAATAACAGATCATAGCGTTCATGGAAAAGTCGCATATGTTGGCCAAGGGCCTCACGCCGCTTCACCGCTTGCAGATAGTCCAATAGAGATATGGCAGCGCCTTGCGTCGCGATCTCGGCGAGGCCGGGATCGAGCTGGGCGCGCTGTGCCGACGTGAACCCACTTGTGAGGTTAGCAGCACCTGAAAACCAGAGCTTACAAAAGGTGTCGTGCGGATTATCGAAACCTGGGTCGACCTGCTCGACACGCGCGCCAAGATCTTCGAAAACTCGGACTGCCTTCGATACGACAGCCGCCACCTCAGCGTCCACCGATACATAGCCCAACGTTGGACTAAAGGCGATACGTAGGCCTTTGATGCCGTCTTCGAGGCCTACACGGTAGTCAGTATCATCATAAGGTAGAGAATAACAATCACGATTGTCGGGTTCTGAAATGACCATCAACATCAAAGCGGCATCCGTCACCGTGCGCGTCATGGGACCGACGTGGGCGACGGTGCCAAACGGACTTAGCGGTGCCGCTGGTACGCGTCCAAACGACGGCTTAAACCCATAAATACCCGTGAACCCGGCGGGAATACGGATAGAGCCGCCGCCGTCGGTGCCTATCGCAAGCGCACACATACCGCTAGCGATGGCAGCGGCGGAGCCACCACTACTTCCACCTGGTGTCATGGCGGGGTTCCATGGGTTGCGGGTAACACCAGTCAAAGGACTATCGGTGACCCCTTTCCAACCGAATTCGGGGGTAGTGGTCTTTCCGAGCAGTACGGCGCCATGTTCGCGTAGACGCGCACTGCTTGGTGCATCTTCGTCCCACGATTGATCTTTCGAGACGACGCGCGAACCTCGTAAGGTTGGCCAACCCTTGGTCAAGATCAAGTCTTTGATTGCAGTGGGTACACCATCGAGCAATCCTTTAGGCGCCCCCTTTTGCCAACGCGCTTCCGATTCACCAGCGGCCGTGAGTGCAGTTTCTTCGTCCACATAACAAAAGCCATTGAGCTGTGGATCGTACGCCGAGATCCGCGCCAGCGCCGCTTTGGTCGCCTCCACTGGCGACAGTTGCTTGTTACGGTAGAGCCTTAACAGCTCAGTCGCTGATTGCGTCACAATATCATCGGACACAACTGATGCTCGGCTTTTTTCGGGTGATGCCACAGGTCATCGCATAATCGCGACATTGTCAAGCACTTGCGACGATAGATTTCGCCGTGTAAGAATCGAACGCCAGAATTCGGCCCTTAGGCGAGAAAAACTATGGCCCAGCTCGCGAATACCCGCGCCCTAACCTTCGATCTGTTCGGTACTGTACTGGACCTCGGCGGTAGTTTGACGCCGTATATCGGCAGATTCTTAGAGCAGAAGGGGTCTGCTGTCAACGCTGAGCAGTTCTGGCAACGCTGGCGCTATCGGCAGCGCATCGAACAATATCAGGACTCATTGGTGATGCTCGGTCATAGCGGTTATTTAGAGACGGCGCGACGTGCGTTCGTATACGTATTGGGCCTCAGCAACCTGCAGGCGTCAAAAGCCGAAGTCGATAGCTTTATGCAGGCGTGGCAAGAACTAAAACCTTTCCCAGACGTGTTGCCAGCATTGCCACGTCTCGCTTCGCGTTTCAAACTGGTGGCGCTTTCCAACGGCAACGCCTCATTTCTCGGCCACCTGGTTGCCAACCGCATCAAGTATGACTTCGACGCCGTCATTTCCGTGGATACGTTTGGCGCATTCAAACCACACCCATCGGTCTATCGCGGGGCGGCGCGCATTCTGGGCATGGGGGTGGAAGAGATCACAATGGTGTCGTCGAACTCATTCGATGTTATGGGTGCGCGTATGTGTGGCAATTGTGGCGCCTTTGTCAACCGTTATGGGCTGCCTTTCGAGGACACGCCGTATCAACCGAATGTTACCGTTAAAGATTTTGGCGAACTTGTTGACGCGCTGTTGTAGTTAGCGCACTCACGCCGTTGTGTTGATCGAGCGCATTACCCTTCACCGCCTCAAGCTACCCTTGAAGGTACCGTATAGACTCTCGCTGGCAGAGATCCGTCACTTCGATACGTTGTTGGTAGACATGCAAGACGACCAAGGACAGGTCGGACTTGGTGAGGCCACGCTACTCACCGGTTATACCGATGAGACAGTAGAGCAATGTTGGACACTGGCTTTGGGTTTGGCGGCCGAAATCGTGAACCAACCATTAGAGGCCGCCAAATCTATTATTGCGCAATCGAGCCGAGTGGCACCGTTTACAACTACCGCCCTCGTCACCGCCATCGAGATGCTTGAAAAAAGCCCGCATCTACGTACCGAGCAGTCCGTCGCCGTGCCACTACTGGCGCTGGTACACGAGCAAGACATCGACACGCTGGCGCCCGACATAGATGCCCTAATAGCCGACGGTTACACCACACTCAAGGTGAAAGTCGGTTTTGATGTCGACGCAGATCTAGCGCGGGTTCAAGTGATACAACAATTGGTGGCCGGTCGCGCCCGCATACGCTTAGACGCGAACCAGGGTTACGATCGCGCCGATGCGTGTCGCTTCGCAACCGCCCTGGATCCCAATGGCATTGAATTGCTGGAGCAGAGCTGTGCCGCTGGTGACTGGGAGGCCGCACAATCGGTGGTTAAAGTCTCCACCGTGCCGCTGATGTTAGACGAGTCCATCTACGATATCACCGATATAGACAAGGCGGCCGATCTTGGTGTCGCCAGCTACATCAAGTTTAAGCTCATGAAAGCCGGCGGGCTCGCACGCTTGGCGAATGTACTCGCACATATTCGCGATCGCGGTATGGAGCCGGTACTCGGCAATGGTGTGGCCTGTGATGTCGGCTGCTGGATGGAGGCCTGCATGGTGCCCGGACACATCACCAATGCGGGCGAAATGAATGGCTTTCTCAAGACCACCGATTCACTCCTACGCAAGCCGTTGGTAGTCGAAGGCAATGCGATCAAGCTCGAATCGAATTATCGACCGGCGCTAAACCAAGAGGTAGTGGCACGATACAGCCAAGCCACACGGTGCTTTCCGTCATCAAGCTAGTGCTTGCGCAATGGCGCGGCCCACGTCGGAAGGCGTCGCCAGTACCTGTACACCGGCTTTTTCAAGCGCCTTGCGTTTGCAGTCGTGGGTACCCTTATTACCCATAACAATAGCGCCGGCATGACCCATTTTCTTGCCGGCTGGTGAAGAGCTGCCAGCAATAAACGCGGCCACCGGTTTTTTCATGCTGGCCGCGTACTCTGCCGCTTCTTCCTCCATGGCCCCACCTATTTCACCAACAATAACGACAGCATCGGTTTTCGCGTCTTCGTCTAAAGTAATGAGCGCATCGCGGATAGTAGTACCGATAATAGGATCGCCGCCGATACCGATAAACGCAGACTCGCCGAATCCCTGCTGCACTAGATTCAAACAAATCAGCGTACCCAAAGATCCGCTTCGCGAAATCACGCCGATACTACCCGGTGTAAAAATATCGCTCTCGAACGCCGGCATAAAACCAGCGAAGCACTCACCGGGGGTAACGAGACCGGCTGTATTCGGTCCCACTACCCGCGCACCGTTGGCGCGGGCGGCGGACAAAAAGTACATCACATCTTGAACTGGAATATGCTCAGTGAGAATCACCAACTTTTTGCAGCCCGCCTCAATCGCATCAAGTGCGGCGGCGCGAACACCCAGCGGTGGGATAAAGAGCACCGACACCTCGAAACCGCCGGCACTCATGGCTTCCTTCGCGCTGGCAAATACCGGTACGCCGCAGTGGGTGGTGCCAGCCTTCTTGGGATTAACACCACCGACGACGCGACTGCCATACTCGCGCATACGCCCGCTCCAAAACGTCCCCTGTTTGCCGGTAATGCCTTGAACGATAATGCGCTCCTCACCCCGCACAATCATGGCGCCGACCTCCGGCGGCCGGCGGCATCAATGGCAGCGATAATGGCTTCGTCCATAGTGGCGTAGGGAACGATGTCCATGCGCTCCTTGAGCAGGGCCCTGGCTTCCTTGGCACCGGTACCGTGCACACTAAAGAACACGGGCAAGGTCGGTTCGAGTTCCTGCCAAGCATTGATCACACCTTCGGTCATTACATCGGTGCGGGCAAAGGCGCCACAGAAGTTAACCACCAGACTTTTGATTCGTGGGTTATCCAGCAACAGTTCCAATGCCGGTTTGGCCTTGGTGTATGCCTCGCCGCCGATCTCTAGAAAGTTGGCAGGTGCGCCACCATGATGACTGATGACATCCATAGTGGTCATGGTGAGCCCAGCGCCATTTGCAAGCACACCGATGTCGCCATCGAGTTCGACATACTTGAGACCCAATGCCTGTCCCCTTGCTTCCAGGCCAGTGAGTTTTTCGGGGGCCCCCGATAGACTGATATCTGGTTGGCGTTTGATCCCCGAATCATCGAGCACAAACTTACAGTCCAGCGCCACGAGCTTACCGTCCTCGATCACCGCAAGCGGATTGATCTCGACCAACTCGGCATCGTTGGTACTGTAGGCCTGGTAAAGCTTGACCAACAGATCCGCCACCGCATCGGTGCCATCAAGCCCCAGGCCCGCCAACATCTGCAGCGCGTTGGCATGATCGAGTCCTTGTCTAATGTCCACCGGCAATTGCCGCAGTCGATCGGGCTTGGTGGCGGCCACTTCTTCGATGTCCATACCGCCTTCTATGGAAAACATCACTAGCGGATTCTTACTCGCCGGATCGTTGACAACAGCGGCATAATACTCGCGCACAATAGTTGCGCGTTGTTCGACCAACACGCGCTCCACCGTGTGTTCGCCGATTCGCATACCAAGGATTTCCGAAGCCGCGGTGCGGGCGCAATCGGCATCATCAGCGGTTTTGATACCGCCGGCCTTACCGCGTTTACCGGTCGGTACTTGCGCCTTAACCACGACTGGTCCGAGTTCGGTCGCTGCCTGCGCCGCCGCTTCCGGGGTTGTGGCCAGCAGGCTGCGCGGCACTTTGACGCCCGCCGCCACGAGCAATGGCTTGGCGGCGTGTTCCTCGAAGTTCATGGACTAATCTCGGAGGGCGGGTTTACTTCCCATAGCGCGACCAGTAGTCGCCAAATAGCTCTTCCTCGGTCGGCTTGTCTTCGGCGATTACAGTCGAGAGATGGGTAATGTTGATGAAGTGTCGATAGTTGAGATTCTCGCTGATGCTATTACCGCCCCAAGTACCGCATCCCATACTGAGGGTAAAGTTAAGACCGCTATTGAATCCGCCACCGTTACCGAATGTATGGGCTTGGTTTACCAACACTCGAACGACGTCGATCTCCTCAGCGAGATAACGGGCGTGATCCATATGCTGCGTATGAATGCCGCAAGAATGCCCTCTACCGACATAGTCGAGGATTGCCTGGACCTGCGCGGCGGCTTCTTCGAAATCACGAGCACGATAGACCGTCAGCACCAGCGAAAGCTTTTCGTCAGAGAACGGGTGTTTCGGACCGACACCGGTCTCTTCGACCATAAAGAAACGTGATTTGTGCGCAGCGTCTGGCAATCCCACTTCACGCGCGAGCACCGCCGCATCCTTGGCAATCACCTTGCGATTCAAGCGCCCATCAATCCATAGCGTGTTTTCGATCGCTTTCTTTTCTTTGGCGTCGGCAAGATAGCCACCGACGGTCTCTAGCGCCGAGACCGCCTCCCGGTAGATGTCGTCTAAAATGACAATGGAATTCTCAGACGAGCACGATGTAGCGTTGTCGAAGATCTTTGACGCACAGATTTTCTCGGCCGCGTCTTTGAGATCGGCACTGCTATCGATAATGACGGGTACATTGCCAGTGCCGACACCGATTGCCGGTGTGCCACTGCGGTAAGAGTTACGGACGTTGTTTTGCGAACCCGTCGTGACCACCAAATCACAGGCCTGCATCAACGCATTGGTCAACGCCTTGTTAACCGGTGCCGGTAACACCTGTACCAGATCCGGCGGCAATCCAATGGCTTCCAGCGCCGAGCGCATAAGCGCAACCGCGCGCGCGGTGGTCGTCCAACCTGCCGGCGACGGCGCGATAATAATCGCGTTACGCCCCTTGATCGCCATCATCGCCTTATTGACTGGCGTGGCCGCCGGATTGGTAGACGGCGTCACCGCCGCGACGACGCCCACAGGTTTGGCGTATTTGATGATGCCATGGGTCTTGTCTTCTTCAATCACACCCACGGTCTTAACCCGCAATAGGTCACGCAAGGTACCAAAGGTCTTGCGTTGATTCTTGATGATCTTATCGGCGACGTTACCGAGTCCAGTATCGTGTACGGCCGATTCGGCAAGTTCCTTGGCGTGTTCTGGCTTATAGAGTGACCACGCTATCGCAGTAACCGCTTCATCGGTGCGTGCTTGCGTAGCGTGGGCAAACGCCGATAGGGCGGCCCGTGCTCGTGCTACAAGCCCGTTTACCGCTTGCACTTCCGGCGTTCCGGTGGACATCGCTTCACCTTGTTTGCCCATCTATCAAAACCATAATCAAACGTATTAATCGTTACTGCGCAATACATCGCAGAACAACATCGGATCAACGTTACCACCCGAACATACGACAACTACATTCTTACCACGACAATCGAGTTTGCCGCTTAGCGCCGCCGCCAACGCAACCGCGCCACCTGGTTCCACCACCAACTTGAAATGATGAAATGCCGCCACCATGGCTGCTCTCACGTCATTGTCACTGACAACGAGCGCACCCTTGAGTAAGCGGGCGTTAATACTGAGCGCCAATTCACCGGGGGTGGGGACTAGTAGCGCATCGCATATCGACTTTGTTTCCCCATCATTATGTTCGCGCTGTCCGCTTGCCAGCGACCGCGCCGTATCGTCAAAACCGGCCGGTTCTACCGCATACACATCTGTCGCTGGGGTTTTTTCCGCCAACGCGATCGCGCACCCGGCGATCAGACCGCCGCCGCCGCAGGGCACCAGCACGGTATCCAAGATTAGGCCAAGCTCGGTCGCACGATCGGTGATTTCCAGACCGATGGTTCCCTGACCGGCGATGATATAGGGATCCTCGTAGGACCGGTCGAGGGTGGCATCGCGCTCATTGGCAATCTGTTGCGCCAACACCTCCCGGTCTTCGCGATAGCGGTCATACAGGCGCACTTCGGCGCCATAGGCCTGTGTATTAGCCTGCTTGATCGCCGGCGCGTCGGCCGGCATGACGATGACGGCCGGGATGCCCAGTATCTGCGCCGCCGCCGCTATACCCTGGCCATGATTACCCGAGGAAAACGCCACCACCCCGCGCTTTCGTGCCGCCTGGTCGAGTCGCGACAGTCGGTTGTAGGCACCACGAAACTTAAATGCGCCCGTACGTTGTAACACCTCAGGCTTGACCAAGAGTCGCCCGCCGACTTGCGCACTCAGGGCCGGGGATTCGAGCAGCGGGGTCACGACCGCCTGATCGCGGATACGATGCGCCGCATCGAGCACATCGGCGAAGCTCGGCGCTGCTGGCTGCACATCAATGCTGGAAGTAGTTCCAGGGGCCATATCCGATCAATCCTTCACCCCAAGACCGCGGCGCGTACCCTTTAAGGCGCGGTAGACATTAATCGCAATCGTCAGCACACCAGCGCCAATTAGCAAGGCGACGATCGGCCGACTGATAAACGCGCCCATATCGTAACTCAATATCTGCATCGCCTGGGCAAAGTTTTGCTCGCCGAGCCTTCCAAGAATCACACCGAGGACGATACCAGCGACCGAATAGCCAGAACGTCGCAAGAAAAAAGCAATAATGCCAGCCGCGAACATCACCAACACATCGGTGGCGAGGCCGCGCACGGCGTAGGCACCGATCGTCGACAACAACAAAATCGCCGGGGCCAGGAACTGGAACGGTATGCGCAGCAACTGGGTAACGGTTTTTACCTCAAGATAGCCAAGCACGAAGATGGCGATATTAGCGAAAAACATGGCCGCGAACACCACAAACACCAGCTCCGAACTGTTGATAAACACCAAAGGTCCCGGTTCCATATCGTGCATCTGGAACACGCCAATCATCATGGCGGTGAGCGCCCCACCGGGAAGACCAAGCGCCAGCAGCGGAATCATGGCGGCACCGGTGGCGGCATTGTTGGCGGTCTCCGATGCGACCACGCCCTCTAGCCGGCCGGTGCCAAACTTCTCCGGGGTTCTCGACCAGCGCACCGCCTCGTTATAGCTCAAGAACGCGGCCAAGGTAGCGCCGATACCGGGCAGGATGCCGGCGAAAAACCCCAATAACACCGATCGTATAACTGCAATCTTAAGGCGCCAAAACTCGAGCAGGCTAGGCAACTTGGCACTGACGGCATGCATCCGATAGATACCGACCACACGCCTTTCGGCCTGCACAAACACCTCGGATACTGCAAAGAAACCGAGGATCAGCGGAATGAAATGGATGCCGGCGAGCAAATAAACAAAACCAAACTCGTAGCGCTCGATGCCGGCAACCGGGTCAAGCCCGACGGTGGCAACCATGAGGCCGAGTAATACCGACAACCACCCCTTCCACAACGTCCGCGCCCCTACCGACGATGCCACCGAAATACCGAGAAACACGAGCGCAAATATCTCCGGCGGACCGAATGCCCTAATCGCCCAATCGGCCAAAAGCGGCGTAAATGCGATCATGATGAACACGGAACAGGTCCCACCCAATGATGAACACAGCACGGCGGCACCAATGGCCTTACCGGCCTGGCCTTGCTGCGTCATCGGGTAACCGTCGAAGGCGGTCGGCGCGTTTTCGGGTGAACCGGGTATATTGAACAGGATCGCAGTGACCGCACCCCCGTAGGTACCCGAACAATAGAGTACGGAGTAAAACATAATCGCGTCGGATGCGCTGAGGATACCTGAAAACGGCAGAAAGATAGCCCCCAAAGTAAGCATATTCACGCCCGGAATCGCGCCAAACAACATGCCGCCAATCAGTCCGGCAAAGAATATGCCGATGCTCAAGGGATCGCTAAAGAGCGTTAATGCCCCGCCTGCCAACTGTTCCAGCATTTATTCTTCTCCGATGCTCGCTAGCGGATCAACACGATCAGCCAGTTGCTGAAATCATAAAAGCCAGGCCAATAGCCGACCGGCAGGCCAACGTACAAAAAGCGCGTAAACAAAATAGTCAGAACCACCCAGATCACGCATGGGACGACTACTAGCCATTTCGCGCGGCGTTCACCGATAAGGTATAGATAGCCGGCAAGAAAGAATGGCGTCGTAAAATAATAGCCCGTGTAATTGAGCAGACTCGCATAGACCACTGGCAACACGAATGTCAGCCCCATCCGGATCATGGAAGCCGTATCGTGCTGACCCGCCACATCGACGGTACTAATTTTGGTATCGGTCCCGACCGCGCGCGCGTCGACCCCACGGCCAAGAAGCAACTGAATGAGTTGGCCTAGTGCGGCGGCAATGATCAAGAAGATGATTACCCGGGGCCAACCGGCGGCGCCGAACTTGTACATTTCGATGTCGCGGGAGAAATTAAAACTAAACACGTAGGCGAGACCGGCAAACGTGAGCCAGAATGCCACTTCTAGCCATTGGCTAGGGGTTAGTTTTTTCATGGCAGGGTCCAATCGATAACGTGCTCCAGCAAAGCTCACTTCGCCGGAGCACGTATCAAGACAAGATAGGCAGGGCTACTGGATGAGCCCCATCTCCTTATAAGTCTTCTTATAGATCTTCATCGTATCGTCGATGAGCTGCTTCGCGCCCTTGGTGTCGCGAAAGCTCGGAATCAGATCCATATATTTCTTTTTATTGAAGGCGAGATAGCTATCTGCATGATAGCCATTCTGAAAGGCCCATTGCAGATACTTCACACGCGCCGCGGGTACATCCTTGTGGACATAGAAGCCGCGGAAACGCATCAACGGCGTAAACTTTAGGCCAACGTCCGTCATCGACGGCACATTGGCAAACGCGGCCGGACGCTCTTTCAAGAACGTCAGGATGGGCTTGAAATCACCGCTTTCCAAGAAACCACGCACATCGCCGGGCTGCTCGAACAACGCATCGACCTGACCACCCTTGAGGGCAGCATAGCGTGGACCACCCTTATCGAAACTGATCTGCTGAATCTTGAAGCCGAAATGCTCGGCGGTGCGGTTCATATTAATACGTTCCATCGAACCTTCACCCGAGACATTGGCGATCGTAGCCTTGCCATTCTGTGCCTGGGCAAACTTGACGAAGGAGCCCCAATCAGTAAACCGCGTCTCCTTCGAGCGGATATAGATCTGGCTAAAGGTGATCTGTGAGATCACCAATGGGATCAGATCCTTGGCGGGATGGATCTTGGATTTGCCGATGGCGAACGCACTGGTCGCATCATCGATGTGCTCAAGCACGGTATAGCCGTCGGCCGGTGCCGCCATGTAGGTTTTCAAGCCAACCATACCGGAACCGCCGGGCTTGTAGTCAGGATTGATGTCGATGCCGGTAGCGTCTTTGACGCCCTGAATCATGGCGCGGGATACCTGGCCAGAACCACCCCCGGGGCCGTAGGGCACGATCATAGAAAGCGGGCGTTCGGGAAAACCGCCCGGTTTCTCCATCATTTCGGCCGCAATGGCCGGCGCCACCAATGTCAGCCCAAACAACGAACCAAGGGCAAAAGCTGTTATTCTGCATAATCTCGACATGATGCATTCCTCCCACCGGTGTCTCTCGTTTGATTGGTACGGGGTCGGCCAAGGCAACTCCGGGCGCCCACTCGTGGCACTACATTACCTTGATTTCGCTATCAAATACAATTTTCAGCCTGCGTTCGATGCAAGCCGGCCGCACGCGGAAAAGGCGTGAGTCTCCCGCAAATACGCCTGCTACATGCGCTGGTCGCAGCCTGGCCTGGCCGCATGGCGTATGCCAGAATCCGTATCGGTGTTTGTTAGTATTAGGTAACAATCCACAGACGCTGCATTGGCAAATGGCGCCCAGGTGAGGCCATGACGGTCATCAACAAGCAAGATTTAATCGATAGCATCGCCGACGGATTGCAGTACATCTCTTTTTACCATCCGCCCGATTTCGTTCGTGCCATGGCCGCCGCCTACGAGCGTGAACAGTCGCCGGCGGCCAAGGACGCGATGGCACAAATCCTCACCAACTCGCGGATGGCGGCCGAAGGCCATCGGCCCATGTGTCAGGATACCGGGATCGTGGTGGTGTTTCTCAAAGTGGGCATGGATGTGGGCTGGGATACCGACCAGTCACTGGAAGACATGGTGAATGAAGGCGTGCGGCGCGCCTATAACGACCCGGATAACCCGCTACGCGCGTCCATCGTCAGCGATCCTGTCGGCATGCGTAAGAATACGCGCGATAACACGCCGGCGGTGATACACACCGAACTGGTTCCCGGCAATGGGCTTGAAGTAACCGTCGCCGCCAAGGGTGGAGGCTCGGAGAACAAATCCAAATTCACGATTCTCAATCCAAGCGATGATCTGGTCGAGTGGGTGCTAAAGACGGTGCCGACCATGGGCGCGGGCTGGTGCCCGCCGGGGATACTCGGACTCGGCATCGGCGGCACGGCAGAAAAGGCGATGCTGCTGGCCAAGGAATCGCTGATGGAACCGATCAACATCCAAGAGCTCATCGCCTGTGGCCCGAAGAATCGCATTGAAGAACTACGTCTAGAGATCTACGACAAGGTCAACGCATTAGGAATCGGTGCGCAGGGTTTAGGCGGATTAACGACGGTACTCGATGTGAAGATCCTTGACTACCCGACCCACGCCGCGTCGTTGCCGGTGGCCATGATCCCCAACTGCGCCGCTACCCGGCATGTACATTTTGTGCTCGACGGTAGTGGTAGCGCGCACCTAGAGCCGCCGCAACTCGCAGACTGGCCGGATATCGCCTGGCAGGCAGGCCAGAACGCGCGTCGTGTGGATCTGGATAACGTCACTGCCGCAGATGTTCAGAGCTGGCAACCGGGCGAAACCCTGCTGCTAAGCGGCAAATTGCTGACCGGACGTGACGCCGCCCACAAACGCATCGCCACATTGTTTGCCGAAGGAAAGCCCTTACCTAAGGGTGTCGATTTTCGCAATCGATTTATCTATTACGTTGGCCCGGTAGACGCGGTGGGTGACGAAGTCGTCGGACCCGCTGGCCCCACCACCGCCACCCGTATGGATAAGTTTACCGACATGATGCTAGAGAACACCGGACTGTTGGGCATGATCGGCAAGGCCGAACGCGGGCCGGCCACGGTTGAATCCATCAAGAAGCACAAAGCGGTATACCTGATCGCCATCGGTGGTGCCGCCTATCTGGTATCCAAATCGATTCGTTCCTCCAGACTCATCGCCTTCGAGGAACTCGGTATGGAGGCGATTTACGAGTTCGAAGTCAAAGACATGCCGGTTACCGTGGCCGTCGACAGCAATGGCGAATCAGTCCACAACACGGGGCCGGTAGAATGGCGCAGCAGAATCGGTAAGATACCGGTGGCAATAGGTTAGGCGCCGCCAGACATCCCAACGAATTATTATGTGCATCTTGCTGTTGTCGCTCGGACAGCACCCGCGATACCCCTTGATCGTCGCCGCCAATAGAGAGGAGGCCTATGACCGGCCGACGGCGGCGGCGGCGTTCTGGGACGACGCCCCCAACGTGTTGGCCGGCCGTGACTTGTTACAAGGTGGAACATGGCTCGGCGTCACCCGCCAAGGACGTTTCGCCGCATTGACGAATTTTCGCAGCGTTGAGGCCAATCGATCCGATGGACCGTCACGGGGCGGACTGGTAAGCGAGTTTCTAAGGGGCAATCAAACGCCCAGCGATTACCTCGCCGGGGTTGTCGACAACGGTCGTTTATACAATGGCTTTAGTTTAATCGTCGGCGATGGTAGCGAATTCCGTTATTACTCAAACCAAGAACACCAGCCACGCCAACTCGTCAGCAGTCTGTACGGTGTCAGTAACCATCTCTTAGACACACCTTGGCCGAAGCTCGTACAAGGCAAACAAGAGCTCAATAGACTCTTGCTTGCGGCCAATGAGCCGACACCTGATCAGCTTTTCGCTATATTAGCTGACTCTACGATGGCCGATGACAACGAACTACCCGATACCGGTATCGGCATCGACAATGAACGTTTGTTATCACCATTGTTTGTCAACGCTGGAAACTATGGCACGCGCTCATCCACTGTAGTTTTGATCGACAAGACAGGTAATGTTACCTTCATTGAAAGGACATTCGACCACCGGCCCGACCGTTACTCTACGGCGTCCCACCAATTTGTCTTGGAATAGTAGTAGTTTGCATTGTGGATACCTATGAGATGTATTGATGTCAGTCGCATTGGTTGCGCACTATTAGCGCTTGTTGTTGTAACATCGAGTGCGATGGCGCACGAGTACACAGCGGGAAGCATTCATGTCACACATCCTTGGTCGCTGGCACTACCCGATGTTGCTCGCAATGGTGCGGCCTATATGGAGATATCCAATCGAGGTGAAAGCGTCGACCGACTGACCGCTGCCTCATCGCCGATTGCTAAACAGGTCTCGCTGCATGGCCACACCACGAGCGATGGCGTGGTGCGTATGCGTCCAATCGAAGCAATTGATGTAGAACCTGGTACATCGTCAGTGCTGGCACCGGGTGGCCTGCACATCATGCTCATGAAATTGACAGAACCGTTGACCGCAGGCCAACATTTCCCGCTAACCCTGGCGTTTGAAAAGGCCGGAACGATCGAGGTGGAAATAGTCGTGATCAAGCATCCACCCGGTGATCACGGCGGATACCGTACTAACTAGCAAACATGGCTACCATTGTCGGCGATCGCACCCTCCGTGATCTGCTAGAACACCGGGCGCACACTAGCCCGGACCGCACGTTCGTCATCTTCGATGATCTTGCCGGCGACGTCGCCCAACTCAACTACGCGCAATTCGATGAACACGTAAATCGTGCTGCCAATCTATTGCTCGCACTTGGCATCGCCGCTAGCGACAAGGTGAACTTGCACCTTGCGAATTGCTTAGATTTCCTGTTTTTGTGGTTCGCAGCCGCTAAGGTCGGCGCCGTGATCATGCCGACCAACATCCACGCGTCCGCCGCCGAGCTCGAGTACCTGCTCAACCACTCGGAGAGCCGGCTGATATTCACCCATCCTGATCATGTAGACGTGGCCGAACGGGCGCGGCAGAACTGTGGCGGGGTCGAAAGCGTGATCGTATGCGGTCGTTCAGAACAACAATCGGCCTATCGGTGTTTCGACGAACTGATGGCAGCGCAGCCGACAGCGGCGCCCGACGCCAAACCCAGCCCTATCGACGAGGTTGCGATTCTTTATACGTCGGGGACCACCGCACGCCCAAAGGGCGTAATGGTTACCAACGCCAACTATATCTATGCCGGTGAGACCGTGGCCAAGGCTATCCGCTTAAGCCCGGACGACCGACATTTCGTCGTGCTGCCGCTGTTTCATGGAAACGCCCAGTACTACTCGACCATGAGCACGCTCATCACCGGTGCCAGTATGGCGCTGATGGCCCGCTTCAGCGCTAGCCGCTATTTCGATCAATGCATTACGCACCAATGTACGGTGGCAAGCCTATTCGCCGCCCCTATGCGTATGTTGCTGGCACAGGAACCACGAGACCAACACCGCAATAATCGACTGCGAGTGGTCATCTTTGCCCAGAGCGTGACGCAGGATCAGCTCAGCGAATGGCGCCAGCGCTTTAACGCGCCGTTGCTGCAACTATGGGGCATGACCGAAACCATGGGGCCGCCACTTATGAACCCCATCGATTACGAACGTCGCAACATGTCGGTTGGATTTCCAGTGATGGGCTATGAGCTAGACCTGGTTGATGATGATGGACAGTCCGTGGAACGCGGCGAGGTCGGTCAGATCGTGGTCCGCGGCGAACCGGCTTGGACCGTCATGAAGGGATATTTCAAAAACCCCGAGGCGACAGCGGAGACCATACGGCAGGGCTGGTTGTGGTCCGGTGACAACGCGCGCCAAGACGCCGACGGCTATTTTCACTTTGTGGATCGCGCCAAGGATATGATTAAGCGCGCGGGTGAGAATGTTGCCGCCACTGAAGTCGAGACCGTTATTCTGCAACACCCCAAGGTATTTGACTGTGCCGTCATTGGCGTACCCGATGAGATACGCGATGAGAAAATAATGGCTGTCGTTGTGTTGCACAAAGGTGAACGGGCCGATGCCGATGAAATCATTGGTTGGTGTCAGGAAAGACTTGCGAGTTTTCGTGTGCCGCAACTGGTCGAATTTCGACAAGAACTGCCCAGGACCTCAGTGGGTAAGATCCAGAAACACATCCTAAGACGCGAATCTACAGCAAAAACGAAATAGCCGTACCTCCATGTCGCCAACATGTCACGAGTGGAAAATGTCACCGATCTCGGTCATCATGACGCGGGCATAACAGCGGAGAACGGTGGTGGGTTGCTGTCATTACTTCGTGGCAACTGAGGGTGGCGCCGACAGCTTCACAGTAGAAATGCCGCGCATAATGTTTGGTCGCGGCGTCATGGAGGAGGTCGGTGAACGTGTACGCGCTCAAGAGATCAAGCGAGCGGTGCTCTTTACCGATCCGTATCTCGCCGACTCCAAGTACGTGGCACAGGCGCGTAAGGCCCTAACCGACGCCGGTGTCGATGCCGAGCTATACGCGGAAGCAACCGGCATACCCAACCGTATCGGCGGAGTCGGACTTACACGAGAAGATGTAGAGGAATTGGCGGCGTCCGTCGCGTGCCAACGCCGTGCCATTGGCAATTCGCCGAGAGATACTACACAACAAGATATCGAAAAGATTTTCGCGCGCGCGCGGTGACGTACTGGTAAATCAATCAGATCACGTTCGCTGCCTGTTGGTCGGCGTGATAAGACGAGCGTACTAGCGGTCCACTCGCCACATGAGAGAATCCCATTTCCTTTGCGGCACCGGCGAGCTCGTCGAACTCGGCCGGTGTCACATAACGCTCGACCGCCAAGTGGTGCACACTGGGCGCCAGATACTGGCCTAGAGTCAACATACCGCAGTCGTGATCGCGCAGGTCTCGCATAACCTGGCGTACCTCATTTAACTCTTCACCCAAACCGAGCATCAGACCCGATTTAGTTGGAATGGTGGGATGGCATTCCTTGAAGCGCTTAATGAGCTTCAGTGACCACTCATAGTCCGCGCCGGGGCGTGCTTGTTTGTAAAGCCTGGGTACCGTCTCCAAATTGTGATTAAACACGTCCGGCGGTTCGGCAACCAGTGCGTCTAATGCACGATCCATACGGCCGCGAAAGTCCGGGACCAGTATCTCGATACGAATGCCAGGATTTTGCCAACGTAGCGCGCGTATACACGCGGCAAAATGACCGGCGCCACCATCACGTAGATCGTCGCGATCGACGGAAGTGATGACCACATAGCGAAGGTCCATGGCCCTGACTGTCTCTGCGAGCTTTTGCGGCTCTTCGGCATCTAGTGGCAAGGGTCTACCATGGGCAACGTCACAGAAAGGACAGCGGCGCGTACAAAGATCACCCATGATCATAAAGGTGGCGGTACCGTGGCCAAAACATTCGGCTAGATTCGGGCACAATGCCTCCTCACACACCGTATGCAGGCTGTTCTCACGCAACATGCGCTTGATACGTTGCACGCCGGGGCCGGTGGGAAGCTTCACCCGTATCCACGGCGGCTTAGGAAGCGTTTCTGTGCGCGGTACGATCTTTATCGGTATGCGCGCCGTTTTTGCGGCACCCTTTTGGGGTTCATGCGCCGCCGGTCGTGATCTTGGTTCGGATTCCGACATATTAGATTTGCTAAACCATCAAGCTTGAACCGTTATCCCAACCCCAAGCATATCACGCCACGGTTACATCCTTATCTAAAGAATAGCGCGTATCGCCCCGACCAGTGCCGCCGGTTGGTCGGCGTGCACCCAGTGCCCGGCGTTGGGGATTACCGTAATACCGGCGTTAGGAAAAAGTGCATAGATCGTGCGGTAATGCTCGGGCTGCACATAGATCGACTGGCCGCCCCTTATTACTAACGTCTTACCAAAATAGATGCGATTCCTGACCTCGTTGGGAAAGCCCGTGATCTCCGCCATATTCGCCGACAGCGCTGGCAGATTGATGCGCCAATCGAAGTGCTTGTCTTTGTAAGCCAGGTTTTGTAGCAAGAACAGACGCACGTCCGGTTCCGGCACCTCAGCCCTCAGCGCTTCATCGGCATCATCACGCCGGCTAAGCCCACTGAGGTTCAGACCCTGCATCGCTTGCACGTACTGGACGAAACTATGTTGATAAGGTGCCGGCGCAACGTCGACAACAATCAATGTGCCGACGAGTTCCTGATGTTGTAGCGCGAGCAACATCGCCACCTTGCCGCCCATGCTGTGACCGATGACGACTGCCTGCTCTAGGTTGTGTTGTTCAATAAAACCTAGTACATCATCGGCCAGGTCGTAATAGGTCATCGAGTCGTGCCACGGCGAGTTACCGTGGTTACGTAGATCTAGGGCATACACACGATGAGTCGATTCGAGCTGCTGGGCGATCGCGTGCCAATTTCTGGCGGAACCGAACAGGCCATGCAGGATTATGATTGGCGGTCCAGCACCGTACTCAGCGTAGTTTAAGGCTAGCGCCATTTAAAGACACAGAGCACGCGCATCATTTCTTCTTACGCGGCATATAGAGATCTGTGATCGTGCCTTCAAACGCTTCGGCGGCAAAGGCAACGCTCTCGGAAAGCGTCGGGTGCGGGTGAACGGTAAGGCCTATGTCTTGGGCATCGCAACCGGTCTCGATCGCAAGTGCAACCTCGGCGATCAAATCACCGGCATGGGGGCCGACGATACCGGCGCCGATAACACGCCCGCTATCTTCATCGAATAACAATTTGGTCATTCCCTCATCACGCCCAAGGCCAAGCGCGCGCCCACTCGCGGCCCAGGGGAATACACCCTTGCCATAGTTGAGTTGCTTCTCTTTGGCTTCAGATTCGGTGGTGCCTATCCATGCGACTTCCGGGTCGGTATAGGCGACAGATGGGATGACTTGTGCGTCGAATGCGCTCTTCATGCCGGCGGCAACCTCGGCCGCAACCTTACCTTCGTGTGTCGCTTTGTGTGCAAGCATCGGTTCTCCCACTATATCGCCGATGGCAAAGATATGGGGAACATTGGTACGTTGCTGTTTGTCGACAGCAATAAAACCGCGTTCATCTACCTGCACGCCGGCGTTCTCGGCACCGATCACTCTGCCATTAGGAGATCTACCGACTGCCACCAAAACGCGGTCGAATAATTCCGACGCCGGTGCCTTGGCACCCTCATAAAAAACCATTAAACCGTCTTTTTGTGACTTGATATCGGTTACTTTTGTGCTCAGAAAAATATTTTCGTATTGTTTAGCGATGCGTTTATGCAGTGGCCTAACGACATCCTTATCGACGCCGGGCATGAGTGAATCCATGAGCTCGACCACCGTTACGCTGGATCCGAGTTCATAGTAGACGGTGGCCATCTCCAAGCCGATGATGCCGCCACCGATGATCAATAGTCGTTTTGGAATCTCACTCAACGCCAGCGCGTCGGTAGAATCAATCAACCGCGCATCATCATTGGGGAATCCTGGAATCTGAACCGCCTGCGACCCCGCCGCGATAATCGCTTGATCGAATGATACCGTGATGTTTTCGTCTGCGGATTCGACTGCCATTCGATTGGGCGTCGTAAACTTGCCACGGCCTTGCACCACGGTAACCTTCCGCTGTTTTGCCAGTCCGGCCAAGCCGCCGGTTAAGCGATTGATGATGCTGTTTTTCCAACCATCTAACTTCGCGAGATCGACCGATGGGGGCCCAAACTCAACGCCGTGTTCGCGCATCTCTTTGGATTCGGCAATGACCTTGGCTGCGTGGAGCAACGCCTTGGATGGGATACAGCCGACATTCAGACACACCCCGCCGAGTTTGGCATA
>JAOTYM010000095.1 GCA_029861845.1 Gammaproteobacteria bacterium | reverse complement strand
CCTGCACCCGAAGCAAGGCTACGCCGCCGCCGGCGACCACCCCTTCCTCGACGGCCGCACGGGTCGAATGCAGAGCATCCTCGACGCGCGCCTTTTTCTCTTTCATCTCGACTTCGGTCGCAGCCCCGACCTTCACCACCGCGACCCCGCCGGCGAGCTTGGCGACCCGTTCTTGCAGCTTCTCCTTGTCATAATCAGACGTAGTTTCTTCGATCTGCGCGCGGAGCTGCTTGATACGCGCTTCGATATCGGCCTTCTTACCAGCACCATCGATGATGGTGGTGTTTTCCTTAGTAATCTGCACACGCTTGGCGCTGCCCAGATTCCCGAGCTTGGCACCCTCGAGGCTTAAGCCCACTTCCTCGGAAATCACAGTACCGGCGGTGAGAACGGCGATGTCCTGTAGCGTGGCCTTCCTGCGGTCACCAAAGCCGGGGGCCTTGACTGCGGCCGCCTTAAGCACACCCCGGATGTTGTTGACAACCAGCGTCGCCAACGCTTCGCCTTCTAAATCCTCGGCGATGATGAGCAATGGTTTGCCTGCCTTAGCCACGGCTTCCAGCACCGGCAACAGATCGCGGATGTTGGAGATTTTCTTGTCGTGGACGAGGATATAGGGTTCCTCCAGTTCACACGACATGTTCTCCTGCTTGTTAATAAAGTAAGGCGAGAGATAACCCCGGTCGAACTGCATACCCTCCACCGTCTCGAGCTCGTTCTCAAGGCCCGAGCCTTCCTCGACAGTAATCACGCCTTCCTTGCCAACTTTCTCCATCGCGTCGGCAATAATGTTGCCGATCGACTCATCCCCGTTCGCCGAAATCGCGCCGACCTGGGCGATCTCCTTGTGATCAGAGCAGTCTTTGGAGAGTTTCTTCAACTCCTCGGCTGCGGCAGCCACGGCCTTGTCGATACCGCGTTTGAGGTCCATGGGATTCATGCCGGCTGCGACGGACTTCTGGCCTTCGCGCACCATCGACTGAGCCAGCACGGTAGCCGTAGTAGTACCGTCCCCGGCAACATCAGAGGTCTTGGAGGCAACCTCTTTCAGCATCTGCGCCCCCATGTTTTCTAATTTATCCTTTAGCTGTAACTCCTTGGCCACGGATACGCCGTCTTTCGTTATCGTGGGGGCACCAAAGCTTTTCTCCAACACGACATTACGGCCCTTAGGACCTAGCGTCACCTTGACGGCATCGGCCAGGATATTCACGCCCTTCAGCATGCGGCTGCGGGCGCTTTCACCGAATACTATTTCTTTGGCAGCCATCTTCTGTTCTCCTGCAATTACTGTTAGTAGGTTACTTAAGCTTCGATCACGCCCATGATGTCTTCTTCGCGCATCATGAGCAGTTCTTGGTTGTTGAGCTTGACCTCGGTGCCGGCGTATTTGCCGAACAGCACTTTATCGCCCGGCTTGACATCTAACGGCCGGGTGTGACCGTTGTCCAAGATCTTGCCCTTACCCACGGCGAGCGCCTCGCCGCGGATCGGTTTCTCCTTGGCGGTGTCTGGAATGACAATCCCGCCAGGCGATTTCTGTTCCTCTTCCAGGCGGCGCACCACCACACGATCGTGTAAAGGCCGAATGTTTATTACGGATCTCACTTTCTTAGCGACTTGCGCTGTCATATTTGCTCTCCTATATTGCTTCTTGTGTTGAATAAATCGATGGCTAACACTCGCGCTACTTTCCAAACAGTGCGCGCCATCGCTTAGTAGTGCGTCTGACTCCAAGTCTTAGCCTTCTAACAAACCTAGGCGGAGTCGTTTTCTGGTTCTTCAACATCTTGCGATCTCCAAAGTGTCTTTTATCGATACGGCGCATCTAGCGCCCGGTCCGTGGCGATCTGTCTCTCGTTAAGATCACCAATTCGTAGCAATTCTTCTTTCGTAATGACGTTTTCTTCTCGGTTTTCAAAGTGGAACTCAAAGATCCGCGTCAGGACGATCGCGTCCGTGGGACATGCCTCCTCGCAGAACCCGCAGTAGACGCATTTGAATAAATCGATGTCATAACGTTTAGCGCGACGCGTCTCCTCATCTCTCACTTCCGAATCGATAGTGATGCACACGGCGGGGCAGACCGTCTCGCATAGCTTGCAGGTGATACAACGTTCTTCGCCGTTGGGGTAGCGCCTTAGCGCGTGAAGGCCCTTGAAGCGTGGGGACTGAGGTGTTTTTTCCGCGGGATACTGAACCGTTATTTTCGGCGCAAATAGATACCTTCCCGTGACCGCGAGTGCCCGCAACAGCTCCCACAAGAGGAATGTCTTCAGGAACCGCTTTATCGCCTTCATAAGCTTGTGTCATAACCTCACCGTCCTTATCGCGGTTAATGGCACGCCTCACAGCGCTCTATCAATCCACAACGTAATAAGGAATAGGATTAACCCTTGAGTTTTTAAAGGGGAACATATCTTCGCGGGAGATGAAATATTCTTATGGTCGCGATCAAGACTTTTGCTCGATCAACTGCTATCGACTAATCCCGTCTTTCATTCACGTCAGGCGGCACATCGTCGTGACCTGCGTATACTCGGTCCAGGATGTGCCACTTGGCTCTATTGGCTTGCCCAGTGTTCGTAACCGGCACGCGTCAAATAGCCCTCCTCGCTCACCAGTCCAAGTCGAATCGCTTCTTCGAGCAGCAATTCGTCACCCTCTCGGTCCAAGTAGACCGAGCGATCACCGTAATGCTGACCCAAGAACCTGGCGAGGGCCCTATCATCATGTGCAAGACTCCCGTAAATTATTGTCATTTGTACCGTGGAATCGTTCTGATCAAGAAGTGGGCGCGCAAACGTCGCGCGCGCCCGTGCATGTCCAAGTTGCTTGTTCCTACGAACTAGCGCATTTGTAGACGGCGAACGTCTGCTTGCCATCGTGTACTTCGCCCAGCGGTACGACCATGTCACCGCCGAAATCCGCCGCGGCAATGTTCCTGGCGAGATTAGTAAGCTCGGTTTCGACTTTCTTCGGATTCCGCTTCCAGACCCCAAGCTTAGCTTTTACAGACACGTGCGTCTTTCCTACCCGCGCGCAGTCAGGATCGTCGATCGTTGTCATCACCGCGATGTTTTCTCCTTGAGGTGTCGGTTTAACCCAGGTCCAGCCGATGGCCAATGGAATCAACGATAGTAGTATAATAAGACGTTTGTTCATTGTGTGCTCCTTCAAGTAGTCATCCCGGGGCGCCGCAAAAACACCCCAACAGAGTTCGACAGTATCTGCCGCTCCATTACGTTAGACTTAGCAGTCCCTTGTAGAGTTACGTAACAGACGATGATTTTTTTAAATGATCATCATCACCGTTTGTGGTCACCGGCAATAGTTACGCTGCTTTGGACGGTTCGTAACGATGCTGGTCGCAGAGAATTGCGGCCACCGGCGACGGCATCATGCCCATGCATGAGACTTAATCAGGGGGAAGGAGTCTAGGTAAAAGATTTAGACGCACTGATTCTTGAGCCATTCTTTAAACTCTTTAATGGCCGCTTCGAAGCTTGGGCGGTAGTCAGCTCGGTAGGCGTGGCTGTTTGAACTGACGATCGCCCGCCGATAAATTTCGACCGTCCGCTTCACCCACGCGCACGCCGCCTCGAGTCCATCCCGCTCGACCACAAACTGAATTCGGCGCGCTTCGCTTTCCATACTATCTATCGGCCCGCGCAGGTTTGTGATATCCCCCCTGTTTAGTAGGCGCGGAATCCTCCGTATCAAGCTGAACATCGAGCGCACGTAGAGCATTCAGAATTTCATCGAGGATACCGGGCTGCTGACCCAGCATCCCTTCCTCCTTGGCGGTCTCACACTCACGCGCGTCGTATTCCCACTGACGCAGAATGTTAGTCTTTTCATCTCGCGAGAGATCCTCCCGCAAGAGCACGTCTCTAGGGGTTCGAAACACCGCGGCCGGGTTTAACTCAATATTGTGGATATCTGTCATCGGATAAGCTCTCGGTTCGGAGTTGAGATCAAGGTTTATAGTCCGCTTACCCCGCTCCAGAGCGAGGTCTACTTTCTACCTCTCCAGCCGATATCAGAAACGCTGAATGAGGCAAGCTTCTGTACTTTGCTCAGCGTACTTACAAACTACTGCGGACAATTTGAGTGTCGTGCTAACCGTAAGTTCCGCTAGGGTGTCGCACCAAAAACCGTGCGGGTCTTTCACGATCACCATTACGACGGTTGGTTTCCAACCAAGACGAAGGTCGGACATACCCTGCCTACGATCGGTCTTTGTCTGCTTATTGCGCTCATATCAAAGAAGAGCCCGGCCTAACCGGGCTCACAAAAAGGGAGAACCTCCGAATTCTAAAGTTATTCGATGCCAAGAAGTTGTTTGGCTTTGGCCAAGGTGGCAACAGCTTCTGCATGTGCACCGGCGTCGTGTTGCGCCTCACCCTTAGCCAGCAGTTTTTCGACCTCAGCAAGCTCGTCCGCAGTAAGATCTGGTCCCGTATCCAGTGCTGCAACGATCTTGTCGATATCTGTCGGGCATTGAAAACTATAGGCGGGCATCGCCAACAAAAACAACGATAAGAAAATCGCAGTAAAGAGCACTTTCATCTTTTCTCCTTTGTGAAAGAAATTCACGGTTAATTGCTCACCCGAAAATTAGATAATCAACTTTAAAGAGTAAAACAAAATTTATTGCTGGAATCGATCAGAAGTTCTGATCGCGCCCAGCCTCAAGAAGGAACCATTTCTCTGGTCACCATTTCGGTCTATGATCGAGGCCATTATCGACGCGAAGCCTTGCTGCTATGTTTTCCACTGTCGGACGTATTTCATCTTTATTGCTCGGTATGGGCACCCTGCTCGGGGGTGTCGGCCTCCTGGGTACCTCGCTCGGGATGCGGGCGGATCTCGAGCACTTTAACGACGCCGTCATCGGCGTCATCATGTCGGCCTACTTTGTTGCCTTCATTATCGGAACTTTTTGGTGTCCGTGGGTCATCAGACGGGCCGGTCACATCCGGGCCTTTGCTGCCTTCGCGGCCGTCGCCTCGACGACGGTGATCCTTCACGCGTTGATCGTGCAGCCTTTTGTGTGGGGTTTGCTTCGCGCAATAACTGGCCTGTGTTTAATGGGGTTGTTCATCGTGATGGAGAGCTGGCTCAATGTGCTGGCACCTAATGAGCGTCGAGGACAAATCTTCGCTGCCTATACGGGGGTTAATCTTGCCGCGATGGCGATCGGTCAGTTTCTTATCCTGGTTGGCGATCCAGCCGGGTTCGTGGCATTTGGTCTCGCTTCCATATTGTTGTCCCTGGCTCTCGTCCCGGTAGCGTTGACGAGTGTCCGTGAGCCCTCACCCGTCGATACGCCGCATTTGAATTTGCATAATCTTTATATAGTATCTCCACTCGGCGTCGCAGGCACTTTGACCTCCGGGCTGATCATGGGGGCGTTCTGGGGTATGGCCCCCGTGTTTGCGCAAGGCATCGGTTTATCAAGTGCAAGTATCGCGCTCTTTATGAGCGCGACAATTATTGGCGGCGCCTTGCTACAGTGGCCAGTTGGACACCTTTCTGACCGATACGATCGTCGGACTGTGCTGACGCTGGTTTCGTTCGGCGCAACCGTATTTGCTTCGGTCGCATTCTTCGTCGCGGATTTTTCGCAAACCGGGTTGATCCTAAGCGTATTCCTATATGGTGGTCTGGCCTTTTCGATATACGCCTTGAGCGTTTGTCACGTAAACGACCACCTCACTACCGCCGAGGTCCTGAACACGACGCGTGGCCTACTTCTGCTTTACGGCATCGGTGCCGCCATCGGTCCGATCGCGTCGGGTATTTTAATGCACGTGTTCGGCACTAAGAGTTTGTTCGGGTATTTTGCGACTGCGCTGCTGCTGCTTGGCTTATTCGCGATTTATCGAATCAGTATTAGTGCGCCCATTCCCGCCGCTCAACAAGGTGCGTTCGTGCCGATGGTGCGAACCTCGCAAGTCGCGCTCGAGATGATTCCGCGGTCGGAAGTACAAGCGTCCTCAAATGCGGAGTGATCGACGTAGCCAAGGGGCGCGGTTCGTCAGCCATGGATCTGCGCCAGCGGTGATCAGAGCACTTGATGCCCCCTTAGACGTACCCCATATAGAGGTTGTTGGGGGAAAATAGACAATGGAATTTAAAGACTATTACGAAGTCATGGGCGTGTCGCGCGACGCCACCCAGGACAAGATTAAGCGTTCCTACCGTAAGCTCGCACGCAAGTATCATCCCGATGTCAGCAAGGAAACGGATGCGGAGGAGCGATTTAAGGAGGTGCAAGAAGCGTATGAGGTCCTTAAGGATCCGGAGAAACGCGCTGCTTACGACAACCTTGGCAGGCAGTGGCACTCGGGTGAAGAATTCCGGCCACCGCCCGGGTGGGACGCCGGATTCGAATTCGGTGGCGGCGGGTTCACGGCGGGCGACACGAGGGAATTTAGCGACTTCTTTGAGGCTTTGTTTGGTGGGCGGCATTGGCATCGTGCCGATCGCACAGGCAGCTTCCAGCTGCGCGGCGAAGATCGTCACGCGAGGATTCTGATCGACCTCGAAGACGCTTACCATGGGGCTGCCCGCGCCATCACATTACGCGTGCCGGAGGCGACACCCGACGGCCACGTGCGCATGCGCGAGCGTAACCTTAATGTCCGGATCCCACCTGGCGTTAGGCCGGGGCAACAGATACGACTGACCGGGCAAGGCGCACCGGGGATGGGCGACGGCAAGCCCGGCGATCTATATCTTGAGATCGAGTTCAAGTCCCATCGTCTTTTTTATGCTGAGGGTCGAGATGTGTACTTAGAACTGCCCGTGACCCCCTGGGAGGCGGCACTCGGGGCCACTGTTTCCGTGCCAACTCTGGGCACCAAAGTGGATATGAAAATTCCAAAAGGCTCCCAGGCGGGGGGACGGCTTCGGCTAAAGGGACGCGGGCTGCCTGGCCAACCACCGGGTGACCAGTACGTGGTGTTGCGCATCATGACGCCTCCCGCGACTACGGCGGGCGCCGAAGCGGTCTACCGTAAGATGGCCAAAGAGTTGCCGTTTAACCCGCGCGCTAATATGGGAGTATAAGTCAATGAAACAAAGTCGACTGACGCTTTCGGGGGCGGTTATCGATGAAACCGCAGAGTTGACGCTAGGCGAGCTGTGTCGCGCTTGCGCTATACATGCGGAGTTAATCATGGACATGGTCGCGGAAGGCATAGTGGAGCCGCGCGGCAGCGAACCGCCAGATTGGCGGTTTCCAGGTACTGCTTTACGGCGCGTTGAGCTCACGCTGCGTCTGCAGCGCGATCTGCAAATAAATCTTGCCGGTACGGCGCTGGTCGTCGATCTGCTTGAAGAGCTTCAGGAACTGCGCGCCCGAGTACAGTTTTTCGAACGCCATATTCTCAAATAATCGATACGGCATCCTATTTCGGAGATGTTGTAGAGCTACCTCACTTTCGCCACAAGTTGGTTCTCTGTCATCAATAGGTTCCACGCCGACGATTCGTGAGACCCTTTTTCTTCGATGGGCGTACTTCTGCTTTTAATCAACTTGCTTAGCAACATGTTCACGAATTCTCTTTCGCACAATGTACACTGTCCATGCGGCAGCCCCGACAACTACAACCACGATCATGGCCTCAAGTTCATAGCGCTTGATGTCACCAAGCAAACGATCAGCGCTGTGTCCCAAGGCGTAACCTAGGCTCGCCACGCAGGTGGCCCAGATTGCAGCGCCCAGCATGTTGAGTATGAAGAATTTCCATAGCTTGATGCGACTCATGCCGATTACTAAAGGCGTAAGGCTGCGGAAACCATAGAGGAAACGAAAGCCAAGCAGCAGTGGCGTCTCAAAACGTTCCATTAAGTTATGGATCTTGGCAACTCTACCTTCCCAGGCAGGATGGCGCGCGAGCAGTGTCTTTCCGTGGCGGCGCCCAAGATAGAAATAGAGCTGGTCGCCGGCCATGGATCCGGCAAACGCCGCAACGATGACCCACTGAAGCTTGAGATAACCCAATCGAGCCGCCAGGCCGCCAAGCACTAGGATCGTTTCTCCTTCGAGGAACGTGCCAATCAGCACCACGACGTAGCCATAGGTGTCAACAAGATGCTGCAGTGATGACATCATACCCAGCGCCTTACGTCACTCGATCCAGACGACAAACAACCGTCACGCGCAATATCGAACTGACCAGGAATATCGCTATTAATTGTTTACTTTTTTCCTGTGTATGAACTGACTATGTAGCAACCAACCTATGAGCACACCGATTGCCAGGAGGAAAAATATCATTAATGCTCGTGACATCGAAATTGTCCAAAACATAAAACGAATATCGACGACAGTTGCATTTTGAACAATGAAAAGCGCTACTAGACCGACTAGAACCAAACTAAGGATGAGTTTGTAATTCATTTTGTCTTCCTCTGCAAAGTGCCTATTGCTGATGAGATTGATTGTACCAGCCCGCGTACTATCGTCTAGTCCCGGCACGCTCAACATCACCATGCCTGAGTACACCGCAATTCACTCGTCGGCACTAGTGATCCTCAGCTAGAACCATTTCTTGCGCTTGACGTACAGCAGCATGCCGCCAATCATAAGGGCCATTACCGACCACACGAACAGATAGCCGAATGACCAACCAAGCTCAGGCATGTTCCATCGACTGACGCTGCGGTCAAAGTTCATGCCGTAAACACCGACGACGAAGGTGGGCGGAATGAACACCGTGGCAATCACAGTGAGAACGCGCATCACCTCATTGAGCCGGTTGCTGACGCTGGAAAGATAGATATCGAGCATGCTCGCGGTCATATCGCGATAGGTCTCGATGAGGTCCATGATCTGGATCGTGTGGTCGTAACAGTCGCGCAGGTAAAGCTTTGTTTCGTTCGTGATCGGCACCTGTTCATCACGCAGCAGTATATTCAGCACCTCACGCTGCGGCCAAAGCATCCGTCGAAGCAACAGTAACTCACGCTTGAGGTGATGCAGCGCAGTGAGGGTCCGTTTATCCGGGTTCCGTAATAGCGCGTTTTCTAAACTGTCAATTTGTTCACCGAACGCTTCTAAGACAGGGAAGCCCTGATCAATGACAATATCTAGCAAGGCGTAAAGCAAGTAATCGGCCTTACGCGTGCGCAGCCGTCCGGTGTCTTTGCGCAGGCGTTTGCGTATCGGCTCAAACGGGTCATTCTTACCTTCGTGGAAACTTACTACATAACTTTCACCAGCAAATACGCTAATCTGCTCTGTTCTTACTGCCTTGCTCGCAAACACCGGCAGGCTGGTGATAGCGAACAGTTGACCATCATAACTCTCCGCCTTCGGGCGTTGACCCGTGTTTAACACATCCTCCATGGCAAGCGGGTGCAGATCGAATATCGCTCCCAGCTCGCGCAGTACCTCTGGTTCCGCATGCCCGTGCACGTGAACCCAAGTGACAGTGGGTTGCGATAGATAAAGCTTGCATTGTTGCGCTGTTGCATCAGTGACTTCTTGAAGATGGGTCGCGTCGTAATCGATAATGCTGATTAGTAAGGGCCTAGCCGAGATTTTTTTTCGTTTAACCAGGGTTCCCGGGGCGGTTCCGGGGGGATGGTAGCGTTTGGTGAAATAACTCATGATAATCTCCGCGTTCGGTTTTGGGTAGATGCTGATGCAGCCTTCTCCGCACAAGCACAATTTCAACAATCACTACACGCCATAACTAGCGGTTTGAGCTAAACGAATTAAGGTCGATTGTTGCCCACAACTTAAGCTTTAGTTTTTTTTGAGAATCGTGGCGTTTTTGTTTGCCGCTCCACTTCATAGTTCACCGTGACCATCCAGTCCGCGTACTCACCGTCAAGCTGCTTCAAGGCGCTAACAATTTCCTGCTTGATTGTATTTTCTAGGGGGCCGCCGCGCCCCGGCCAAATTCGGAACTTTACCCGTAAAAAGGTTTTCCCCGAGTTGGTCTTATGTCTTTGCTCGATCTCCGGCGGCACACATAAGATCCCAGGAAACTGTTCAACCGTGTTGCCGGTGATGGTGCCGACAATATCTTCCGCGCGCTGAGCCAATTCGGCGTCTCGCGGCAATGTTATGTCCGCCAAACACCGCACGTAGCCCCGAGGATAATTGATAACATTATTGATTGTCCGATTCGGAATAAATACTTCCGCCCCCATTGCATTCCTTAGTACCGTGAAACGCATACCAACATTTTCCACGACACCTGTCTGGCCCGAGATCTCCACCATATCCCCGATGTCGAAGAGATCAGAAAAAATGACGGTGAGCCCGGTCACCACATCCTGGACAAGCCCCTGTGAGCCGAACCCGATGGCAAGGCCTAAGATAGAGGCACTTGCCAGATATGCCGTTAACGAAACGCCGAACTCTGTCAGAACGAAACCGATCGCGCTGAAATAGAGTGCGAATATGACCGCACTGGTAGCGAGGCTGGCCACGGTTCTGGTTTTGGACAGGGATGCCCTTACTTGCGAGGACTGAATCTTGGTTCCGATCGCACGGACAACGTACACTAGTAAGTGAGCAACTAACACAACAGCCACGACCAGCGCCATGCGTGTCGCTTGATTTGATTCAGGTAGCACTAAATCCATAACAGGCCTCAACAACTTTTCTAGCTAGTGAGATTACGGTCTTCCTGCTTACATGCGCCTCAGGCACCGTGTTGTTCCAAACGCTCGATGTGTAGCACTGATTTAAAAATGCTGATCCATATCGGACTCAATAGCAGCGAAATAGAAATAACCGCGATCGCTAGCTGGTAGCCGGCATCGACGATAATCTTTACCTGCAGTCCCACCGCAGCCAGGATGAAGCTAAATTCGCCGATCTGTGAAAGCAACGCACCCGCGTACAGGCTTTGGCGCCAGCGATCGCCCAGCAGTCGTAGAATAGTCGCGTTGATAAAGGTATTGGTCAAAAGTACGGTGAATACTAAGATAGCGACTTTTATCCATTGGTCGCGTAGAAAATCTAGGTTGACTAGCATACCGATGGATACGAAAAATAATGCGATAAATACGACCCGAAACGACTCGAGGGTGCGGTGCACCCACTGTGTCTCTCGGGCGACGCCGATCAGCATTCCGGCCGCAAATGCACCAAGTGCGGTTGAAAGTTCAAAAAACGCTGTCAGTGAAGCAAAGCCGAAACAGACAGCCAATGCGGCGAAGATTTGCATTTCGTGGTCATTTTTTAACCAACCTGCTAAGGGCAAATGCACCGTATCCTTGATCACGAGAAAAGCTAGGAACGCAAGTATCCCCACACCGCCAATGACCTGAAGCACGATAGCTCCCGTCTCCCAATGGGTGTCGCCCATCAGACTTACTATTATCAACATCGGAACCACAGCCAAGTCTTGTACCAGCAACACACCAAGAACATCTTGCCCTGCCTTTGTCTCCAGCTCCCTCCAATCCTGCAATAACTTCAGCACAACGGCCGTACTGCTAAGACTGATGACAAATCCGATCAGCACCGTTTTTTGTATTGGCCAGCCCAACCAAATACCAAGCAACCATACACAAGCAATGCTGATGAGCACCTGCAACAGTGTGCCGATTAGCGCCACCTTCCAATTGCTCACAAGCCGCTTCGGTGAAACCTCCATGCCGACGAAAAACAACAGCAAGACCACACCAATCGCACCCAAACGAGAAATCGTCTCCTGGTCTTGGACGATACCGAGGCCGTGAGGACCTAGGATAAGGCCTGCGACCAGATAGGCGACGACATGAGGTTGTCGTATTGCGCGTAGCAGCAGACCGATTACAAGTATCGCGAGGACGACCCCTACGACATATGGCATTGCTGGGTCCAGATGCATACGTCTAATTCTCCTTATGTTATGTGAGGTGCGTTTTTGTAGAGCCAGTTTCGAAAAATGAGCGGTGTAACCATGGCAGTCAACAAGCTCATCATAACGAGAGCCACGTAGCTCGGTTGCTCGATAAGGCCTTGATTTAGCCCGATCAGGGCAATGACCATTGCAACCTCGCCGCGTGGCGCCATGCCGAAACCGACGATAAGCGAATCTCGTAGGTTCATTCCCTGAAGTCTGGCCGGAATCCCGCAGCCTAAAACCTTTGTGACGATAGCGACTAGCGTTAACACCAATACGAAAGTGATCACACTAGACGATAGTGCATTGACGTCAGCAAGCACGCCGAGGGAAACGAAGAAGATGGCACCAAAAACGATACGGAGGTATTCGGCCCCTTCCCTAAAATTCCGGCTGAACTTGAGGTTCACTCCCTCGAGTGAGACACCGGCAATAAAAGCACCGACGATGGCCGACAGGCCAAGCAGTTCGGCGATCAGGGCATATAGGAAAGCCACCATTATAGCAACCACGAACACGAACTCGGGATATCTGCGAGCAAGCGCGGAAGCGTCTATCCAGATAACCAGGCGCGTTAACACCGATAACCCAACCACCGCACCGATCACCAAAAACGCAATCGCTTTTAGCAAGGCAACAGAGATGACGCCAAAAGACAATGCGCCTGCGGCAAGTTGATTCGTAATGGACAAGGCTAGTAGCGCAAGAATGTCATCGATGACAGCGGCACCGATAATGGCTTTTGCCGCCGCGCTCTGAAGTTTCCCCATTTCTCGTAGCGTATCCGCCGTGATCGCAATACTGGTAGCAGTCAGGGCCACGCCAATCAGGAGCGCGCGTTGAGTTTCGAAACCAAACCACTGAGCTAAAAAGTAACCGCCGCACCACGGCACCAAGACACCAAACAGACCAATTACGCCGTATCGGATGTCGACGATATCCCTGAGCTTGAACTCCAGCCCAACCACGAACAACAGAATAATCGCCCCCAGATGAGCGACGCTGCTGACAAAATCAGTATAAGTAATGAGGCCTAGAAAACTTGGTCCAATAATGAGTCCAACTAAAATCGTTCCGACAACAGCCGGCTGACCAATTCTAGACGCTAACAGGTAACCTGCCAGCGACACGAACAGCAATAAACTCATTTGAAACTCTATCGAGGAAATTACATCATGCATGTTTGTATCCCCGCTTGTAGTGTCGGAAATTTCTCATATAGAGTGCTGTTGAGTATCGATTCCATGTGCGCCATTATACTTAACGTATTGGATATTTTCGTGCCAATATAATCGTAAGGCTGGTCGCAATGCTAGATGTTTCTTTTCATCGTCACGCCTCGCGCTCCAAGAAAGAACACATACTGGTAACTCGACCTTAAGACCACCTAACCTAAACTCGTGATTGATCACAAAGCCGAACCAGTGGACACTCAGAATACGAACAAGCGTAGAAAATGGCAGGCGGCGCGGGGCCCGGTCGCGAGGTTCGCTCGATTACTGCGCGCGCGATTGATCGTGCCCACCCTACGCGGCGTACATACACCCGAGCACACGGCTCGTGCCGTCGGTATCGGGCTGGCTGTAGCGCTCACGCCCACGAGTGGTATACAGATGTCGGCAGTCGTTGGGATTTGGTTGATGCTGCGAAAGCTGAAGCCCGCATGGGATTTCAACCTGCTGGTGGCTCTGGCCTGGACGTGGGTCACCAATCCAGTAACTATCCCACCACTTTACTACCTCTACATCGTGACGGGGCGAGTTCTACTCGGTCGTTGGGAAAAACTTCGGGGTTACGAGACCTTTGAGCGCCGTATCACCGAGACGCTCGCCGAAGATACGGGTTTGTTGAAGTCCCTATGGATATTTTCCGTTAACCTGTTCGAAAAATTTGGCGTACCTATACTTGTCGGTTCGCTACCTTGGATCGCGCTCGGGACGTGGCTTGGCTATCGTTGGAGCTTTAAGCTCATGCAGCGAATTTACGAGGCCAGAAAACGCCGTCATGCTGCAGTCAACGCAGCTAAAGCCTTTCATGATGGACAGTTGCAAGACGGCTCGGTCAGAAATAAAAACTAGGGATTCAATCGCCAGATCTCGAGGTCGACGACTTCGCTGATTCGGCGGTGGTCATCAAGGCTCGCCTCAAGACCATGCCAATCAAGCAATGGGAGATCGGGCGCGAGTATCGCCGGCGGTTGAAGCAGGCGTTCGATCGCGAGGGAATCGAGATCCCGTTTCCCCACCAATCCATTTATTTTGGCGAAGCAAGCAAGCCTATTCTTGCACAACTACTCAACGATGAGAACGCGACGAGCCCCTGAGCTTTTTTACACATCCGAAAAAATAACTACTAGGAGAAAAAATCGCGACTTTGCAAAATTCGCTGTCACCGCGCTGCACATGAACATCATTCATGATCGGTCACTCGCTTGAAAGTTAGTGCTTGCGGCGAGTGTGTTTGTTGACCCCGGTAGCAACTATGCCAACGGATTAGCCACTAACGCAAGCTTGGTGCCGTGGCGCACTCCCATCATTGCGCGGCGCGGTGGCGGAGCTTTTTTCGCACAATGTACACTGTCCATGCGGCAGCCCCGACAACTACAACCACGATCATGGCCTCAAGTTCATAGCGCTTGATGTCACCAAGCAAACGATCAGCGCTGTGTCCCAAGGCGTAACCTAGGC
>JAOTYM010000214.1 GCA_029861845.1 Gammaproteobacteria bacterium | reverse complement strand
ACCGCGGCTGGACGCAAACTTGGCGTATCGACGTCCGCGGTCACTAAAATGGTTGCCCGCCTCGAGGACGATCTTGGCACACAGCTCTTCAACCGCACCACCCGGCGGCTCGCCCTGACCGACTACTGCCAGGAGTTCTACGAGCGCAGCATCCGTATTCTGGGCGAACTCGAGGACGCCGAGGCGATGGTGCGCGAGGCCAACGTAATGCCGAGCGGGACGGTCAGAGCGGTCGTGCCGTACTCGTTTGGCCGGGTTACTGTGATGCCGGCATTGACGGCGTTTTGCGAACGATACCCGGACATCCATCTTGACCTGACTTTCGACGACAATCCGGTCGATCTTATCGCGGAGGGGCTCGATGTCGCGGTGCAAACCGGAGTGCTCGATGATTCCCGTGTCATTGCCCGGGTTCTGACGCGCGGACCGCAGGTCACCTTCGCTGCACCGTCCTATCTGTCGCGCCGCGGCACGCCGCGAACGCCGCACGATCTGCACGCTCATACCTGCATCGTCAGCCGCTTCGGGCCAGAATGGTCGTTTCGCGACGGCGCCGACGGCGACATCACGGTGCGCATCGCGCCGAGCCACGTTGTGCGCAATGGCGACGCGCTACGCGAAGTGGTCGCCGCCGGCCTCGGCATATCGCAAGCCACTTGGTGGCTGGTCCGCAAAGACCTCGCAGCCGGCACCATCGTGCCTGTCCTGACGGATTATGCCGGCCCCGGACGGCCGGTGTCGGTTCTCTATCCGGCTAATCGACATTTGCCGACCAAGGTTCGCGTGTTCGTCGACTTTCTTGTCGAAATCACCCAGCGCGAGACCCCTCCGGAACAACTTTCGTAATAAGAAACGCAAAAAAAGCGCTCGCCAAGGCTGCAATTGCTCAGTTGCCGGTGCTTCGTGCGTTTTTGGTTCCGCCTGCCAGCGTCTCCAACAACACCGCATTGAACGCCTCTGACGCCTCGTATTGCACCCAGTGGCCGGCGTCGGGGATGACATGAAAGGCGGCCGACGGGTGGATCTCCTCTACATAGGCGCGGATCGCCGCCAGATCGGGGTGCAACGTGACGTCGCCAGCGCCGAAGATACAGCCGAGGCGGCAAGGTAGCTCGCGCAGGCTGTCCGCCAGGACAAATGCTCGCGCGATGCTGCGCGAGCGCAGGCGGGTCTTCGCCATGTTGGCCATGTGCAGGGTCATGGCCAGATCATCGACCGCTGCCGGGTCGCGTACCATCAGCTTCTGCAAGTTGCCGCGGTAGAGCGGCGCGGCCTCTTGGGGCGTCAAATCGGGTGGGACTTTGACCAACTCGTTGGCCGGGCCGGTGGTGGGCAAACCCAGGACCGGCGTGCCGACGATTGTCAGGGTGTTGATACGCCGTGCTTGAGCATGTGCGATCAGACCGGACAGAACCCCACCGAAGGAAAATGACACCAGATCGAAAGGTGCGTCGTCGGTCACAAGGACGTCCAGGCCGTCCGACAACAGCGCCGCCAGACTGGCGGCGTCGTAGGGACTGGGCGCATCGGCGGAATCGCCACAGCCCGGCAGGTCGGGCACTATCACCCGGTAGTGCGGTTCCAGGCTGGGTATCGTGCGCACCCAATGGTTCCAGGCGCCGAAACCGCCATGCAACAGCACCAATGCCGGACGTTCTGGTGTGGCCTCGCCCCACACGCGCCACACCAGGTGACCGTCGCCGCATGGGGTTCGGATTTCATGACAACGGGCCAGCACGGCGTCGAGGATGGCTTGCGGGTTGGGCTCGTTCATTCGGTTTCCACTATCCGGTAACGGGAAGAACCAGTGGCAACCAATTTGACCGCAATCCAGCGCTGAACACGTTCTCCGGCCATTGACTGGCTTCTCCTGCTATTGGGGCGAAGTGTATGGGTGGCGATCGGTGGTGTCTATTAAAGCCAAGACGACCGCCATGCGCAGATCGACCCTTGGCTGCAAAGCATAGCGGTGATGCGGCTGGCGATGCACCAAGACTTAATGAAATTCTAACGCAATTGGCCGATAACAGCGGTGTCTCTGTATGACGATGCAAACCGATCTGTGGCAGGCCGTTCTGCTTCGTATGGAATTATCAGATTGTCCTTCCCCCCTATACCTGATCCACGCTTGATATAATTTCCATGTTTGTTGGGGAGGGTTTTGATGACACGCAAACGGTTTTCAGAAGAAGACGCGTTGAACATATTGCGTCAGGTTGATCTGGATTTGGCTGGCGGGAGTAGTGTCGAGACGGCGATTCGAGCAGCTGAGATTAGCGAAGCGACATATTACAAGTGGCGCAAGCTATACGGCGGCATGGGCAAGTCGCAGCTACGTGAGCTGAAGGCGATGGAAAAAGAGAACGCCCGGTTGAAGCGGATCGTCGCGGAGCTTGAGCTGGACAAGCTGATCCTGCAGGAGAGCCTGGATTATTTAAAGCCCAAGGTCTGACGGTCGCCGATCTGCGTCAGGCCGTGATCCATGTTCGTCAGAAGCTCGGCACGTCGGAGCGACGAACCTGCAAAACGATCGGCCTAGCGCGCAGCAGCATGCGTTATCGCGCCGTTCCCCGAGATGATGACGAACAGCTACGGTTGGCCTTGATCCGACTGGCCAAGCAGTATGGCCGCTACGGATATCGCAAGATTGCCCAACTGCTTCGTATGGAGGGCTGGGCGGTCAATCACAAGAAGGTCGAACGCCTGTGGCGTGAAGAAGGCTTACAGCTTCCCCATCGCCACAAGCGACGCAAGCGGCTCTATCACAAAGACAGCTCAGCCATCCGCCTGCGCCCGACGCATCCCAACCATATCTGGAGCGTCGACTTCGTGCACGACACGTTGAGCAATGGCCGTCGCTACAAGATGCTGACCGTCCTCGATGAATACACCCGCCAAGCCTTATGCGTGAGCGTCAATATCAACATGGGACATAGCGAGGTGTTGGACGCGCTCTACCCCTTGTTCCTCAAACATGGAAAGCCGGAATATCTGAGATCCGATAATGGGCCCGAGTTCATCGCTAGAGAATTACAAAACTGGCTCAACAAGGTCGGTATCACGCCGATCCAGATATATCCGGGAAGTCCATGGGAGAACGGATACAACGAACGCTTCAATGGAACGCTCAGAAGAGAGGTGCTCAATGCCGAGTGGTTCTCAACCCTGAAACAGGCGCAAGCCGTCATCAACTGTTGGCTCAAACAGTACAACCATGTCCGCCCACATCAGGCGCTGAACATGAAACCGCCTGTTCCTGAAACCGTACTACAAGGTGGTACATAACCAGGGGGCTTTACAATCGGCCAAAGAAATAACTGCGCACTTATGTGTCGGCTAGTGCTGGGGATTTGCTAAAGGACCGCATTTGAAAAAATGTTACATGTAAAAAAATGTTACATGTTCATTTTTGATTAACCATACGCTTTTATCGTTCGAAATATTAACGTTGTATTATCTTCCAATTATCATTTAGTCAAAAAAATAAGGTAGAATCTATGCAGGCCGTTACATTATTTGCAGCGATTGTCGCTGTATTCTTGGTAGTATTGGTCAAACGCATGCTTCGGCCGTCGATGCCGGTGCACTCCGATACCTCGACCTATCAAACTGCTCTCGCCGAGCACATCGTCAACACAACCCGCAGCGCAGGGCGCAATCTATACACGCGCCTCGATTGAACGGATTCGCTTATGCATCCCGCCGCGCTTCGTGTAATTCATTAGGGCGTACAAACTTTTTCTCTGACTTTCCGCGTTCTCTATTTTCTTTGACGACGAGACCAACGGATGGCTATTGCAAACATGATCTGGTCGAAAATTTCTATCGATTTATAAACTGGCGGCCTTCTGCCACTCTAATCATTGTTTTCTAATAATGTCGGGGCGGCTCCGCCTAACGGCATCTGAATATGAAATACCAAGTTGGCGATAGTCTAACAGCCAGTGTTTCAGCAGCTTTCGCTGCACGTTAACTTTTGACTAAACCGAGACGTTAGCGGGCTCCGCTAAACGCGACCGGTTTACACCCCAAACCAACATCGGGTGATTTCACGACCGGAATCGGGGGCAAAGC
>JAOTYM010000094.1 GCA_029861845.1 Gammaproteobacteria bacterium | reverse complement strand
GCGCACATGCTCCGGTGTGCCGTCAGAGATCTTGCGCCCGTAATCCAGCACTACGATATAGTCGGAGATACCCATGACCACGTCCATATGATGTTCGATCAGCAGCACGCCGATACTCTCCGCATCGCGGATCGACAGCAATAGTTTGTTGAGCTCGGCGGATTCACGCGGGTTCAGCCCCGCTGCCGGCTCGTCCAGACACAGAAGCACGGGACGCGTGCACATGGCGCGCGCAATCTCTAAACGTCGCTGTTCGCCGTAGGCGAGATTGCCTGCATCCCGGTCTGCGCGCTTGGTCAGCCCGATCCGATCGAGCCAGTAGCGCGCGTACTCCACCGCCTTTTTTTCGGCGCGTTGATAGTGCTGCAGGCCGAGCAAGCCATAGAGGGTGTAACCCGAGGCACGCATGAGCTCGTTATGCTGGGCAACGATGAGGTTCTCGAGTACCGACATTGCTGGGAACAAGCGTATGTTCTGAAACGTCCGTGCGACACCGGCGTGCTGTGGGATGTGAAAGCCCTCCAAGCGCTCGAGCAGGAAGTCGCCCTTAGCGGGGTGGTGCAGCGTAAGCCGTCCGACCGTGGGCTTGTAGAAGCCGGTCAGACAATTAAACACGGTCGTCTTGCCGGCGCCGTTCGGGCCGATGATCGCCGTGATCTGCTTGTCGCCGGCCTGAAACGACACATCGTCGATCGCGACTAATCCGCCGAAGCGCATCGTCAGGTGCTCGACCGTCAGCAGCGGTTTGGGGTTCGGCGGCTGTGAGCTTTTCGCATTCATTTTTGTTCTTCCGCAGGTGCACCTTTAGGGAACATGCGAATGGTAGGCTCGCGATGCGCAAGCAGCCCGCGCGGGCGCCAGATCATGATCGTGACCATCGCCGCACCAAACGCCAGCATGCGGTACTGTTGTAGCTCGCGGAAGAACTCCGGCAAACCGATGAGCAAGATGGCAGCGAATACTACACCGATCTGGCTGCCCATGCCGCCAAGCACGACGATTGCGAGGATGATCGCCGATTCAATAAACGTGAAACTTTCAGGACTGATAAACCCTAGGCGCGTAGCAAAAAACGAACCACCGAAGCCAGCGAACATGGCGCCGATCGCGAAGGCGGTAAGCTTGGTGTTGCGCGGGTTGATGCCGAGACTGCGGCAGGCGGTCTCGTCTTCGCGCAACGCCTCCCACGCGCGCCCCACCGGCAACGTCCGGATACGCAACGTGAAGATATTCGTCACAAGCGCAAGTGCGAGGATCAGGTAGTAGAGAAAGATAATACGGTCTATGGATGCGTACTCAACTCCGAAGAAACTGTGAAACGACTGCGTCCCTTCTGGCGGGTTAGCGGTAAACGGTAGCCCGAAGAACGAGGGGCGCGGAATGCCCGAGATCCCGTCAGGTCCGTTCGTGAACTTGTACCAGTTCAGCAAGATGATCCGCACCATCTCGCCGAAGCCGAGGGTCACGATCGCCAGGTAATCACCGCGCAGCCGCAGCACTGGAAAGCCGAGCAGAATGCCGGCGAAAGCCGCCATAATTCCTGCAAACGGCAGGCAGATCCAGAAACCGAGATCGAAGTGGGTGGCGAGCAACGCATAGCTATAGGCGCCGACCGCGTAGAAGGCCACGTAACCAAGATCGAGCAGCCCCGCGAGCCCGACCACGATGTTCAAGCCCCAGCCGAGCATGATATAGGTGGCGACCAGAATGGCGATGTCGAGCAGGCGGCGGTCGACGTACGGCAGAAACGGCAGCACGATGGCCACCCCCAGGAGCAACGGGCCCAGCAGCCGCGCGGCCTGCTGCACACGCGCGCCGATACGATCCATGGTCTCCTCGCGCTGCACGGCGCCCTTCCTTGAGCTTGCGTGCCATATACCCCAAGCCGCACGCCCGGCAATGATCAGCGCGAAGATCGCGAGCAACCAATTGACGACCAAGCTGGCGAAGGGCAGGAAGCGCACGAGCCGGTCTTGCGTGGGTACGGACAGGTCATAAAACAGCAGTGCAGCAAGGGCAAGACCGAATGGCAGTACAGTCAGCAGCACAGGGAGCAGGCGCCCCTCGCGCAGTAGAATCAGCGCCGCACGTCCGAGGAACGCAAGCAAGGTAGCCGCGAACACGTCGTCGAAGCGTAAGAGGATATCGATCCCGCCCGGTACGTCAGTCGTGCGAAAACCGACGAGACTGAGGGTGAGGGCAAACACGACAGCCGCGACCGCCCCCGCTTCTTTGAACAGCATCGCGTAGTCGAGCTTGCGCGGTGCCCTTAGCTCTTGCGTCGCCACGGCCAGGGTGTCAGACCTTCTCGATATCGGGCTTACCGAGAAGCCCGGTAGGCCGAAATATGAGCACGAGCACCAGGATCGAGAATGCTGCGACGTCTTTATACTCGACCGTGAAATAGGCGGACCAGAACGCCTCGATCAAACCGATCAGCAGGCCCCCAAGCATCGCCCCGGGCAGCGAGCCAATACCACCCAGTACAGCTGCCGTGAAGGCTTTGATGCCAGCGAGGAAGCCAATATAGAAGTCGATGACGCCGTAATTCAGCAGGAACATCAATCCCGCGACCGACGCCAGCGCGGCACCGATAATAAAAGTCAACGAAATCGTACGATCGACGTCAATGCCAAGCAGGGCCGCCATGCCTAGATCCTGCTGACAGGCGCGCTGCGCCCGGCCGAGCGCGGTGCGGCCGATTACGAGCGTGAAAACCGCCATCAGCGTGACAGTGAGCACGATGATAAGGATCTGCAGATAGCTCAGGTTGACGACGAAATCCCCCTCACGCAGCATTCTGAAACTCCCGCTGATCACGGGCTGCATTGGTTTCACGCGCGCCCCCTGCAGCAGCTGAACGTAGTTTTGCAGGAAGATGGACATGCCGATGGCCGTGATCAACGCCGCCAGCCTCGGCGAATGGCGCAGCGGCCTATAGGCGACGCGCTCCAGAGCCCAGCCGTAAACTGAGGTCAGCAGCATGGTCGCCAGCAGCACGATCAGTAGCGCCAGCGGTACCCAGCCGAGGCCGATCAGGCCCAGCACCAGGAACGTGATAATCGATATAAACGCGCCGATCATGAAGATTTCGCCGTGCGCGAAGTTGATCATACCGATGATGCCATACACCAGCGTGTAGCCGATGGCGATCAGACCGTAGATCATACCGAGCGTGAGGCCATTAATTAGTTGCTGCAGAAAGTATCCCATTGGTCTGTGTTCCCGTGGAGTGTAATATGTAGGAGTGTTCTTGCTGGCAACGGGTAGCTTACACAGTTTCTGCCGTTGGCAGAACCGTTGTCACGCCTGGGCGGTGTCGTATCAGCCCTGGACGCCACGAGCGGTGTCTGATTTTTCTACGCTGCGGATACCGACGCCTGCATAGTGGGTGTCTCCGCTTGACGTAGACTGTGCACCTCGCTTAACGCTACGGACAGCATCGCAAAATCCACGGTGTCGCTCGCTTTTAGATCCGAGACGCGCTCCATGAAGCGATCAACAACGAACTGATTGTCTGAAACCCACGTGTCGACCAGCGCCTTGGCGCCAACCGTACTCTTGCTGGTATTCAACACTTCAGTTGTAAGGTGACGTTGCTGGATGTGTAGATCATTGCGTAACGCAGACTGCGCCAGCGTATGCCAATGATTTCTTACCTTTAAACCCGCAATCTGTTCGCGTAACCACTGCAATTCCAGTCGTGCGCCAAGGGCGAAGTAGAGCGCCGCAACCGTCGGCACGTTGCGTTTGCTAGCCTTCGACACCTCGACGATATCTAATGCAGATGACAGGGCGATCAGCCCAGCGATACGTTCAGCCAATGTGCTGGGTACGTTTTCGGAAGAAAAGTGCTTGTATCGCTGCTTCAGGGTGAGTCTGTTCACGGCGGCTAGCGGTTTGGGTAGGCTTTCCGCCAGCTCACGAACGCCCTCTTTGAAATACGATACAGTGGTGGCAATGTCTAGTGGCGGCCGGCGATTTCGTAACAACCAAAGGGTTGCACGTTCGATAAGCCCTCCGGTATCGATCAACATGGCCATCTGCATCTGCGCCGACACTTTGTTATCTAACGACTCGATCTCGGTCCAAAGATCGTGGATGTTAAAGATCTCGTGGGCGGCGGCGTAGGCGCGCGCGATGTCGGGGCTCTCCGCCCCGCTCTCTTCGCGCATTCCAAAGGCAAATGTGGGACCGGCGCGATTGACCATGCTATTGGTAATGTGCGTGGCGATTATTTCCCTTCTTAGCCGGTGATTGTACATCTCCGAGCTAAAGCGCTCGCCCAGGCGTTTGGGAAAATGGCGCGGCAACTCGTTAGATAAATAGGGATCCTCCGGCACATCGGAGGACAACAGTTCTTCGTACAGCGTCATCTTGCTGTAGGCAAACAACACCGAAATCTCGGGTTTGGTGAACCCTTCTTGCGCCGCCTGCCGCTCAGCAATGATCTTGTTGTTTGGTAGGAATTCCCCTTCACGATCCAGTTTTCCAAGACGCTCCAGGCGGCGCATGAAACGGGTGTGTTCTGCCAACAACGCCGGCGCCTGCATTGTGGCGATACTTATCGCCTGCGACTGACCGTAGTTGTCCCCCAGCACCAATTCTGCCACCTCGTCGGTCATGCTCGCGAGTAGGTTATTGCGCTGCTTTTGGGTCATATCGCCGCTTGCCACGACTTGATTCAACAAGATCTTGATGTTGACCTCATGATCCGAGCAATCGACGCCGGCGGAATTGTCGATGAAATCTGTATAGACTTTGCCGCCTTTGCGTGCGTATTCGGCCCGGCCTAACTGTGTCAAACCAAGATTACCGCCTTCGCCAACGACGCGGCAGCTAAGTTCTTTACCGTTGACGCGAACGGCGTCGTTGGCGCGATCGGCTGCATCCATATGGGTCTCAGACTCAGCCTTGACATAAGTGCCGATACCACCATTCCACAGCAGATCTACCGGTGCCTTGAGCATCGCGTTGATCAATTCATTGGGTGTCATGCGATGAACGTCAACACGCAACGATTGCCGGACCTCGGCAGAAAGCGGTATCGACTTGGCGCTGCGCTCAAAGATCCCACCACCCTTGGATATAAGCTCTCGGTTGTAGTCAAGCCAACTCGATCGAGGCAGGTTAAATAGACGTTCGCGTTCGCGATAGGAAGCCTCCGGATCTGGATCGGGATCGAGAAATATATGCAGGTGATTAAACGCGCCGACCAGCTTGATATGTCGCGACAACAACATACCGTTGCCGAACACGTCACCACCCATGTCGCCAATCCCAACTACGGTGAAGTCTGTACTCTGGGTGTCGATGCTCAGTTCCCGAAAATGCCGCTTTACCGATTCCCAGGCGCCACGTGCTGTGATGCCCATCTTCTTATGGTCATAGCCAACGGAGCCACCAGAGGCGAAGGCATCGTCGAGCCAAAATCCATAATCCTTCGCCACGCCATTGGCGATATCAGAAAACGTGGCAGTACCCTTATCAGCCGCGATCACCAGGTAGGGGTCATCTTCGTCGTATCGCACCACATCTTTGGGTGGGACTACTGCACCGCCCCGCAGGTTGTCGGTGATGTCGAGCATGCCGGAGATGAAAGTGGTGTAGCAGGCAACAACTTCTTTAGCGAGCGCTTCGCGATCGCCACCAACCGGTGGTCGTTTAACGACAAAACCACCCTTAGATCCCACGGGCACGATCACTGCGTTCTTAACCATCTGCGCCTTCATGAGCCCCAGCACTTCTGTGCGGAAATCCTCGCGCCGATCCGACCAGCGCAGTCCGCCACGGGCCACCTTGCCACCACGGAGATGCACTGCCTCGGTTCGTGGCGAAAACACGAAGATCTCGAACATCGGTCTTGGCAGTGGCATGTTGTCAATACGAGCGGGATCGACCTTGAACGACAAATATGGTTTTGGTTGGCCGTCACCTTGTTTTTGAAAAAAGTTTGTACGTAGTGTCGCTTGGATTACGTTTAAGAAGCTACGGAGGATACGATCCTCATCTAGGCTGGCGACCGAGTCGATACGTTGTTCAATTTGAGCGAGCAAATCGGCCACCCGGGCTTCGGCTTCGTCGGCGCGGGCCGGATTAAATCGCGTGTGGAATAAATCAACGAGCAAACGAGCGATATTCGGATGGTTGGTAAGCGTTTCCACCATGTAGGCGCGACTAAAGG
Source organism: Gammaproteobacteria bacterium (assembly GCA_029861845.1). Classification (GTDB taxonomy): domain Bacteria; phylum Pseudomonadota; class Gammaproteobacteria; order Acidiferrobacterales; family SPGG2; genus SPGG2. The sequence goes on along the minus strand of JAOTYM010000094.1, from coordinate 8,922 downwards.
GCACACGAATTTGTAAGAGATACTTGCAATAGGCTCGTAACACCACGGTTCCACGCCAATTCAACCCGGCCCCAAGCACAAGTCGATTGAAGCCGTCGTTTTCAACTACACCGCGCCAGATGCGGGCAAATGCGTCCTGGAACGTCTCGCCAACTTCGTTGGGATCAACCTCGAGGCCTTGGGCGTGGACCATATTGAACTCATGGATCCATACGGAACTTCCATCCCGACGCCTAATCTCGTAAGGACGTTCCCCCACTACCTTTAGTCCCATGTTTTCAATCATTGGCAAGGCGTCCGAAGGTGGAATAGGTTTACCGCTAGAGAATAGCTTCAAGCGGACACCACCTTCAGTTTCAACCAACGGTCTATAGAACGAAATCCCTAGTTCGTCCGTATCACGGATAGATTCCATACGCTCGATGTCTATGGCAGCGGTTCGCGCCGCAAAGTCTTCACGATAGCCGCCGGGAAAAGCATCGTTATAGTTTCGCAGCAGCACGTTGCCTTTCTCTTCGCCATAACGCTCGGTCAAGGCACTACGTAGGTTGTCTTGCCAGGATCGTGCTGCATCGATAATGCGTGTTTCTATCTCCTTGACGTCATAATCGACGCGGCTGGTGGGATCCGTATGGACAACGTAGTGAATGCGCGCCAAAACGGATTCCGAGAACAACGTACTGACCTCGACGCCTGTACCACTGAATGCTTCTAACAAGATCCCCTGGATGCGCATGCGCAACTCACGGTTGTATCGTTCGCGTGGCACGTAAACCATGCATGAGTAGAAGCGAGCGTAGGCATCACGGCTGACAAACAAGCGAATGCGTTGACGCTCCTGCAACTCCAGCATCCCCATCGCGGTACTAAATAATTCATCCTCGGATATCTGGAACAACGTGTCACGCGGATAGGTTTCGATAACATGCTGCAGCGCCTTACCGGCATGGCTGTTCAATGGAAATAAGGAACGATTCATTATCTGCCTCGTCTTTTGACGCAAAAGCGGAATCTCACGTGGATTTCGGTTATACGCAGCAGAGGTGAAAAGTCCCAGAATGCAGCGCTCACCGTTCGGTTTACCCTTGGCATCGAAGCGCGTAACGCCGATAAAATCCATATACGCCGGACGGTGTATGGTAGCGCGGGAGCTTGCCTTGGCGACGACAAGAAATTGTTTCGAACGACCGTACTCTTGCGTTTCTGTCGGTAGTACCGAGAGCGTTTCTTTCTGCGAGCCTCTTAGGATTCCCAATGTGGATCCAGGCGCCAATTGAAGTTGACCATTGGTTTTTTTGAGGTCGTATTCACAATATCCCAAGAACGTAAAGTGATCGCCCTCGATCCATCGACAGAATGCCTGCGCTTCCGCGATTTCATCTTTAGCGAGCGGCGGCGGGCTTTCATCCAGTTCGCGTATGATATCGAGCACCTTCTCACGCATAGGCTTCCAGTCCGCGCAGGCCCGGTTGACATCCTCGAGTACAAGTTGAATCTCGGCCGCCAGCTTCTCCAAAATCGGCGTTTCGGTCTGCTTGTCTATTTGAAAGTGCATAAAGGACTCTACTGCCCCATCCTTGGTTTCGGCGGCTGGTAATATGTCGAGCAGCTTACCTTGGGCACCGCGGCGCACGGACACAACGGGGTGGATGGTTAGATGTATAGTGAGCCCGTAACGATTCAGCGCCATGGACACAGAATCGACGAGAAAGGGCATATCGTCGGTGACGATTTCGACGATCGTGTGAGTAGATTGCCAACCATGTTTTTCGAATTGTGGATTGTAGACCCGGACCTTTGTTTCGCCGGGTGAGCGTTGGCGTGCCAGCTGCCAATGGGCCAATGCGGCGCCGCTAAGATCGAGAATATCGCGTGTTATTAAATCGTCCGGCGACACCCAAAGGTAGTATTGGCGCAGAAACGCTTCTACCTGTTTGATTTGTCCTTTGGGTAGTTTCTTCTGGGCGTGTGAAACTAGCTTGTCGATGAGTTCGGCGGTTCTGCCTTTGGGTTGTAGCGACATCATTCTCTCCGTGCGTCGGCAGGCTGATACACCCCGTTCTTGCGAGTGAGAATCATTATGGGTAAAGCCGCGAAAAACTTCCACCGCATGGGCGAAGTCTCCAGCAAATAAGGCCATTTGGCTACGACTCGTGCCGCCGCCGCGCCCGCGGGCTGGCAGTTCAGGGCGGCCACTGACGGCATCAGTTTAGCGACGGCTGCGACGCCATGGATCTCGCCATGATCGATACCTTTGGTAGAATCTCACGCGCGCGCTCTTAAGGTCACCCCTAATGGCCCCGGGCCTAGCGCCTGCGCGCAGCAGATTTTCGCGTTGACGGAAGAGGACAGGCACCGATGATCACGCCACTTTGGACACCTTCCGATGAGCGGGTAGCGCAAGCTAATCTGACGGCATTCGCGCACGCCGTCAGCCGTGATTGGGATACGCCTATCTCTGACTACGCGGCTTTGTACAGTTGGTCGGTCGAAGAGCCCGAGCGGTTTTGGCAGTCCGTCTGGACATTTGCCGATATTATTGCCGACCGTCGGGGCGACGTTGTGCTTCAAGGGACGGCAATGCCGGGTGCGAAGTGGTTTCCAGAGGCCCGCCTGAATTTTGCCGAGAACCTTTTGCGCCGAAAGGGTGCTGCACCCGCAATCGTGTTTCGTGGCGAAGACCGAGTAAAGCGATCCATCAGTCATGATGAGCTTTACGATGAGGTAGCGCGGCTGACGCAGGCGCTACGTGACCTGGGGGTTGGGCCTGGAGATCGGGTGGCGGGTTATCTGCCGAATATGCCAGAGGCGGTAAGTGCGATGCTAGCAACCGCTGCCATCGGCGCCGTTTGGTGTTCGTGTTCTCCTGATTTTGGTGTACAGGGCGTAATCGATCGATTCGGCCAAATCGAACCGAAGGTTTTATTCAGCGCGGACGGGTACTTCTACAATGGTAAGGCTCACGGCTGTCAACAAAAACTGAATGAAATCGTTGCACGCTTACCATCATTGCAAAGAGTTGTGGTGGTGCCCTATGTATCGTCGCAACCCAAAATAGCAGATAGCGTGACGTTGAGAGATTTTATTTCTGGTTATGAAGTAAGTGAGACCAAGTTTGAACAATTACCTTTTAATCATCCGCTGTATATCATGTTTTCGTCAGGCACAACTGGCGTGCCGAAATGTATTGTACATGGTGCCGGTGGTACGCTGATCCAGCATATGAAGGAACACTTGCTACATGTCGACATAAAACCATCTGATCGATTGTTCTACTTTACAACCTGCGGCTGGATGATGTGGAACTGGTTAGTATCGGGACTAGCGTCAGGTGCGACCCTGATGCTTTATGATGGCGCACCGTTCTATCCAAACGGCAACGTTTTATTCGACTATGTCGATCAACAAGACATTGCCGTTTTCGGGACGTCGGCAAAGTTTATCGACGGCGTGAATAAGGCAGGTCTGGAGCCGATCAGTACACACAGTTTAGAGACCCTTCGAACCATACTGTCGACTGGTTCGCCTTTGGTGCCCGAGAGCTTTGATTTCGTATACGAGAAAATCAAGAAGGATGTGTGTCTGTCCTCCATTGCTGGTGGCACTGACATTATTTCTTGTTTCGCCCTCGGCAATCCAACGTTGCCGGTATGGCGTGGTGAGTTGCAATGCCGAGGCTTAGGCATGCGAGTAGAGGTTTTCGACGACACAGGTGTCTCAATCAAAGGCGCCAAAGGAGAGTTAGTTTGTACAGCGCCGTTCCCATCCATGCCGGTTCGGTTTTGGGATGATCCCGACGATAAAAAATATCGGGCCGCTTACTTCGAACGTTTTTCGGATGTTTGGTGTCACGGTGACTACGTAGAGCTGACCGAACATGATGGGCTTGTGATCTATGGTCGTTCGGACGCCGTGCTCAATCCTGGCGGCGTTCGTATCGGTACAGCTGAAATATACAGACAGGCCGAACAGATCGAAGACGTGGTTGAGAGCTTGGTTGTCGGTCAGCACTGGCAGGGCGATGTGCGAGTCATTCTGTTTGTGCGCTTGCGTGATGGCCTACAACTCGATGATCCGCTGATTGCCAAGATTAAGGAGCAGATTAGAAGGAATACGACTCCGCGTCACGTTCCAGCCAAGGTCATACAAGTACATGACATACCGCGGACTAAGAGCGGTAAGATCGTAGAGCTTGCGGTGCGCGACGTCGTACATGGCGAACCAGTAAAGAACAAGGAAGCATTGGCCAATCCAGAGGCGCTTGATCTGTTTAAGGATTTGCCGCAATTAGCGCAACCCTAAACCTTCTAACCACCAAATAGCAAACCTAGTGCGCGATCAAACGATAACATTCCGACAGCTTCTGCACCCGATATCGGTTGAGGATGTTTTTTCTCAACTTCATAGTAAGCGAGCGGTGCACAGCCCGGTGTGGCAAACCAGCTGCCGATGTCGACGTCAGTCTTCGTCACGTTAGGATCTTGGCGTGTTTATCAGCCAAGGCGCAAACTCCCAGCACCATCTAACTTGTGATGGGACGTTGTGCACGAGGTCACGCGTTAGTGAGATAGGATCTGACTGAGGAATAGCTTCGTACGGTCGGATTGTGGGTTGTTGAAGAACTCTTGCGGGTTATTTTCTTCAATGATCTGGCCTTCGTCCATGAAAATAACACGGTTAGCAACTGTGTTGGCAAAGCCCATCTCATGGGTAACACAAATCATGCTCATGCCGCTTTCAGCGAGTTCTACCATCACATCCAACACCTCCCTGATCATTTCAGGATCTAAGGCCGATGTTGGCTCGTCGAACAGCATGACCTTGGGGTTCATGCACAGCGATCGGGCAATAGCGACACGTTGCTGCTGGCCACCGGATAACTGACCCGGATACTTGTTGGCCTGCTCGGGGATTTTTACGCGCGTGAGGTATTTCATAGCATTTTCCTCGGCCTCCTTGCGCGGCATTTTGCGTACCCAAATTGGGGCCAAGGACAAGTTCTCGAGCACACTCAGGTGCGGGAATAGATTGAAATGCTGGAATACCATGCCGACTTCGCGCCGGACTTGTTCCACGTGCTTGAGGTCGCCAGTAAGCTCGGTACCTTCGACGATGATCTGGCCACGCTGGTGTTCTTCGAGTCGGTTGATGCAGCGGATCAAGGTCGACTTGCCCGAGCCTGAGGGGCCGCAGATAACAATGCGTTCACCCTTGTGCATCGTTAGGTTGATATCTTTGAGGACATGGAAAGACCCATACCACTTGTGAACGTCGACCATCTGGATCATGACTTCCGTCGAGACGGTCATCCGCTTTGTCGGTTTGCGCACGTCTTTTTCCATAGTTTGCTCCTCGTAACCTTCTCAGCGCTTCACGTGGTCAACTCAGTGCCCGGTGTGCAGTTTTCGCTCTAGGTACTGGCTATAGCGCGACATGCTAAAGCAGAAGCACCAGAAGCCAAAGGCGGTAAAGACATAACCTTCGACCGAGAAACCCAGCCAGTCTGGATTGGTGGCCGCCAGTTGGGCCATGCCGAGAAAATCGAACAACCCGATGATGAGCACCAAAGTCGTGTCTTTAAAAAGACCAATGAACGTGTTGACGATGCCGGGGATGACGATCTTGAGCGCTTGCGGCATGATAACGAAGCTCATTACCTTGGGGTAACTCAAGCCTAGCGCACCGGCCGCCTCGAACTGGCCTTTGGGAATTGCCTGCAGCCCGCCGCGCACCACTTCCGCCATATACGCGGCCGAGAACAACATCACCCCGATCAAGGCGCGCAATAATTTATCGAAGGTCATGCCCTCGGGCATGAACAGCGGAAACATCACCGATGACATGAACAGTACCGTGATCAACGGTACGCCGCGCCAGAATTCGATGAAGCCGACACACGCCGCCCTGATTATGGGCATGTTGGAGCGCCGGCCTAGCGCCAACACGATGCCGATGGGGAGCGAGGCGACGATGCCTACGAGCGCAATAACCAGGGTCAGGAACAGGCCGCCCCATAACGGTGTCTCCACCTCGGGTAGAGGGCCGTCCTTGATAGCAGCGAATAACGGCTTGGCATTGGCGGTCCAATCCAGACCACCGAAGTTGAGAAAATCCGGTGGCCCGGTAAGCACGAGATAGGCGATGACCACATAGGCCGGCAACAATAACCGTGCCAACCACGCGGGTTGGCCCGACGGTCTGTCATAGCCCCACGGGCATACGGCGGCCAGCGCCAATGCGGCCGCGGTCAGCGGTATCGACCACGGCGGCGACGAACCGGCCGTATCTGGCCACGCCCACAGCGGAAACATGAAGCCGATAAACGCGACTACGGCAGCGGTGATAGCGAACTTCCAATAATTCTCGGCGATGACGTTACGCCATTGCGAAAACATCAGGCCGGCTACCAGCACCAGCGGCGCCCCAATCGCAAGTATCACGCCGATGACGGCGGCCCAGGTGGGGGCGCCGTAGAGTAGGCCGGCGGTCCACGTGGATGATGCCGATAGGCCCCATAAGGGCACCAGCACTAGCAATACGATGGCGACGATGGCGCTTCGTTCGCGCCAAACGCCGAGCAGTGGCAGTAAGGCCAGAATGCCTAACGCCAACGCCGAGTACTGCATCAGGCGATACGGCCATGCGGCGACGGCGTCGGCGGAAAATCCGCTGAACAAATAGGTGGCTATGATTGGGTAGATAATCAGTAGGAATAACGCGAGCCAGTGTTTCCAGCGAAACTGTGGGATGAACAACGGGATCATCGCGGCGACGAGCAATGCACCGGCGGTGTAGATCCGCCATAGCTCTTCAAGCGGATAGCGTCCAAACATGAGCTGCTTGAACCAGACCTTGATGAACACCCAACATGCGCCTTCTCGGCTACAGTCTTCGCGCGTGGTGCCAACCCAGTCGGCATCGATAAATACCCATTTGATAACTGGCGGAACGAGCAGATAGGTGATGTAAAGACCGACAAGCGTCAGTATGGTATTTGACCACGATGAAAATAGATTGGTGCGCAGCCAGCCAATCACGCCAACCTCCGTCAAGGGGGGCGGGAGGTCGGGGTGTTTACCAGGTTCGTAATGGCGCGTTTGTTCTGTCATTGTTATCGTTCCACCAACGCCATTTTCTTGTTGTACCAGTTCATGAATCCGGAAATCAGCAGACTAAGGGTGAGGTACACCGCCATGGTCATGCCGATGATCTCCACCGCTTGACCCGTCTGCATCAGCGCTGTACCCGCGAACACCAATACCAGATCGGGATAGGCAATAGCCGCCGCCAATGATGAGTTCTTGGTCAGGTTCAGATACTGACTCGTTAATGGTGGAATAATAATCCGCAAGGCCTGGGGGATAATGACCAACCGCAACGTCGGCCCCGGCCTGAGGCCGACCGCGTAGGCCGCTTCCGTCTGGCCGTGACTAATGCCCATGATGCCGGCCCGTACGATCTCGGCGATGAACGTCGCCGTGTACAGGGAAAGCGCCAGCACCAGCGCGACGAACTCGGGGATCATTTCCATGCCACCTTTGAAGTTGAAGCCCTGGAGCACCGGGTAGTCCCAACTCAACGGAAAGCCAGTGACCAATGCCGCCAGAAACGGTAAACCAAAGAAGATGCCAAGTGCGGCATAGAAGGTATGAAACTGCTCACCAGTGTCCTCTTGGCGTTTACGGGCCCAGCGCGCAATGAAAATGATGGCCACAATGGCGATCACCAGGGCGATGGGGATCGCTATGAATCCGGACTCGAATACCGGTTTCGGTGAAAACAGGCCACGATTGTTCAGAAAGAAAGTGTCGAACATGGCGACGCTTTGCCGTGGGCCCGGTAACACCCGAAGCACCGCGAAGTACCAGAAGAACAGTTGTAGCAGTAACGGGATATTGCGTAGCGTCTCGATGTAGACGTTGGCGAGCTTGGCGATCAACCAATTACGCGAAAGCCGGGCCACACCGATGATGAAGCCGAGTATGGTGGCGAAGAAGACGCCAATCACGGACACCAATATGGTGTTAATGACGCTCACCAAGAAGGTACGAAAGTAGGTGTGTTCCTCCGAATATTCGATGAGGGTCATGGAGATACTGAACCCGGCCGTCTTACCTAGAAAGTCGAAACCGGACGCAATACCTTGCCGCGCCAGATTGGCCAGCGTGTTATTAACCAGGAAGATGCAAGCGACGATGATGCCGCCCAGCACGAGCACCTGGAAGAACAACGCCCGGTAGCGGGGGTCGTTCCAGACCGGTGGTTTAGCTGGTGGTTTTGCCAGCACCGACGCTTCTTTTTTCTCGGCGGCCACGGATCGCCCTTTTTTAGTTCCCTAGAAGCCTGGGCAAGAAAATCGGCGTGTGCCCGGCGAGCCGGGCACACGCCTTACTAATCCTTAACTAACAGATGCAGTCGTCTTATCGGACTGGCATCGCATACTGCAGACCGCCCTGGCTCCATAGCGCGTTCACGCCACGGCTGAGCTTAAGCGGTGTGTTGGGGCCGACGTGTTTGGCATAGCTTTCGCCATAATTCCCAACCTGTCTAATGATGTTATACGCCCATTTTTCGTCGAGACCGAGGTTCTTGCCGAGGTCACCTTCTTGGCCGAGCAGACGTTTGATGTTCGGGTTCTTGGAGCCCCTCATCTTCTTGGCGTTCTTAGACGACACGCCGAGTTCCTCAGCCTCGAGCATGGCATACAGGGTCCACTTGACGATATCCAACCACTGGTCATCGCCATGGCGTACCACCGGTCCCAGCGGCTCTTTTGAAATAGTCTCTGGCAACACCATGTGGGCGTCTGGGTTCTTTAGCTTCAGGCGTTGTGCCGCCAAGCCGGAACGGTCCGTCGTGTAGACATCGCAACGACCGGAGTCGTAGGCCGCAACCACTTCGTCCGCCTTCTCAAACACCACC